>CAZUKF010000009.1:0-25472 GCA_964620765.1 uncultured Rickettsiales bacterium | reverse complement strand
GTGGCGCTGCAGAACCTGCCCGTACGCTTCGCCATTGACCGCGCCGGGCTGGTGGGCGCCGACGGCGCCACGCACGCGGGCGCGTTTGACCTCGCCTATCTTTGCACGCTGCCCAACATGGTTGTAATGGCAGCATCCGATGAAGCCGAGCTTGCAAACATGGTAGCCACGGCCATCACCTATTGTGATGGCCCGATCGCCTTCCGCTACCCGCGCGGCGAAGGCACCGGCGTGGCGCTGCCGCTGGTGACAACGCCGCTGTCCATTGGCAAAGGCCGCATCGTGCGCGAGGGCGAACGCGTAGCCATTCTTTCAATTGGCACGCGTTTGCAGGAAGTGCTCAAGGCCGCGGAAGAACTGAATGCCACCGTCGCCGATGCGCGCTTTGCCAAGCCGCTGGATGAAGAACTCATCTGCCAGCTCATGGCGCATCATGAATTGCTGATCACGGTGGAAGAAGGCACGGCAGGCGGCTTCGGCGCACACGTGCTGAGCTTCGCTGCCCGCAAGGGGCTGCTGGACGGCCACTGCCGCATACTGCCGCTGACGCTGCCGGATTATTTCATCGAGCATAATGCACCGCAGAAGCAGTATGACGAGGCGGGGCTGAACGCCGCGCAGATCGTGCAGGCCGCGCGCGAAGCGCTGCCCGCACCCCTTCCCCGCAAGCAATATGCCTGAGTTGCTCGTTCAGGGCGGGCAACTTAGTTTTCAGGGTAAAACCTATCGCTGCGCCGTCGGCAAAGGCGGTGTTATAGCGGCAACGCAAAAACGCGAGGGCGATGGGGCGACCCCGGCGGGCAGCTGGAAATTGCGCGAATGCTGGTTCCGGCATGACCGCCTGGCCATGCCCAACACCATGCTCCCCACCCGCGCCATCCAGAAGGATGACGGCTGGTGCGACGATTCCGCCCACCCGCTCTACAACCACCACATCCGCCTGCCCTTCGAGGCGCGGCATGAAACCCTGTGGCGGGACGACCATACCTATGATCTCATCGTGCCGCTGGGCTATAACGACAACCCCGTGGTGGCGGGCAAGGGCAGCGCCATCTTCCTGCACGTGGCCAAGCCGGGTTATGCCGGCACGGAAGGCTGCGTGGCGCTGGCGCAGGAAGACCTGCTTTCCCTCCTGCCTTTTTTCACGCCGGAGCTCTCTATTTCCATCGCAACCGGCTGAAATATAACAAATACAGAAAATAAAACGGTGTAACAAAACCTTCATCCATGTTTTTAGCGGCTAATCTATTATATAGCCTGAGGAAAAAACCGATGAACGCACCGGCAGAGACCACAAGCGGGGAAAAGCTGCAATTCGCGAACAGCGAAAGCAAAGCCGTCGGCTTTTCCGGCGGGCTGATGAATACGCTGCGCGACAATGCACCGCGCGTAGTCGGCGTTCTTAAGGCCATCGGTGATATCGCCGGCGCGATGGTCGGTCACCCGTTCATGATCGCCTTTGCTGCATTTGGCCTTGTAGGCCGCAGCTTCATGGTGATGTGGGGCACAAAGAAACATAAGGAAACGCTGGCTACCGAGCAGGCAGGTAAAGACATCAAGCCATTGGGCAACTCCTGGAACGATAGCCTGCAGAAAATGCTCAAGCCGCGGCAATACCCCATGGAAGCTGCCGCCGGCATGTCGCTCATCGCCGAATCCTGCGGCGCGGCTTACGGCGCCGCCGAACTGCTGGAAGGCAACCCCGGCTGGACACCGCTGGTGCTTGGTGCGCTCGCCGTCTGGTCTTACAGCAACATTCTTTTCAAGAAAGAAAAGAAACAGGACGAAGCGGAAAAAGAAAAACAGGAAGACCCGCTCATGTTCGGCAAATCCGAAAGCAAGCCCGTGGGCATTGTCGGCAAGCTGAAAGGGATGATGAAAGACAACCCCGTGCTCATCTCCTCCATCACCAATATCGGCATCTGCGCGGCTGCATTCGTGCTGAGCCTAATCGAGGGCATGAAGCCGGAATACCTTGTTTACCTTGGCATTGGCGTGGGCGCCAACCTCACGCAGGCCATCCTTGTGCGCAAGAACGACTACAACGTCGAAGGTATCGACAAGACGAAGCCGCCGACAAAAGAAGAAAAGGCGCAGGAGAAACCCGCCAATAACAATACCCCCACTCACCTCGTGGAAGGAATTGCGTGGCACAACCCGTATAAGGGCCTTGAAGGCCTGCCCGCCACCGCATGAGAACACCCGAGGAAGAACTCTTGAAGCAGATGGACGAGGACATCCAAATCCTCACGCTGGTGCAAGGCACGCTTACCGACGGCACCGAGCATTACGCTTACGTTTCCATCCCGCCCAGCAAGTACGCGGCGTTCAAGCAGGCGGAAGCAAAGGGCAATTATAACCTGCACGATTACGGCAAGGTGCTGCACCACGGCAAGGGCCGCCCCAGCGCCGCCGTGCAAAAGCAGATGGAAGAAGAACACGGTGCCAGCCACCGTTTTGAAGAAGAGTTCAACGAGATGGTGGCGAAAATGCAGGCCGCTTTAAAGAGCTAGTTTCTTTCGTCATTCCCGCGCAGGCGGGAATCTTATTTATTACTTCATATAGAATCTGGAGGAAACATGAGATCCCCGCCTTCGCGGGGATGACAAGTCTAGAGCATCCCCAAGCACCACAGCAGCACGGCTTTCTGCACGTGCAGGCGGTTTTCCGCCTCGTCCCACACCACCGATTGCGGCCCGTCGATCACATCCGCCGTAACCTCCTCACCGCGGTGCGCGGGCAGGCAGTGCAGGAAGATGGCGTCTTTCTTAGCGTGCTTCATCAGCGCGGCGTTGACCTGGTAGGGCATCAGCATGGACATGCGCTGCTCGGTGTTGGTATCGCCCATGGAAACCCACGTATCGGCAATGACGGCATCGGCGCTGGAGACGGCCTCTTCCGGGTCATGCGTGAGCGTGATCTGGCCGGGACGGCGTTTTTGCGCCCACGCGATCAGTTTTTCCGGCGGTGCAAACACGCCGGGGCAGGCCAGCCGCAGGCGGAAGCCCAGCTGCACAGCGGCGGTCACAAACGTGCGGGCCATGTTGTTGCCGTCGCCCACCCAGGCCAGCGTCTTGCCGGCAATCGGCCCGCGCTTTTCCTCGAACGTCAGGATATCGGCCATCACCTGGCAGGGATGCGAGCGATCCGACAGCCCGTTGATAACCGGGATGGTGGCATGTTTTGCAAGCTCCAGCAGGGTGGCGTGCGTATGGCAGCGCAGCATCAGCGCGTCCACGTAACGCGAGAGCACGCGCGCCGTATCGGCCACCGTTTCACCGCGCCCGAGCTGCAGTTCGCCGCTGGAGAACGGCAGGCTCCAGCCGCCCAGCTCCAGCATCGCCACCTCGAACGACACGCGGGTGCGCGTGGAATTTTTTTCGAAGATCATGGTGAGCTTTTTGCCCCTGAGCGTGTTGGCGTACTTGCCTTCGTTGCGCTCAGATTTCAGCCGTACCGCCGCGTCCAGCATGGCGCGCAAATCATTGGCGGGGATATCCTGCAGGTCGAGGAAATGCCGTGGGGCACTCATGAGAGTCCTCCCTTCAGCGTGTGGTTCAGAATCGAAACCGCTTCTTCGACATGTTCTTTGCCGATGACAAGCGGCGGCAAAATGCGTATAATCAAATCGCCCGCTGCCGGTGCGGTAAGCAGGCCTGCCGCGCGGAGTTTATCGGCCAGCGCGTAGTTGGAGACGGAGGTTTTGAGGCCCAGCATCAGGCCCTCGCCGCGCACCTCGGTAACCAGGTGCGGATGGCGGCCCGCCAGCTCTTCAAGTGATTCTTTAAGAACGGCGCCCATTTCCTTCACATTCTCTAAAAATCCGGGCGCGAGCATTACATCAAGCACCGCGTTGCCCACGCTCATGGCCAGCGGGTTGGAGCCATAGGTGGAGCCGTGGCTGCCCGGCGTCATTTTTTCGGCCGCTGCTGCGGTAGAAAGCAACGCCGCCAGCGGGAAGCCGTTGCCGATGCCCTTGGCCACCGAGACAAGATCCGGCGTGATACCGGCATGCTCATAGGCAAACAGTTTGCCACTGCGGCCCATGCCGCACTGCACTTCGTCCATCATCAGCAGCAGGCCATGCTCATCGCACAGCTTGCGCAGACCGCGCAAAAATTCCTTTGAAGCCGCGCGGATGCCGCCCTCGCCCTGTATGGCTTCAATCAGCACGCCCGCTGTTTCTTTTGTTATCGCCGCCTCGACCGCCGCGAGGTCATCAAACTTTACGCGGTCAAAACCCGGCAAGAGCGGCGCGTAGCCCTCGCGCGCTTTTTCATTCCCGCCCGCCGAAATCCCGGCGAAGGTGCGACCGTGGAACCCGCCTTCAAACGTGATGATGCGGAAGCGCGGCGCCTGCGCACGGCGCATGATTTTTAAACCCGCTTCCACCGCCTCTGTGCCGGAGGAGCAGAAGAACACGGTGTCTGCAAACGTGGCCTCCACCAACCGCGCTGCCAGTTTTTCCTGTTGCGGAATGCGGTACATGTTGGAGCAGTGCCAGAGCTTGTCCGCCTGCTCTTTCAGAGCCGCCACTACGCGCGGGTGCCCGTGCCCCAGCGCGTTCACGGCGATGCCGGTGGCAAAATCCAGGTAGCGCTTGCCGCTTTCGTCAAAAAGGTAACAGCCCTCCCCCCGCGCCATGACAATGTCAGCGCGGCGATAGACCGGCATAACGGCTGGCATCATGATTTCAGCCGCCAGCCGCGCGTGATCATGAGCTGGATGACTACCCATAAAATTGCATTAGTGAGGAGAAGCGCCACGAGGCCAAGCACCACCGAGCTGTCCGAATGCCCGGTCATGGCATAGCGGAAACCGTCGATCATGTAGAAGAACGGGTTCCAGTGGCAGAAAGTGTACCACATGGGCGGCAGGTCCTTGATGGAATAGAACGTGCCGGAAAGAAAAGCGAGCGGCGTGACAAGATAATTGGTCAGCGCGGCCAGCTGGTCAAACGACTGCGCCCACACGCCCGCCAGCACGCCGAACAGGCCGAGCATCACGCTGGCCAGCACGACGTAAGTCAGCGCCAGCCCCGCGTGCTCGATGGTGAACGGCACAAAAATATAAACCCCCGCCGAAACCGTGATACCCACCATCAGCCCGCGCGCCACACCGCCCGCCACCATGGCAAACGTGATCTCACCGGCGGAAAGCGGCGGCATGAGAATATCCACGATCACGCCCTGGATTTTCATCAGCATCAGCGAGGAGGAGGAATTGGCGAACGCGTTCTGCACAATCGCCATCATGATCAGGCCGGGCGCGATGAACTGGTCATAGCGCATGCCTTCGATCTCGCGGTGGCCGCCGCCAAGCGCGAGCGTGAGGATGGCAAGAAACAAAAGCGCGGTGATAACCGGCGCGATCAGTGTCTGGTTCCAGACCTTCAGGTAGCGCCATATCTCGCGCTTGCAGAGTGTCAGCGTGCCGGTGATGTTCATCTCTGAGCTAATAGCCCCCGGCGGTATCGCCGTCAAAATAAAAAACCCGGCCTTTTCAGGGGCCGGGTTCTTTAACGTTTGCTTCTCGCTTAGCGGCGTTCGCCGAAGAAGCGCAGCAGCATGATGAAGAGGTTGATGAAGTCCAGGTACAGGGTAAGGGCACCCATGATGGAGGCCTTGGCCGCCATTTCGGTGCTGCCCGCCACCTGGTAGTACATGTTCTTCAGCTTCTGCGTGTCATAGGCGGTCAGGCCCACGAAGACCACTACGCCGATGATGGAAATAGCAAAATGGAGCCCTTCACTGCGCAGGAAGATGTTCACCAGCGAAGCGATGATGATGCCCCACAGCCCCATGATCAGGAAGCTGCCGATGCCGGTGAGGTCCTTTTTCGTGGTATAGCCGTAGAGGCTCATGCCGCCGAACATGCCGGCGGTGATGAAGAACACCCGGGCAATGCTGGTGCCCGTGTAAACGAGGAAGAGGGAGGCCATGGAAAGTCCCATCAGCACCGCGAAGCCCCAGAACACGCCCTGCGCGACCTGCACGCTCATGCGGTTGATGCCGAAGCCGAAACCGATGGCCACCGCCAGCGGCGAGAGCGCCACCAGCCAGCCCATGGGCTTCATGCCCACCAGCACGCCGTCCTGCATCACGTACATGATGGACATGATAGCTTCAGACTGCGCGGCGCCCAGCGCCACGATGCCGGTGACGGCCAGGGCACTGGCCATGTAGTTGTAAATGCCGAGCATGAAGGCGCGCAGCCCCATGTCGTACTGGGCGGCCTGCGTGCCTGCACGGCCTGCCATACTGAACGGATTACGAGTTTCCATAAGCTTTTCCTTTACTTAGTTAAGCCCCGGCAACCCGGGATTTCCCTATTATATGGATCGAAAATCCCCAATTGCAAGGGAAACCGGACAGGGACATGATTTCGCTTGTCTTTACAGGGGCCAGCGGCTATATAAACCCTCCCTTTTAGCCGCCACGGCGTTGGCATGCCCATGCGGTTGTATTTGTAATATTATATTGGAAAGGTCTCAAAATGCCAAAGCTCAAGACCAAATCCGGTTGCAAGAAGCGTTTCCGCTTCACCGCAAACGGCAAGGTGATCATGCCGCAGGCCGGCAAGCGTCACAACATGCGCAAGCGCACCAACAGCTTCATCCGCAAGGCGCGCGGCACCACCATCATGGACGAATCGGATCAGCACCGCATCGTCCAGTACATGCCCTACGGCAGCAAGTAAGGAGCTAGACCATGGCACACGCAAAATCCGGCGCGAACCGCGCCCGTCGCAAAAAAGTTCTCAAAGCCGCAAAAGGCTATTACGGCCGTTCCAAAAACTGCATCCGCGTTGCGCGCGAGCGCACCGAAAAGGGCATGCAGTATGCCTACCGCGACCGCCGCGCCAAGAAGCGCGACTTCCGCGGCCTGTGGATCCAACGTATCAACGCCGGCGTGCGCCAGCACGGCCTGGTGTATTCGCAGTTCATGGGCGGGCTGATCAAGGCCGGCATCACCATCGACCGCAAGGTTCTCTCCGAGCTCGCCATCTCCGAGCCGAAGGCCTTCGAGGCGCTGTGCGAGCAGGCGAAGGCGGCGCTGAAGAAGACTTCGTAATCGGGAGAGATTTATGCAACAGGAACGTGCATTCGAGTTGGTAAAAGCAGCACTCGTTAATACTGCAAGTCGTGATGGCTCAAGCGATAAGGGCATTAGGTACGAAGATATTAAGCTTACGGATGTCATAGAATATCATAAATGGGAACGCCGTGGCAAGACAGGCAACAATCTCGGTTTTGATAGCATCGATATCACCACGGCATTTATGGGCTTGGAAGAGGCAGTTCAGGGCGAATATCCTAACGCAAAAGAATTCTTTGGAATTACCAGTGACCGCGCGGATCAGGTCATCACGGTTCAGGATATGGTCAACGAAGCATTGTCCCTTGCGGCACAGTATGAAGGGCCTGCAGAGGCAATGACTGCGGCGGCAACACCGGTTAGTAGGCCGGTCCGTGGACACGGCGCGGGATAAATGTCCGACGCTTCCGCACTCCGCGCTGAAGCAATAGCCGTCATTCATGGCTGTAACTCCACGCAAGCTCTTGAAGAGCAGCGCGTCGCCCTGCTGGGCAAAAAGGGCCGCATCACCGAGGCGCTGAAGACGCTGGGCGGCATGGACGTGGAGCAACGCAAGGTGGCAGGTGCTGCCATCAACGCGCTGAAGGATGAAGTTTCTGCCGCCATCGAGACACGCAAGGCCGAGCTGGCCAACGCCGAGCTCACGCAGCGCCTGCAGCAGGAGAAGGTGGATGTTACCCTCCCCGCGCGCGACATACCCCGGGGGCGTATCCACCCCGTGACGCAGGTGATTGAAGAAATCACCGCCATCTTCGGCAGCCTTGGCTTTGCGGTGGCGGAAGGCCCGGATATTGAAGACGACCACCATAATTTCACCGCGCTCAACATCCCCGAATCGCACCCCGCGCGGCAGATGCATGATACGTTCTACCTCGCGGGCGGGCAGGTGCTGCGCACGCACACCTCGCCGGTGCAGATCCGTGTAATGAGCGGCGGCAAGCCGCCGTTCCGCGCCATCGCGCCGGGCTCCACCTATCGCTGCGACTCGGACCTTACCCACACGCCCATGTTCCACCAGGTGGAAGGTTTCGTGATCGACAAGGGCATTCACATGGGCCATCTCAAGGGCTGCATCACGGAATTCCTGCGCGCGTTCTTCGAGCTGGATTCCGTGCCCGTGCGCTTCCGCCCGAGTTTCTTCCCCTTCACCGAACCCAGCGCCGAGGTGGATATCGGCTGCAAGCGCTCACGCGAAGAAATTAAGATCGGCGCGGGCGAAGACTGGCTGGAAATCATGGGCTGCGGCATGGTGCACCCGAACGTGCTCAAAAATTGCAACATCGACCCGAACGAATGGCAGGGCTTTGCCTTCGGCATGGGCGTGGAGCGTCTTGCTATGCTGAAATACGGCATCCCGGATTTGCGCACCTTCTTTGAAAGCGATGCGCGCTGGCTGAAACATTACGGGTTTTCGCCGCTATGAAATTCACCCTCAACTGGCTGAAAGACCATTTGGAGACGAGCGCTTCTCTCACCGAGATCGCAGATAAGCTCACCGCCATCGGGCTGGAAGTGGAAAGCGTCACCGACCGCGCGGAAGCGCTGAAGGACTTTATCGTCGCGGAAATCCTGGAAGCCGCCCCGCACCCGAACGCGCAGAAGCTGCAAGTGTGCAAGGTGAGCGACGGCAAGGAAACGCGGCAGATTGTCTGCGGCGCCGCCAACGCACGCACGGGCCTCAAGGTAGTGCTGGCGCGCGAGGGTGCTTTCATTCCCGGCAGCGGTATCACCATCAAGAAAACCAAGATCCGCGACGTTGAAAGCAACGGCATGCTTTGCTCCGCGGAAGAACTGCAGCTGGCAGAAAGCTCCGAGGGCATCATTGAACTGCCGAAAGACGCAAAACCCGGCGAGCCGGCCGCACCCGCACTGGGCGGCGGCGACCCGGCGATTGAAATTGCCGTCACGCCCAACCGCGCCGACGCGCTGGGGGTATACGGCATCGCGCGCGACCTCGCCGCCGCCGGTATAGGAACGCTGAAGAAACTGGAAATACCTGCCCTAAATCCCAAAGCCCAAAGCCCAATCCCCGTCACCCTGCAAACCCCCGGCTGCCCCTACTTCATCGGCTGCCACATCAAAGGCGTAAAAAACGGCCCTTCGCCCGCATGGCTGCAGGAGCGCCTTACCGCCATTGGCCTGCGACCCATCTCGGCGCTGGTCGACATCACCAACTACATGACGTATACTTTCGGCCGCCCGCTACACGTGTTCGACGCGGCAAAACTAAAGGGTGGCATCACCGTGCGCAACGCAAAGGACGGCGAAAAGCTCTCCGCGCTGGACGGCAAGGAATACACGCTCAAAAACGGCATGACCGTGATTGCTGATGACGCACAGGCGCTGGCCATCGGCGGCATCATCGGCGGCATTGAAAGCGGCTGCACCGAAACTACCACCGATGTGTTCCTGGAAGCCGCGTATTTTGATCCGGTGAATATCGCGCAAACCGGCCGCGCACTGGAAATTCTCTCCGACGCCCGCTACCGCTTCGAGCGCGGCGTGGACCCGGAATTCGTCGAAACCGGCGCGCTGATCGCCATCGGCCTGATTACAAAAATCTGCGGCGGCGAGGCTGGCGCGCTGGCGAAGGCAGGCGCGGCACCCGCATGGCAGCGCGAGATCAGCTTCAACCCCGCCCTGGTTAAAACCCTTGGCGGCGTGGAGCTTTCTGAAAAAGAATGCAACCGCATCCTGCTGGCGCTCGGCTTCTCCGGCAGCAATCTCTACGAGCCTCCGTCATGGCGGCGTGATGTCGAAGGTGCAGCAGACCTTGTGGAGGAAATTCTACGCATCCACGGCTATGACCATATACCCCCCACCCCCCTGCCGCAGATACCCTCCATGGGTAAATCCACGCTCACTCCGGCGCAGGCGCGTATTGCGCTGGCCCGCCGGGCACTGGCCACGCGCGGCCTGCTGGAAGTGTGCAGCTGGTCTTTCCTGCCGGAAGCGCAGGCGAGAATGTTTGGCGGCGGCGATGCGAAGCTGAAGCTGGTCAACCCCATCAGCGCTGATCTCGACACCATGCGTCCGAGCCTGCTGCCGAACCTGCTCACGGCGGCAATGAACAACCACAACCGCAGCCTGGATGATCTTTATTTCTTCGAGGTGGGCGTGCAATTCCACGGCACCGCGCCCAATGAACAGAAAAATGTCGCCGCCGGCCTGCGCGCGGGCGCCGGCTCCGAGCCGCGCTATGATGGCGCCCTGTTTAAACAGGAAGCGCTAGCCGCAGCCGTTTTTGAAGCCAAGGCCGATGCGCTTGCCCTGCTCGAGCAGCTGAACATCAATACCGATGGCCTTACCATCACCGCCAATACCCCCGGCTGGTATCATCCCGGCCGCAGCGGCGCGCTGACGCTGGGCGGCAAGGTTGTCCTCGGCTATTTCGGTGAAATCCATCCCGCCATCCTGCAGGCTTTTGACCTCGCGGAAATCCCCGTCTGCGGTTTCGAGATTTTCCTCGACGCCATCCCGCTGCCGCGCGCCAAAGGCAAGGCAAAACCCATGCTGAAGGCTTCCGCCTTCCAGCCGGTACAGCGCGATTTTGCCTTCCTCGTGGATGAGCGCGTAACGGCTGAAAACATCATACGCGCGCTTGTCAGCGCCAATAAGGAACTCGTCACCAAAGTGCGCATCTTTGACGTCTACAGCGGCAAGGGCGTGGAAGCGGGCAAGAAATCCGTCGCCGTACAGGTAACGCTGCAAGCGCAGGACCGTACGCTATCCGACGCCGAAATCACCACCGTTTCGCAAAGCCTCGTCACCGCCGCTATGAAAGAATTCAGCGGTGTTTTGAGGCAATGACCACTCCCCCGTATTGGAACGAAGCGACCCAAGCGCTCTCCAAACGCGACAAGACACTCAAAAAAATCATCGCCTCCTACAAGGGCGAGTTCATGGTCTCACGCGGGGATGCGTTTTTCACGTTGGCCCGCTCCATTGCCGGGCAGCAGATTTCCGTCAAGGCCGCCGACACCATCTGGGGCCGCACGGCAGCGCTGGTGGGTACAGTCACCCCGAAAAACCTGCTGAAGGCCAACCCGGAAGAACTGCGCGCCGCCGGTCTTTCGCAACAGAAAATCCGTTACCTCACCGGCATCGCCGAATGGTTCGCCGCCAACGAAAAGCGTGTCAAAACCTGGCAGAAGCTGGAAGATGAGGAGCTCATCGCCGACCTTGTCGCCCTCAACGGTGTGGGCCGCTGGACGGCGGAAATGCTACTGATCTTCCATTTTCAGCGCCCCGATGTGTTTCCCATCGCCGACCTCGGCCTGCTGAAAGCCATCAACATCCATTACAACAAGGGCGCAAAACTGCCCAAACCCGAAGCCCTTGCCCTTTCTGAAAACTGGCGGCCCTGGCGTTCCGTGGCCACGTGGTACCTGTGGCGCGCGCTTGACCCGGTGCCGGTGGCCTATTAGTTTTTTCACCATGCCTGCCCTCCCCCGCATATCCGTGGTTACCGTGGTTCGCAACTCGGTGATCACCATTGAGCAGGCGATCAAAAGCGTGCTGGCGCAGGATTACGAAAACGTCGAATACATCATCCTCGACGGCGCCTCCACCGACGGCACCGCCGAGATTATCCGCAACCACGCCAATGAACTCGGCTTCTGGCGCAGCTCGCCGGACCAGGGCCCCATCGCCGCCTATAACGAGGGCATCGAGCGCGCCACCGGCGAGATCATCGCCTACCTGAACGCCGATGACTGGTACGAGCCGGGCATCCTGCAGAAAATTGGCGAGACCTTCCGCGCCGAGCCGGAACTCGACATCGTCACCTGCGAAGCGCGCGTCTGGAAGAAAAACCCTTCCGGCACGATGAACATGCTGCGCGCCATCTCCGGCCCGGCCTGCGAGATCAATCCCGCCGCCACGCCCATGCCCAATGCGCGCTTCTTCAAGAAAACGCTGTTCGCACGCTACGGCAATTTCATCGAGAAGAATCACCTCGGCAAACGCATGATCTCCAATGACTTGGAATTCCTGCTGCGGCTCTCGCAGCACCCGGTCAGAAACCGCGTGCTCGCCACTCCTGGGTATAACTATCTTGTGCATGCCGGCTCCATTACCTTCGGCCAGAACCCGGAGCGCATGAAGCAGATGTACCTCGAGCGCGCAGAAACCGCGAAACACTACATCGCCAGGGGCACGCTAACCGCTTACCGCAGACGCCTGGCGCGCTGGCACCGGCGGGGTACCAGCCGCGCCTTCTGGTGGGCTTTGAGAGAAAAAAAACGCACCGAAGCATGGAAAATCCTTAAAGAAGGGCTGGAAATCAGCGGGCCTTTATGGCTAATGGACACCATGAGACTTGGGCTGACAGGAAGGTACAAGCTATGATCCCGCGCTACACCCGCCCCGAAATGGCCGCCATCTGGTCTGATGAGGCGCGGTTTAAGACCTGGTTTGAAATCGAGGCGCATGCGTGCGACGCGCTGGCCGAGTTGGGTGTCATTCCGGCAGCAGCGGCGAAAGCCATCTGGAAGCGCGGCAAGTTTGATGCAAGGCGCATCCATGAAATCGAGAAAACCACGAAGCATGATGTTATCGCCTTCCTCACCAACGTCGCCGAAAGCGTGGGTCCCGAGGCACGCTTCATGCACCAGGGCATGACCAGCTCTGATGTTTTGGACACCTGCCTTGCCGTACAGCTGGCACGCTCCACCGACCTTATTTTAGACGGGCTGGACCTGCTGCTCGCCGCGCTGAAAAAGCGCGCACATGAATATAAGAACACGCCCTGCATCGGCCGCAGCCACGGCATCCATGCCGAGCCGGTAACATTCGGCCTCAAGCTCGCGGGCTTTTACGCGGAATTCATCCGCAATCGCGCTCGCCTGCTGGCCGCGCGCGAGGAAATCGCCACCTGCAAAATCTCCGGCGCGGTTGGCAGCTACGCTACCATTGATCCCTATGTGGAAGAATACGTGGCCAAAAAACTTGGGTTAGTGCCGGAAACCGTCGCCACGCAGGTGATCCCGCGTGACCGGCACGCCGCGTTCTTCGCAGCACTCGCCGTATGCGGCGCGTCGCTGGAGCGGCTGGCGGTGGAGATCCGCCACCTGCAACGCAGCGAGGTGCTGGAGGCGGAGGAATATTTCTCGCCCGGCCAGAAGGGCAGCTCCGCCATGCCGCACAAGCGCAACCCCGTGCTCTCTGAAAACGTCACCGGTCTCGCGCGCTTACTTCGCGGCTACGCGCTGCCCGCGCTGGAAAACGTGGCGCTCTGGCATGAGCGTGATATTTCCCACTCCTCGGTGGAACGCATGGCCGGGCCGGACGCCTGCGCCACGCTGGACTTTGCCCTGCACCGTATGGCAGGCGTGGTGGAGAAGCTGCTCGTCTACCCGAAAAACATGCAGAAGAACATTGATAAGCTTCATGGGCTGGTTTTCTCGCAGCGCGTGCTGCTGGCGCTCACGCAGAAAGGCATGAGCCGCGAAGAGGCCTACGCCGCGGTACAGCGCCATGCCATGAAAGTGTGGGAAAAGGGTGCGGATTTCTATACCGAGCTCGCCGCCGACAAGGACGTTACACGCCGCCTGCCGGCGAAAGATTTAAAAGCGCTGTTTGACCCGGCATGGCACACCCGCCGTGTGGACGTGATTTTTAAGCGCGTGTTTGGAGCTGCAAAAGCTAAGCGTGTAAAACGGGCTTAGCGTCCGCCTGCTGCTGGATCACCTCGGGGTGAACCTGCGTGCTGGGCACGGGTTTCTGCGTGTGCTGCGCCCTGCTGGTATGCTTCATGTCTTCCGCCGCCTGCGGCCCCACGTCGGGCGTGATGTCGAACTCCGGCGGCGTGATCATTTCGATATCGCCTCTTTGCGTGCGCTTCTTGGCCAGCCAGCGGCTGGAAAAATTCCAGATAATAATGCCCGCCGTCGTGGCATATAAATCCAGCGCTAGGACTTTACCAAAGCGGTAAGCCTTGTTCGCCTTCTGCAGCTCGGTAAGTTCCTTGCTCACCGGGGTATGCGCAAGTTCCTTTCCTGCCTCGGTAAGGCCTGCGAATTTGCGGGCGAACCAATCTTCGTACACATCAAGATGGTACTTTCCCTTATCGTTTTTACCGACAGTGGCATAGGCGCCCAGCATCGCGGCAAATACCATGCCCCAAGTAAAGACGCGGCCTTTCGCCACATCCTCCCAGTTCTGCTTGGGCACGTCTTTAAAACGCTCGTGCACCAAATCCACGTCTTCCTGCGTGCCAAATTTTTTGTTGTAGCTATTCGCAATATCCTCGCGGCTGTTTTCCAGCCACTTGATGAACGGCGCAAACAGGTTGCCGCCGTGCGAAATGATCATGGTGTTGGCGAGCGCCGCGGCAGTAAGCTGCGCAAAGTCGCCCTTATCCGCCAGCGGATACACCTTGTTGTGGAGAAGTTTGTCGTGGAACCAACCCTGGAATTTCTGCAGGTAGTTCGGCATGCCCAGCAGCGTTTTCGGGCCATGCTTGGCATCCGCTGCGAAACCCAGTACCGCCGTGGCCGCGATGATGAACACCTTGCCGGCAAAAAACTGGAACACGGCGTAGAACTTTTCACCGGGCGTCCACCGCCCGCTCGCTTCTACCACATGCGTGGCTTCCGGCTGGCCGGCAAAAGGCTGTGGCATGGGCACAGCCTCATCCGCACCGGTTTTCTGATCCTGTGTTTCTCTATCTTTTAGCACGCCTTTAATCTAACATTTGCGCAGCTGCCAGCGTGTGAAGGTTTGATTAAAGCGGGATATATCTATAACTTGCTGTAATATATAATGTTTTAAATATGCCATTTGCCCTCCACCCCCGCCTGGAAGCCGATACACTGCCGATCCGCGATCTGGCGCTCTGCCACGTACTGCTGATGGACGATGCCCGCTACCCTTGGCTGATCCTGGTGCCCGCGCGGGAAAATATCCGCGAAATCCACGAACTCGTGGCCGCGGACCAACAGCTGCTGATGCAGGAAATTGCGCATGTCAGCCGCGCACTGCAGGCGCTCACGCAAGCGCATAAAATGAACGTGGCAGCGCTGGGCAACCAGGTGCCGCAGCTGCATGTGCACATCATCGCGCGCATGGAAAGTGATGCGGCGTGGCCCAATACGATCTGGGGCAGCGGCACCCGCGTGCATTACCGGGAAACCGAAAAAGCCGGGATTATCGAGAAAATAAAAAGCGCGCTTTAAAGGCGCGTACCAAACGTATGATCTGCTGCGGCGCTGCGCTCCGCCGCCAGTTGTGCGAGGTAGGATTTTTCACGCGGGCGCGCTGCCTGCACCGGCGCAATACCCTCATCGCGCTCTGCCTGCACCTGCTGCTCGACGGTGCGTTCGTTCTGCAGGTCCCGCCCGAACACCCTGCCGTTGATGGCGCCGCGCGCCCACATATGCAATTCTGAGGAAATGCGTGGCACGTTAACCACGAAGATGCCGCCCGAAGCCATGCCCATGAGCGCCGCACCCAATGCGCTGGTTGCGGGGCTTGCACCATAGCCGATCTGCTGCATGACATTGCTGGCCATGCCGCCCGCAACGTCACCGCCTAGCAAGTTGGCCGCGCCATAAACAGCAAGGCCCACCGCACCGGAAAGCGCGTAGGTCGTGGCGATGGTCTGCCACGGTTTGAAATAGCTGGGCTTGTTTTCGGTAAACATCGCCTCGGCTTTACCCTTTTCCGGCAATTCCACTTTCGGCACCGCGCCGCTAAGGCCGGTGGCGTCCTTGATGGCATCCAGCTCCTGGTGCACGGCGCTGAACTGGTCGCGCATTTCCTTGAGCAGGATTTTGGTGCTGCCGGTGGCTGCACCCGCGGCAGAGCCGTTTTCACCGCCATGCGAGCGGCCGCCCAGCGCGCCCAGACTCGCACACAGGGCCATGGCCCCAAGGAAGCCGGCGGTGGTCACCGTGCCGAAACCGAAAATCATCGGCAGGGCAGCAATGGCCGCGCCTGCAATGGCGCCGTATATAAACCCGAAGATCGCGCCCGCCCAGATGCCGCCGCCGCGCGACTGCACGGCCTCGTTGAAGAGGCCCTCTTCGAGATCGCGGTCGGCGTTGCCGCGCCAGCGCTCCCGGATGGTGGACTTGGTTTCAGCAGAAAGCATCAGTAAAACCTAGAGTTATTGCTAGCTTAGAAGATACCGCGATTCGTCAACCCTCTCGAGTGAAGATTTGATGACACCGTTCCCGAACGTGCTTTTGCTAGATTGTGATGACATTACAAAGATGTAATGTTTCTGCCATTGCCGCGTCACCCGCCCGAACCTATAGTTGGCTCAAGGTTACATTCAGTAGCCGATTTATATCCACAAACCATTATATTTAAAGGGAAGTTTATGAACAAGTCTCTCGCTCTCCTCGCCGCCGTTCTCGGCGTTGCCTTCACCGCCCCGGCCATTGCCGCCGAAGCCAAGAAGGAAGAAAAGGCCCCGGTGACTAAGGAAGAAGCCAAGAAGGAAGAAGGCACCACCACCGAGAAGAAGGAAGAAGCCGCCACCACCGCCACCGGCGAGAAGAAAGAAGAAGCTAAGAAGGAAGGCAAGAAGGAAGGCGAACTCGCCCCGGCTGCCGAAAAGAAGGAAAAGCACTAATCTACCTCCTTTAGTTGGAAATGCGCCGGGCAACCCCCGGCGCATTTTTTTCAAGCCCTTTTTTCCTTGCTTTTATTGCCCCTAATCCCTAATTCCTAGTGCCTCACCCTTTCCTGTTGTGGCTCGGTAGCTCAGGGGTAGAGCAGGGGACTCATAAGCCCTTGGTCGGGTGTTCAAATCACCCCCGAGCCACCATCCTTCGCTAAAGCTTCGGATGGCAGGCCATTCTGACTAGTCAGAAGCGCTTGGCCGGGTTTTGGCGTTTTTATCCTTTATTTCAAATTGTTGGTTTTGCGATTCGTGCATAAATAAGCAGGTTTTCGTGGTGTTGAGCATGTTTTTGCAGTGCGTTTAAGCGTGTTTTTTTATCCCCCCTTCCTACCCTTCCCCCACAAGGAGGGAAGGAACTTCAAGCATGGCATGGAAGACGCCTGGGCGGCAGTGGATAACGCATGCGCCACGCACATGCGCATGCTGCCAAAACGCTGCATGTCACCCCTTCCCCGCCCCCCTATAAAAGACAGATGCTCTACGCGAGGGATTGTGCGCATCTGACGGCGGATGACTGGGAGAAGATCTCGGCCCGGCTTATTGACCTCAAACCCGGCGAAAAACTGCTGGTAGCCGTTTCAGACGAACATGCGGGCGGCGTGACTTCCTGCATGCCGGAAGCGAAGGCGGCGGTTGATGGCTTCGAACGCAACGCCAACATCCTGCTGCTCAACGGCGATAACTTTGAATACGAATCTCCTGCCGCCTTCATCAACAAGTTTGAGAGAACCAAGGCGCGGCTCACGCACCTTGGCCGGAAGGAATACAAGCAGGCACTGCGCGAGGAAGCCGAAGCGGTGCTGAAAAGAAAAGAGTGGGATGACATCAGCACATTGCGCGCCATGGCACAGCAGATACCGGGCCGGCAAATTATCAAGGTTATCGGCAACCACGAAAATTATAAGGCCTTCCGCAAAAAACTGGATGTGCTGGAAAAGGAAACGCTGAATTTCCAGTGGACGCCGGAGCTGGCGCTGATCCCCATGCCTGGCGGTACGAAAGAAACGCGTGACCGGCTGCTTGCCATGCACGGCGACCTGCAGATGAACGACCTGATCTGGGTGGAGCCGGGCGGCACCGACAAGGAGCGCTACTGCCTGAGCCGTGAAGACATGGCCAAAAAGGTGGTGAAGATTGCAAAGAAGCAGGCGCTGGCCAGCGCCGAGAAGCAAGAAAAGCTCCAATACATCGTGGATTACTGGCGCCAACCGCTGCATGCCGCCAACACGCTTTATGAGCAGCTCATGTTCCGCGCGCAGGAAGGAGATTTCTTCCGCGCCACAAAAAAAGCGGAACTGGAATTGGGCGCGCTGGAAAATATCGAGGTGAAGAAGGCAGAAAGAAAAGAGGTACTGGAAGCGGAGCTGGAAGCGCTGCAAAAGCGCAAGGATATGGAGCCTGAGGCTCAGGAAAAAGAAGCCCGGGAATATACGAACATGATCGGGAATATCGAAAAGGAGCTCCACGAGCTGGGCACGAAAGGCGACCTGCTGAGACGAAAGTCCCGTGCCATGAGCGAGTACCCGAAATCGCCCGTTTCTATACTGGAATACAAAAAACTCGGAGAATCCGAGCCGAAACTTTTCACCAGCGAAATACTGAAGCGCGTATCGCATATCAATTACGGGCATACGCATGTTTCCGCCGAAGCATTGGAAATAAAGGGCATAGATGGCAGGAAGGTGACCGTCAGCAATAACGCCAGCGTCACCGGCGCTGTGATGCGCAAGCCCCTGCCGGGGGGCACACCGCAAACGGCTGTTAGCAGCAGCGGCATCACCAACGGCAGCGGCGGCGTGATACAGGAGCAGGAGCTGACGGATTTGGGCAATCTCGGCATGCTGCTCTACCGCGTGAACGCGGAAGGAAAAATTACCCAGGTGATTACCGCGGGCAGGCTGATTTCCGAGAAAATCGATATAGTCCGGGACATGATTGGCGAGGTGCCCGGCCGCAGGGGCGCCCTGAATGATAACCGGGTGGGCAGCGGCGCAGCGGACAGCCGGGCCAGGCGGTAGCAACTGATCGTCATCCCGGCGGAGGCGGGAATCCAGTCAAAAAGACATATTCGCGCCGCAGACGCGGCGCACTGGATTCCAGCTTTCGCTGGAATGACGCGGTTATAAGGCAAAATTAAGCCTTGCTTAACCTCTCTTCAATCCTTCTCCCCTACCCTGTAACTGCTTATGCAGCACCTCGAAATCACCTTCTGGGGCGTGCGGGGGACCATCGCGGTGTCCTCGCCCACGCAACGCAAATACGGCGGCAATACCTCGTGCGTTGAAGTACGGGCGGGGGGTAAGCTGCTCATTCTCGATGCCGGCTCGGGCATCTACCCGCTCGGCCATCACTGCCGCGACGCGGAGATGGACATCCTGCTTTCGCACACGCATCTCGACCATATTATGGGCCTGCCGTTCTTCCCGCCCGCGTTCGACAAGAACCGCAAGATCCGCCTCTGGGCCGGGCACCTCGCGCCAGAACACAAGATAACCGATGTCATCGACCAATTGATGTCCCCGCCCCTGCTCCCGCATACGCGCGCGACTTTCGCGGCGCAGATGGAATACCGCGATTTCAAGGCCGGGGAAACGCTGGATATCAGCGGCGTGCAGGTGCAGACGCTGCCGCTCAACCACCCGGACCGCGCCACCGGCTACCGCATCACCGCGGGCGGGAAATCCATGTGCTATATCACCGATATCGAGCACAAGCCCGGCACGCTGGACGACAAGCTGGTGGAGTTTATCCGCGGCGCCGACTGCATGATTTACGACTCCACCTTCTGCGACGAAGATTTTGCCAAATATACCGGGTGGGGGCATTCTACCTGGCAGCAGGCGGTGCGGCTGCAGCAGGCCGCAAAAGTAGGAACGCTAGCGCTTTTCCACCATGACCCGGCCGCTGATGATGAAAAACTCGATGCCAGGGCCGAGCTTTTCAGCCATGCCGGCGGCAAAGTGCTGCTGGCGCGGGAGGGGCTGAAACTGACGTATTAAACGTCATCCCCGCGAAGGCGGGGATCTCCCTCACCTCCAACAAAGCGCCAAGTGGACCAGAGATTCCCGCCTTCGCGGGAATGACGTTATTTAATAACACCTTACATAATTAAGAGGTTGTTAAACCCGCGCGGGGTATAATGGCTGGTTCGGGTCAATCACGGGGCGGTTCCGCGATGAGATACCTTCTGTGTGCTTTACTGCTGGTCCTGCTGCCTCTGCCTTCACAGGCGGACCTCATAAGCGCAGGCGAAAGCCCGGAAGCGGATAGCCTCTACGCACAGCTTTTAAAAGACCCTACCAACCGTTCGCTCAATCTGCGCTATGCCACGCTGGCCACGCGCATGGGCGACTACGAATCCGCCATCCCGCCGCTGGAGCGCCTGCTCCTGAACTCGCCGGATGACGCCTGGCTGCAGCTGCAGCTGGGGCAATTATATAAAGCGCTGAATTCCAAACCTACCGCACAATACTATTTAGAGAGCGTCGTTTCCAATCCCAAGGCGCCCGCGGAAATGGTCAAGCAGGCGAAACAAGAACTGCAGGAGCTCGCATCATGAAAAAGCTGCCACTGTTGCTGATTCTTTTTGTTTTCCCCGCTTTCGCGGACGCGCCGCAGGTGGGCGTCATCGGCGCCGTGACCGCCAAGGTGGTCGCGCGCGGTGAAAAAGGCGAGCGCGCGTTGAAAAGCGGCAGCGAGATTTTTCTCGGCGACAAGCTGGTCGCCGACAAGACGGGCAAGGCGCAGGTGATGTTCCTCGACAAATCCTCCCTCACCGTCAGCCCCAACTCGGAAGTGATGATCGACAGCTTCGTGTATAACCCGGCCGACTCCACCGGCGACATCACCATCCGCAACGCCAAGGGCGCGCTGCGCTTCATCGGCGGCGCGCTGAGCAAGAACAAGGCCGTGAGCATCAAGACGCCGGTGGCCACCATCGGCATACGCGGCGGCATCGTGGATGCGCACGTGGAGCCGGGTACCGGCAAGACGGACGCCATCTTCCTCTTCGGCGCCGAAATGACGGTGCAGTCCTTAAGCGGCGGCATATTGAATACGACAACGCCGGGCAGCGGTCTTTCCGTGGCCGACGCCAAGACGCCGCCGACGGTAATGCCGCCGGAAGCCGTGGCCGAGAAGATCAACGTGTTCGGCCCGCCGCCTGGCGACAACAAAGCCGGTGCGCCTGATGCGAAGAATGAAGAGCCGGGCCGCGGCCCGGCTCCCAACGAGATGACGCGCCGTGACGAGCAGGGTAGCGATAACATGGACGGCGACAAGAAAGAAAAGCCCATGGCCAATGAGCCAGGCGACCGCCGCGGCCCGCCGCCCAGCGGCGACGGCAAGATGCCGCCCCCGCCGAATCCCACCATGGTGAACGCAGCGCGCGACTGCTTCACCTGCCAGAACTGGGGCGCCTGGGCCTCGGATGCGCAGCTGAACAAACCGCCGGAAGTGGACCCGAATGACATCATCGCCAACTTCCATTTCTTCGTGCCGGATCATGTCACCCAGAACCTTTCCACCACGGTTGTGCCGCTCAATCTTGGCGTGGTGAATTACAGCGGCGGCATGAACGGGCTGGTGTTCCGCCCGGACGGCAGCGTCAACGTGCAGAACGGCAACTTTACGGCGCGGATCAACCTGACTTCACGTAACATGACGGATTTCGATGCCAATTTCGCCGGGATGTATTTCGGCTTCCACGGCCAGAACCACAACCTGCCGCCAGGCGGTGACGCCGAATTCGCGGCAATAGCTGTGCATAACCTTGCCACCACCGGCTCGCCCGGTGATATCACCGGCAGCATCACCGGCGCGCTCCTGCACCCGCAGGCGCAGGGCATCGGCGGTAACTTCTTTGTTTACGAGTCCACCACCGACCGCGACGCCATCGGGAACTTTAATGGGTTGAGGCCGTAGTAATTCCCTCTCCCATTCATGTCATCCTGAGCGTAGCGAAGGATCTACTTTAAGTAGATTCTTCACTGCGTTCAGAATGACAGTAAGAGATTAGGCTTTCACACTCTGCGTGAATACGCCGTCCCAGCCGGGCGGCGGCGGGTTGCGGCGGAAGTGGATCAGCCGCTCTTCATACAACCGGTAGAGCATGGAAAGCCGCAGCGTATCGATCTTGAAGGCATATTCGCGCGCCGCCTTCAGCGCGCGGAACGATTCATCCCACTTGCCGCCGCGGTAGGCCCAGAGCATTTCCTCATGCTCGGCGGCGAGCTTGGTGAAGATGGGTGAGCTCTTGAGTTCCTCGTCGCCCATCACCGCGTGCACGTGCACGGCGCTGGTCTTGCCCTTCACGCGGATCAAATCCATCTCCAGCGTCGGCAGCATGGGAATGCCTGCGTGCGTGCCGGGGCCGATGAGGATGTCCACCCCGTAAATCTTGCACAGCGCTTCTACGCGCGAGGCGAGGTCCACCTCGTTGCCCAGCGCCGAATATTCAAAGCGCAAGGACGAGCCGATATTACCGATGCAGCACTCGCCGGTGTTGATGCCGATACCCATGCGCACCGGCAACGGCACGTGCGTGTATTGCGGATCCTGCCCCACCTCCTCGTTGAAGCGCGCGAGCTGCTTGCGCATGGCCAGCGCCGTGCGCACCGCATTTTCAGCGTGGTTCTCCTGCATGAGCGGTGCGTTCCACAGCGCCATGATGCAGTCACCCATATACTTGTCGATGGTGCCGCCGCTGTGCAGCACCGTTTCCGTCATCGGCGTGAGGAAGCGGTTGATGAACTGCGTAAGCTCCACCGGCGGCAGGTTTTCCGAGATGGCGGAGAATTCGCGGATGTCGCAGAACATGACGCTGATCTCACGCGTCTCGCCGCCCAGCCGCAGCTTTTCCGGCTCCGCCGCCAGCTGGTCTAACAGCGCGGGCGACATGTAAAGGCCGAAAGCGTGGCGGATGCGGCTGCGCTCCTGCTCGGTAGCGATGAAGCGCCGCAGCGTCTCGGAGAAGTAGAGCAGCACGATGGCGATGGCGGGTGTCACCGGCTCTACCAGTATGCGCATGTCGCGGAAGCCGTACCAAGAGAGCGTGAACGCCGCGCCCAGCGAAACCAGCATGAACGCCGCGCCCGCCAGCGCATTCAAGTGCGAGATGACAAGCAACAGGATGAGGCCGATGACCGCCATCAGCACCAGCTCGGCGCCCTCAATCCAGTCGGCGCGGGTAAGATACATGCCGGAGATCATCTGCTCCAGCGCCTGCGCGTGCACTTCCACCCCCGCCATGGCCGGGTCCAGCGGCGTGGAGCGCAGATCCTTCAGCCCCGCCGCCGTGGTGCCGATGAGAATAATGTGCTCCTTCAGCAGTTCCTTGTCTGCCGTGCCATTCAGCACCTTCCAGGCCGGCACGTAACGCTCCGGCACTTCCTTCGTGAAATACACCCAGAAGCGGCCGTTGGCGTCTGTGGGCACTTCCACCGCGCCCACTTTCAGCGCCGTGATGCCTTTGCGGCCCGAGCCTTCCAGCTCGTCGCTGGCGCCGACGGTTTTCACCACGTAGGAGCTGGCACCCTGCGCCACCCGCAGCGCTTCCACGGAAAGTGCGGGGTAGAGCTGCTCATCGACGCGGAAGACCAGCGGGATGCGGCGTAAGAGCCCGTCCCTGTCCGGGTCGCTGTTCAGCACGCCGTTGCCAGTGAGCGCTTTTTCCAGCACGGGGATATTGGTCACCACGCCGGAAAAAGCAGGCACGTAAGGCTGCGGCTCCACGCCCACATAGGAGAAACCCGCCTTTGCCGGCGATTTTTCCTTGCTGGTATAGGTGAGCGCGAAACCACCCACCACCGGCGCCTTGGCAATGGCTTTGGCAAACTGCGCATCGTGGTCCGGCAGCCCGGCAAGTTTTTCGTTCTTCAGGTTCCACAGCGGCAGGATCTGCGAGGGCGAGGTGCGGTCCACCTCCGGAAACACGGCGTCGAATACAATGACCTGCGCCCCCGCCGCCTCCAGCTTTTCCACCAGCTCCGCCAGCTGCGTGCGCGGCCAAGGCCACTGGCCGTTGCGGCTGAGGCTCTCGTCGTCTATATCTACAATCCGTACCGGTGAGGGCTCATAGGCCCGGGGGGAGAACACTTGATACGCATCGAACACGCGCAGCTGCAAATCGGCCAGGAAGGCCGGTTGCGCTACCTTGAGGGCCACCGCCAGCGCGAGCAGCACCAACGAACTGATCCACCACGGAAATTTGATTTTACCGCCCATAGTGCTATTTCTACACCGTAATCCTTGATATTTTTTTAATCCTTTCAGGCTATTAGTGGGAATATCGGGTTTTCTATGCAACACTACCGCCGAATCGCGCTGTTTTTGACGAGTTTACTGGTTTCGCAGGCCGCCCTGGCCGGCGAGGAGGAGGCTGCGTTCGAAGCTTCCATGCCCACCAGGACCAATTTCGAGCGCTTAAAGCAGCGCATCGTCACCAACCCGAACAATCTTGAACTTTATTTCGCCTACGCGCAGATGGCGCGCGTGCTGCGCCGGAACGAGGATGCCGCGGTGGCGCTGGAGAACATGCTGCAGGCAGACCCAACCCTCTCGCGCGTGCGGCTGGAACTGGCGCTGGTTTACATGGAACTCGGCCGCTACGACGAGGCCGAGATGCAGTTTGACCTGGTGGAAGCTTCCAACCCGCCGCCGGCCGTGAAAGCGAATATTGACCGGGCGAAAACCGTACTGGAAAAGCTGTCCCGCAAGCATATCTTCGGCGGCAGCCTCTCGGTGGGCTTCAACAATGACAGCAATGCCAACTCTGCTCCCGGCTCCGGCAACGTGCTGGTGCTGGATACTATCCTCCCGCTAGACGCCTCGGCTGGCGAGCAGGAGGACTGGCACCTCTACACGGCGGCCACGCTGAACCATACCTACCGCTTCGACGCTGTATCCAGCGGCCCGCAATGGACCTGGAACTCCTCGCTGCTCGGCTACGGCACCAACCAGCACGACATGGAAGAGCTCGACCTGCTGATTTACAACTTCCGCACCGGGCCGGACGTGGTGCTTCCCGCCTCGCAATCGCACTTCGCGCTGACCGCCAGTTACCTGTTTACGGACCTCGATACGCATGCCTATTTGCGCAACCCGAAAATCGAGTTCCTCGCCGAAACGATCATGCTGCCCAACCTCACGCTGTACTGGCGGCCTTCCTATGAATACCGCGAGTTCGTGAACACCGATGTGAACACCACCTATTCCGACCGCTCCGGTGAGGCCACCCAGCACATGCTGGGCATGCGCATGGCGCTTTCCGAGCGCGACCTGGTGGACAGCTACTTCCTGCTGCGCAGCGAAAAGGCGAAAGAGAATTTCCATGCCAACAAGCAGCTGGGGCTCTATTCCAACTTCATCCACAGCTTCAGCGAAAGCCTGCTCGGGCTGGTGAGCTTAAGCTACAAGGAATCCAGGTATGAGCAGGCGGACCCGCTGATCAGCACCAGCGTGCGCCAGAATGATGAATACAGCGCCGCCCTGACGATGAATAAAACGATGAACCTGCCCAAGGCGGGGGACGTGGTGTTCAGTGCCAGCTACCAATACCGCGATGTGAAATCCAACATCCAGAACTACGAATACAACAACCACCGCCTGACGCTGTCGGCGACGAAGAATTTTTGATAACATCGTCATCGCCCGAATCGCGTAGCGATTCTAGGGCGATCCATGCCAGCAAGCGCAGGATAGATGGATTCCCCTAGAGTTGCTTTGCAACTCGGGGAATGACGAAT
>CAZUKF010000008.1:0-26126 GCA_964620765.1 uncultured Rickettsiales bacterium | reverse complement strand
GGCGGGGGAGGCAGGGGTGGCGAATTCCGGGTAGCGTTGCATGGGTTTCTCCATTATAAATCCTGCAGAACCCGGAGGGAAGCATGCAGAACGTAGACCCGCTGACACTTAAATCCTGGCTTGATGCCGGGCAGGCCGTGCTTGTCGACGTGCGCGAAAATCATGAGCATGCGGATAAATCCATCCCCGGGGCGAAGGCGGTGCCGCTTGCGCGCGTTGCTGCTGCCACACTGCCGCCGCATCACGATAAAAAACTGGTGCTGCATTGCGGCGGCGGCGGCCGTTCCGCCAAGGCCTGCGAGAAGCTGGCCTCTGAGCTTCCCGGCATCGAAACCTATAATTTAGAAGGCGGTATCCGCGGCTGGGAAGCGGCGGGCCTGCCGGTACAGCCGGGCTGGTACCCGCTTAGCACCCTCGATAACCAGCTCCGCATCATCGCGGGCGGCATGGTGCTGGGCGGCATGATCCTCGGTTTCTGGATCTCGGGCATCTTCCATATCTTCGCCATCGCGGCGGGGGCGGGGCTGCTTTACTCCGGGCTGGTGGGCGAATGCCGCCTGATGACGCTACTGCTGAAAATGCCGTGGAATGGCGGCAAGGGCAGCATCAAGGAAGGTGTAGCCTGCATGCTGAAAAGAGACGCCGCCTAGGCGGATTCCAGTTCCCGCTTCTTCGGGGCCGAAGGCTCTTCCGGCAGTCCCAGCATCTGGACAAGTTCACGCCATTCGCCCTTGCTCATGCCGGACGTTTCCTGCGAAACCGGCACGCCGGCAATCATCCGGCGGATGATCTCCAGCCCCTTGGCTGAAATAGCGGCGCCGCCCACGCGGTAATCCACGAAGGCAGCATAGGTATGTGGCACCCATTTTTTCATCAGCTGCAACATGGCGTCTGCATAGACACGGATTTCATACTGCGCATGCTTGTCGGCGCGCAGAGCCAGGAAGTGCATGAGATTATGCAGGTCAACCTTCCAGTACCACTGCGTATAAAAATTGAGCGAGAGGTTCATCCGCGCCAGTTCGCGCGCGAGGCCGGGCTTGCCTTCCTGCAGGATATTCCCGTTGATGTCCTCGTTGAGCATTTCCTCGTAATGCACATAGGCATTGATCGAGTCCGCCGTCAGCAGGTCCAGCACGCGCCTTGCTTCCTTGCCTTCTAGCACGTCGCCGCGCCCCTGCCGGTTGGACTTGCTCTGCGCCGCCAGCTGTTGCGGCTGCGGGATGTAAAATTCCTTGTCCATTATGGAGTAGCGGCCGGAATACTCGTTCACATTGGCGGTACGGTGGCGGATCCACTGCCGGGCGACGAAAATAGGCAGCTTGACGTGGAACTTGATTTCGCACATCTCGAATGGCGTGGTGTGGCGGTGGCGCAGCAGGTAGTTGATCAGCCCGGCATCCTCGTTGACCTTCTTGGTGCCGCGGCCATAGGACACACGGGCGGCCTGCACGATGGCAGCGTCCGAGCCCATGTAATCAATAACCCGCACAAAGCCATGATCTAGAACGGGAATCGGCTTAAAAAGCTGCTCTTCCAGCTCGGGCACCGTATCACGCAGGGTGCTGCTTTTTTGGGCGCGCGCGGTTTCTATTTCTGCCGCTTGTTCTTTGGTGAGTTCCATAGAGGTTAAAGAATCATTAGAGGGTGCTATCGTCAACCCCCAAATAAAAGCGGTTTTTCCTCAGGGAGTTGGCTGCCTGACTCTTGCGGAAGCCTTGAAACTGCCTTATATTAAAAGGTGCCGGGCAACCGGCTATGGTGATAAACGCAAGCCAGAATAAACGCATTGGACCCGGGGGCAGAACCCGGCGCCTCCACCAAAGTCCGCCCGGTTTATAAGGAATTAGCGGGTTTCGGCGGGGGCGAATTAGCTTCGACAGGCGTAGTAAAAGTCTTGTTTTTACCCGTGATGATTCCGGCGATACCGGGTCAATTTTCAAGTGCCAACGACAACGTTGCACTCGCTGCTGCTAACGACAACACTGTCGTAGCAGTTTCCGCCGCTGCCTAAGGGTAGCACGGAGACTCTAGTAGTAACGCGGCCCGGGGGGTGCCGGGCAACAGAAACCCCCCACCTGAATACTACTGGAATACTTACGGCAAAAACATTACCCTGCGCGCTATGGAAACCCTGATTCCCTATTCCGAACTGATCGATGGAGCCATGCGTGCCGTGGTGCGTGAAGTGTTGCGCAAAGCCGCAAAATCCGGCCTGCCAGGGGATCATCATTTCTACGTTACCTTCCGCACGGATCACCCGGGCGTGAAAATCTCGGAGACGCTCAAGGCGCGCTATGCCCGCGAGATGACCATCGTGCTGCAGCACCAGTTCTGGGATTTCCGCGTGGATGATGATCAGTTCCATGTCACGCTGACCTTCTCAGGTGTGCCCGAGCGCCTCACCATTCCGTTCAGCGCGCTAACCGCTTTTGCAGACCCGGCCGTCAAGTTCGGCCTGCAGTTTAACCCCACAGGGGAAGAAGGTGCCAACGCGCCGCTCCAGTATGACGATGCTTCTGCCGAATCCGGCGAGATGAAGGCTGCCATGGAAGGCGCTGCCGAAATCATTTCGCTCGACGCGTTCCGCAAGAAGTAATCTTTCCCATGAAAGCCGCCTCGTTCATGCCGCTGGCGCTGCAGGCCGCCGAGGTAGCTGCTTCGCATGGCGAAGTGCCGGTGGGCGCGGTGATCGTCCGCGAGGGACAGGTCATCGCCTGCGCACATAACCTTACGGAAATGTCGAATGATCCCACGGCGCATGCCGAGCTGCTTGTCATCCGCGCGGCCTGTGAAAAACTGCAAAGCACCCGCCTGGAGGATTGCGATCTTTACGTCACGCTGGAGCCGTGCCCCATGTGCGCGGCCGCCATTTCCTTCGCTCGCATCCGCCGGCTTTATTTCGGGGCGTATGACCCCAAGGGCGGCGGGGTAGAGCACGGCACGCGGGTTTTTTCGCACGCCACCTGCCATCACAGGCCGGAAGTCTACGGCGGCATGGAAGAAAGCGCCTGCGGCAACGTGCTGAAGGTGTTTTTTGAAGCCCGCCGCTGATTAGCTGTTTTATTAAGAAGTATCGTCCCCATTTTACACTTTTGTAAAAATATATTTTGACACGCGTGTCATTTGTATTACAATGTAATACATGTATTGACTATATTACACAGGGTTGTATTATGACACTTGCTATACGACTTGATCCCAGACTGGAGAAGCGCTTGGATAAACTGGCTAAAGAAACCGGCCGTACCAAGAGTTATTACGTCCGTGAAGCGTTAATCCGCACGATCGAGGACATGGAGGATTACTACATTGCCGTTCATCGCTTGGAAAATCCCAGCGGCCGTTATTACACCATGGAAGAGGTGATAAAAGAGCTTGGCCTGGAAAATCGAGTGGGAAAAAAGAGCGCGAAAAGACCTCGAAAAGCTGGAAAAAAGAACCAGCCAGCGCATCGTCGACCATCTTCTACGTCAGGCCGTGGGAAATCCCCGGCAAACGGGCAAGGCACTTACCGGCCGGTATAAAGGTCTATGGCGTTACCGGGTAGGCGACTTTCGCATCGTCTGCTGCATTCAAGACGCCATCATTACGATTGTCGTTCTGCGCGTGGATGATCGTAAGGACGTGTATGGCTGAGCTTATTGCCAAAACCTGCCCTGCCTGCGGCGCTGCTTTTGAGTGCGGCGTGCAAACCGGCCAGTGCTGGTGCATGGAGCTGCCGGCCTTATCCATCGAAGCGCAGGAAAAGGAGGAAGATTGTTTCTGTCCTTCCTGCCTGAAAGAAAGACTAAGCCGCCGCAGCGGGTGAAGCGGAGAGCTGCAGCAGTTGCTGTATATTCACCGAGGCAGCGGGCACACCTGCATGTGCTGCCGCCAGCGTGCCGCGCTGCTCGGCTATTTGTTCGCGCAGGTGTTTCAGCTGCACCTCTTCCTCGGGAAAAAAATACGCCTTGTTGGCAATGACCGCGTCAAACGTATCCAGTATCTGCCGGCCCTGCGCAGAAGCGGGGTCTTTCCTTGCCGTATTCGCCATCACCATATTCACATCTTCGAGCAGGCCGCCCATGGTCGGCGCTTCGGCCCCGGCGGCAAGCTCTTGCGCCAGCTGGTTGCGGCGTTGGTCCAGGTAGCGCATCACGCCTTCAACATGGCCCCAGCGCGCATAGATGGGTGCAAAGGCTTCAATCATTCCCGGCTGCGCTACGAGATCGGTGCGGTTCATGGGGCTCTTTCGGTTGATTTGTTGGCTTTTTTGCTGAATTATCCTATAAACCAGCGTATCCGTGCTGTGCGTGACAGTTTGATGAAAATATAACTTCCTGATAAGAATTAAAAAATATGGCTTCGTACCAATACGTTTTCGTGATGAAAGGTGTCTCCAAGGCCTATCCCGGCGGGAAAAAGGTCTTCGAGGATATCTGGTTATCTTTCCTTCCCGGCGTGAAAATCGGCGTGCTGGGTCCCAACGGCTCCGGCAAATCCACGCTCATGCGCATCATGGGTGGGATGGACAAGGATTTTACCGGCGAGGCCTGGGCGGCGGAAGGTGTGCGCGTGGGCTACCTGCCGCAGGAGCCGCACCTCGACCCGAAGAAAAACGTGTTCGAAAACGTGATGGAATCGCTCGGCGAGAAAAAAGCCCTGCTCGACCGTTTCAACGAAGTTTCTGCCAAGCTGGGTGAAGTGACTGATGACGACGAGATGAACAAGCTCATCGAGGAGCAGGCCGGCTTGCAGGAAAAGATCGACGCCTGCGGGGCATGGGACCTTGAGCGCGAGATCGAGATTGCCATGGATGCGCTGCGCTGCCCGCCGGGCGACGCGGACGTCACCAAGATCTCCGGTGGCGAGAAGCGCCGCGTGGCGCTGACAAAGCTGCTGCTCGAAAAGCCCGACATGCTTCTGCTCGACGAACCCACCAACCACTTGGATGCTGAATCCGTAGCGTGGCTGGAACACCACTTGAAAGAATATCCCGGCACGGTGGTGATGGTTACGCACGACCGATACTTCCTTGATAATGTCACCGGCTGGATATTGGAGCTGGATCGCGGTCGCGGCATTCCCTATGAGGGCAATTACTCCACCTATCTCGATGCCAAGCGCAAGCGCATGGAGCAGGAGAAATCCGAAGAGAATGCCCGCCAGAAACAGCTGGCCGAGGAACTGGATTGGATTCGCCAATCACCCAAGGCCCGCCAGGCGAAGTCCAAGGCCCGCATCGCGCGCTATGAAGAAATGGTGTCGCAGGAAAAGCGCGGCGCTGTCACCGGCGCGCAGATCGTCATCCCGCCCGGCGCGCGCTTGGGTAACACGGTCATCGAGGCCGAGAAGCTCAACAAGGGTTTTGGCGACCGCCTGCTGATCGAGAACCTTTCCTTCAAGCTGCCGCCCGGCGGCATTGTCGGTGTAATCGGCCCCAACGGCGCCGGCAAAACCACGCTGTTTAAAATGATCACCGGCGTGGAGAAGCCCGAATCCGGTTCCTTCAAGGTCGGTGAAACGGTGCAGCTGGGCTATATCGACCAGTCGCGCGATTCACTGAATGACAAGAAAACCGTGTGGGAAGAGATTTCCGGCGGCGATGAAGAGCTCGAGCTCGGCAAGCAGAAGGTCAAGTCACGTGCTTATGTTTCGGCATTCAATTTCAAGGGGCCGGACCAGCAGAAGAAAGTTGGCACGCTTTCCGGCGGTGAGCGCAACCGCGTGCACCTTGCCAAGATGCTTAAAGAGGGTGCCAACGTACTGCTGCTTGACGAACCGACCAACGATCTCGACGTGGAAACGCTGCGCGCGCTGGAAGAGGCGCTAGAGGATTTCGCCGGTTGTGCCGTTATCATCAGCCACGACCGCTGGTTCCTCGACCGCATCGCCACGCACATCCTCGCCTTCGAGGGCGACAGCCAAGTGGAATGGTTCGAGGGAAATTACGAAGCCTACGAGGCGGACCTCAAGAAGCGCCTGGGCGTGGATGAACTCACCCCGCGCAAAGTGAAGTACCGCCCCTTGCAGCGTAAGGCGTCTTAGCCCTGCGTCATCGACTTGGCGCCGGCAGCGCCGGGGAAGCGGAACTGCAGCACCTTGGAGCCGCTGTTGCCGATAGTCACCTTCTGGCTCTTGCCGGGCTGGTCGCGACGGAGGATTTCTACGTCATAGCGGCCTGCCGGCAGGTTGACGAAGAAATACGGGCCGTCGCCGGGCGCTTCAAACACGGACTTGCCGCTCGCATCGGTCACGCGCACGGCGTAGTAGCCGAGATACGCACCATCTTCCAGCGTCGACAACAGCTTAAGATTAAAGCGGGTTCCGAGAGATTTCAACTGGGCTTCTTCTTCTTCACCCACGCCGCCGGTGGCGTATTTCACGCCGTTCTCACTGATGCGCAGCAGGTCATCGGCGGGCGGTGAGTAATCTCCCTCGCCATACCCTTCCGCATTATAATCCACCGCTTGCGTCGGCGGGTGCAGCCGCTTGATCTGGTTGTCCATCGTGGTCGGCTCGCGGCCGGGCACGTAGGAAGTCTCGGCGAAAGCAGCGGTGGAAGTAAGCGCCAGCGCCGCGATCAGGATCGAAGAGGTGGTACGCATATGATTACTCCTGAAAATGGTTTTCGTTTAAGCATTGTGCCTAAGGTAGACCTTAATAAATAAAAAATACATAGGGTTTTGGGCAGTCTTGCGTAAGGCGCGTGGATGCGATATTTTCCTTTCCGTATAATTACTTGTTAAGGCAGCGGTAATGAAGTGTATCAGGGTGGCGGGGGTGGCACTCGTGCTGTGCTTCGCCATGTCCATGGCGCGCGCGGAGGATATATCCACATCCGCTACCGATGTGCAGCGCAATATTGTTTCGCAGAAGTCCTGGCTGAACGTTTCCCGGCCGCTGACAGTGAAGGACATTCAGGGCCGCATCATCCTGCTCGATTTCTGGACGTTTGCCTGCATCAACTGCATGCATGTGATCCCGGACCTGCAATACCTGGAAAAGAAATTCGGGTCATCGCTCACCGTTATCGGTGTGCACTCCGCCAAGTTCGATCACGAACGCGATACGGAAAATATACGCGCCGCCGTGCTGCGCTATGATATCGAGCACCCGGTGGTGAACGATTTTGATTTTTCCATCTGGCGCAAATTCGGGGTAAAGGCATGGCCCACTTTTGTGCTAGTAGGGCCGGGCGGTAACGTGCTGAAAACCTACGCGGGCGAGGGACACCGCGAAGAGCTTGAGCGCGACATCAGCGGCGTACTGGCGAAAAACCCCAAGATAAAAACCACGCCGCTGCCGCTGCGGCTTGAAAAAGGCGCGGCACTCGCAAAGAAGCTGCGCTTTCCGGGCAAGCTACTTTACGTACCGGATTTCAAGGGCGCGCCGGCGCTGATCGTGGCGGATGCAGGGCACAACCGCATAGTGGTGCTGTCCACGGACGGCACGATTCAGGAAACCATCGGTGGGAAACAGCCGGGCTGGAAGGATGGTGATTTTGCCGCCGCGCGTTTCAATTCGCCGCAAGGCATGGCCTGGCGCGATGGTGCGCTTTACGTGGCCGACACGAAAAACCATTTGTTGCGCCGGGTGGATTTTGCCGGCCGCCGCGTCACTACATTGGCAGGCAACGGCAGGCAGGGTTTTGTGCGCGAGGTGAAAGAAAAGCCGGCGCTTGAAACGCCGCTTTCCTCGCCGTGGGATGTTGAATTCCTGGGCAATACGCCCGCGCTCATGCTCGCCATGGCGGGCACGCACCAGCTTTGGGGCTATGATCCCAAAACGCGCACCGTCAACGTGCTGGCGGGCAACGGCACCGAATCTATCGACGATGGCGGCTATCCCTCCAATTCACTGTCGCAGCCAAGCGCGCTCTCAAAGCGCGGCGAGAGAATGTGGTTTCTGGATGCGGAGACCAGCGCTTTGCGTGTTTACGAGCAGGGCAAGATCACCACGCTGATCGGCACCGGCCTGTTTGACTTCGGGTTTAAAGACGGTACGCGTTCGGATGCCCGCATGCAGCACCCGCTTGGCTTATTTGCCGATGCCAGTGGTGTTTACGTTGCTGATTCGTTCAACCACGCCATAAGGCGCTTCGACCCTCTCTCCGGCAAAATTACTACGCTGGCAGGCACGGGCGCCCGCGGGCGCGATAACGGGGCATTTGCGCAGGCCACTTTCAATGAGCCGGGCGGCATTGCGCGGGCGGGTTCGCTGCTTTACGTAGCTGACACCAATAACCATGTCATCCGGGTGCTGGATCTCGATGCTGCAACCGTGCGCACGCTGGAAGTCCGCGACAAACCTCCGCCGGTATTGCCCAGCGCGCCGCTGCCGCCCCTGCCGCCGCCAACTTCCGATTCACTGCCCAATTTGGAGATCGGTGAAAAATCGATGGCGGCCGAGGTAGCCATTTCCGTCACGCTGGAGTTGGCGCCGGGCTGGAAAATCCATGACAGCGCGGGCAGCTACCTTGCGCTGTTTGAAATGCAGATAACCGGCGGCATTCCTGTTCAGAATTTCAGCCGCGAGGTGCTGCGTAAAAGAAAATTTGCACTTCCGCCGCTAAAGAAGCGCGTGCTTTACCGCCTGCAGGGCACGCTGAATTACTGCCCGGAATCCGGCGCCGGTTGCCGGGTAAAGAGCGTAGACATGGAGCTTAAAACACAGCCCGTCGGCGAAACCTCGATCAATATCCTGCTGCGCTAAACTCCCAAGGCTTGCTTCAGCGGTCCGAGATGTTTCTCATAGCGCTTCCATGCTGTCACCGACGAACGGTAAAGCGGCTGGCGCACCTGCACGCTGCTGGCCGTCAGCACGCTGCGCTTCGTCTCATGAAATTGCAGCGCCCTGGCATCCCACGCCAGCCCGCAATACGTGAACAGGGCACGCGCCGTGCTTTCCGGCTCTTCGACCAGCGTTTCATAGCGTACTTCATAAATGCGCCCCGCCAGCTCTGCGTTCCAGAACGCCATCAATTCTTCGTAGAGGCGGTAATATTGCCCAAGCTCCGGCAAGGAACAGGCATAGGCATGCCGTGCCGTGAACGAAGAGCGGAAGATGGAAACGCAGGTATCCATCGGGTCACGCACGCAATGAATGATGCGTGCCCGCGGCAGGATCAGCGCAATCAGCCCGATGAGTTTGAAATTATCTGGCAGCTTGTCGGTAATCCGGCTGACATGCTTTGGCACTCCCCGCGCCAGCCTAGAGAGGTAATGCTGCGCCAGCTGATGCCGCTCATCCGCCGTCAGCCGGCTGATATATTCCGGAAATGGCATGTTGTGCTGCGACGAGCCGTAAAGCGCGGTATGGGGCATGTGCAGCGTTTCTCCCGCGCCGTGCACTTCCGCATGCGAAGCGAGCATCTGCTCCACCAGCGACGTGCCCGAGCGTGGCATGCCGAGGATGAACACCGGTGTTTCATCCGCGTGGCCCGCGTTTAAATCCGCATCCGCGAGTGCTGTTGCAAACGCAGCCTGCAGGCGGGAAAATTCCTGGCGGCTTTCATCAGTGGAATACGTATATTCGCCGCGCCGCAGGCGGTTGCCTTTCAGGTAGTGCAGGAAAGCCTCATCGTAATTTTTAAGATCATCTTCTGCCTTGGCGAGGGCAAAATGCAGGTCGGCGCGCGCACCGTTACCGGCCTGGGCAGAAGTCAGCTGCGCGCGCATGATATCCATTTCTTCCGGCGTGCTGCGCTTGACCAGGCTTAAGTGCCGCCACGCCTGCCCGAAAGCGGGCCTGAGCTGCACGGCTTTTTCCAGCGCTTCCTGCGCTTCTTTGAACTCCCCGAGTGCCGTCAGCACATTGCCGAGATTGTCCCAGCCTTCCGCAAAATCGGGCCGCGCTTCGACGCAACGCCGGTAAAACTCCACCGCTTCGGCGTCGCGCGCCAGCGCGCGCAGGACGTTGGCGAGGTTGTTCAGCGCGCCCGGGTGCCCCGGTAATGCCTTCAGTGTGGCACGGTATTCGGCTTCTGCTTCCTCCAGCCGCTCCTGCGACTGCAGGAGGCTCGCGAGGTTGTAATGCGCTTCGGGATATTCCGGCAGCACGGCAAGCGCGCGGCGGATCATCCGCTCGCCGATGTCGGGCCGTCCCACCTGCTGCGCCAGCACACCGGTCAGGTGCAGTGCCACCGGGTTGTCCGGCTCCGCTTCCAGCACCCATTGATAAACCGATCTTGCTTCGTGCAGCTTGCCCGCGTTCTGCAGCTCTGCTGCCTGTTGCAGCAGGGACTGCGTGGTGGCGGGTGAGGTCACGCGCCGTCCCCGAGCTTGAGCAGCCGCACATAGGCGCGGCCATAACGCCGTTCATCCACCTGCTGGAAAGCAGGCGGAATATTCGGTTGCTCGCGCGCATCATGTTCAATAACAATAAGCGAATTCTTGGTAATCCATCCGCCGTTTGCCAGGCTGGTCAGGCCCGGTCCGAGCAGGTTGCCGAAATAGGGCGGGTCGAGGAAAACCAGTGAAAAAGGTTCCGCCGCAGGCGGAAGCTGTGAAACATTTGCGCGCAGGTAGGAAACGCTCCCGCTTTCACCCAGCCGCTCGGCGTTGGCCTTGGCCGAGAGCAGCGTGTGGTGGTCCATGTCCACGAACAGCACATGCGCTGCCCCACGTGAAAGCGCTTCCAGCCCGAAGGCGCCGCTGCCGCAGCAGAGATCCACCACCCGCTTGCCGCGGAACGGGGAGCTTTCCTCGGTGCCGTATTCGCCGTGGCTCAGGATGTTGAAAATCGCCTCGCGCGTGAAGCCGGAGGTCGGCCGCACATGGGGCGACAATTTGCCTACTTCGAGTTTCCTGCCTTTATGCTTGCCAGCGATGATACGCATTGATGAAAAGTATTAATCCGTCATCTCGCATCCGTCATCCATTTTCCGAGCGACTCGCGCAACACTTTTGCCGGCACTTCTTTCAGGGCTCCGCGCGGCAGCTCGCCGAGCTGGAACGGCCCGTAGGCGGTACGGATCAGGCGGTTCACCGTGCAGTCGCACGCTTCGAAAACCTTGCGGATTTCGCGGTTCTTACCCTCGCGCAGGCGCACACTTGCCCATATGTTCCTGCCTTTTGCGCTCTCGATTTTCACTTCAATCGGCCCATATGTCACGCCCTCCACCGTCATGCCCTTGCCGAGCCTGGCAATCACCTCTGGTGTCACCGCGCCGAACACACGCGCGCGGTAGCGCCGTGCCCAGCCGGTGGCTGGCAGTTCCAGGTGCCTCGACAGCGCGCCGTCATTGGTCAGCAGCAGCAGCCCCTCTGAGCTAAAGTCCAGCCGCCCAACCGAGATCACACGCGGAAGCGCCGGCGGCAGGGCTGAGAAAACGGTGGGACGGCCTTCCGGGTCCTTGTGCGTGGTCACGAGGCCTGCCGGTTTGTGATAAAGCCACAGGCGCGTGGCCTCGGGCGCCGCCAGCGTTTTGCCATTTACTATAATCGTGTGAGCTTCGGTCACATTGATGGCGGGCGAAGTTACAGTTTTTCCATCAACTTTTACCTTGCCTGCCGTAATCAGCTTCTCCGCTTCACGGCGGGAACATATCCCGGCGCGGGCAATTCGCTTGGCGAGCCGCTCTCTCTTTTCTTCGCTCATGGCGTGCAAGGGTAAAGAATTGTAACCGAAACTTCACGCTAAAAAACGCGGTTTCCGGCTAAAAAAGTCAAAACGATAAACAGGGGGGAATAAAAAATGAGACAGGAAAAACCAAAAGAATCAAAAGAACCGCCGAAGGCTACGCCCAAGGAAAAGCTTGGTCTTTCTAGAAAGACAGAAGACATGCTCAAAGAATTGGGAAAGCTGATTGAGGATACGCAGCTGGAAATGTTCGCTTATATACGCCTCACGGATAAACCCCCAACGGAAAAGGGTAAAGCCCTTACGATGAAAGAATGGGAGGAGCGCCATGCCAAGGAAGCAAAAGATTTAAAAGAGAAATCCATTGCCGCTCTGCGGGCACAGCTAGACCAGTACACGAAAGATGCAACCGAAAAAGGCGAGCTTCGCTTTACCTATCGCGTGATCAGGAATGGCAAGGCCGAGGAAGTCGAAAAGGTTTTTCCTATTAAAACACAGTCAGATCTTGACCCGCTTCACCAGGAAGATATCGAGGAGGCGTTAAATGCTGTCCGCCCCAAATACGTGGAGGCGAAACACCGGCGCGAAAGCGAGGAGAAAAGCATTGCTGCTCGTCCAGCACTGGCAAAGAAAGAAGCTGACCGCAAGGCGGCGCTACCGAAGATGTATGCAGACGCGAAGCAGGCACTGGATGATAAGCTCACGCGCATCGGCAAGTTTGATGACCTGACCCTCATGCGCATCCGCGATGGCGAACCGGCTGAGAAGCAAGAGATCGATCTTCCGACTGTGCTCGCGCTGGGCAAGGAGCTTGGCGTACCGGAGAAAGAGCTCACACTCTACGCGAAGGAGATAGAACTCAGGCTGAACAGCAATAAGAAGCCGGGCATGGTTCGCGCCGATAACATTGCCATGATGGAAAGACTCCCGAAAGAAATTGCTGCGCTGAGAGCAGAAATCGCTGCGGCGGCTGTGCTGCCTAAAAATCCTCCAACCGTGGCGGTGGAGCGAGTTACGCCGGAGCTTGCGCCCATGCCTTCGGTCAAGCCTGCACCACCACCGCCGCCTGTGAAAGATTCCCCGGGCATGGAAGAAGCGCTGGAAGTCTTCCGCGCAAAAAGGGACGAGGTGATGGTGAGTAGCTACAAGGCACCTGCGGTAAAACGCCCGGATGACAAGGAAACGGTGTTGAACGCCTAACTGCCGAACCAGCGGGTCCAGCGGCTTCTGGCAGGCGGGTGGCTGAGGTCTTCCACGTGCTCGCGCGGTTCCTGCAGTTCTTCCACCTCGATCATTTTTTCAGCATTCTTGATGAGCCAGCTCAAATCATCGCGGTGAGCGTCATAAAAGAGCATGAAATCACGCATCTCGGCTACGGGCAGGGAATTTTCATGCCCTGCCTTATAGATGGTTTCATCGCCGTTCACCTCGATACACTGTTCGAACTGGTTATAAATATTTCCCAGCCCCTTGAAGGCGTCCAGCGCCTGGTGGGCATTTGAAAATTCGCCGCGACTCAGCTTGTCCAGCCAGACGGGCAGGGAAGAAAGCGTCTGCCAGTGCTCAGCCCACAACAGCTCCATCTGCACGCATTCCATAAAGCGCAGGCGCAATTGCGCCACCTGCTCGGACATTTCATCAGACACGTGAAAATTATAGCTCATTCACCTGCGGCGTCTAAAAAGGCCTCGAAGATTTTCCGGTCGGCCGGCGAGACGTGGTATTCCGGGTGCCACTGCACGCCCAGGCAGAACTGGTGCTTGTTCTGCGGCAGCTCGATGCCCTCGATCACGCCGTCTTCCGCGGTTGCATTCACAATGCTGCCCGGCGCCACGCTGCCCACCGCCTGGTGATGCGCCGTGTTCACCGCCAGCGTCTCCGTGCCGACAATGCGGTGCAGCAGCGTGCCCTTCACCACCTTCACGTCATGCCCCGGCTCGGTGCGTGGGTTTTTCTGCTCATGCTCCAGCGCGTTCTGCACGGCATCCGGGATGTGCTGTAGCAGCGTGCCGCCCAGCACCACGTTGAGCAGCTGCTGCCCGCCGCAGATGCCAAGCACCGGCATGCCGCGCGCGATCGCGCCGCGCGCTACCGCGAATTCAAACTGCGTGCGCTTGTCCTTGGTAACGACCGTGTCATGTACGGATTGCTCGCCGTAAAAAGAGGGCGGCACGTCAAACGCCCCGCCGGTGAGGATCAGCCCGTCGACAAGATTCAGGTATTCTTCCGCCTGCGCCACCTCGTGCGGCAGCGGGATGGGCAGCGCGCCGAGCTCGCTGATGGCGGTGCAGTAATTCTCCCGCAGCGCGTACCACGGCAGCTTGGAATAGGTGGGCTTGGTTTCATGATCGAGCGTAATGCCGATGCGGAGGGAATTTCTGGGGCGCATATAGATTCATCATAGCGGCGGGGTGAACGCAAAGAAAGCCCCTAAAAACACGAACGGCCGACCCGGTTGGGTCGGCCGCGCGTAAAGAACATCAGTCCATCCAGCCCGTGGGCGTGGAGGTTGACCCCTTCCACAGGTTAGACGGTTTCAGTTCCGGGTACATGATCGTCAGGTGCGTGAGGACCACGAACATGATCGAGAGGAACGCCACGTAGGGGAATAGGGGGTTCCGGATCACGGAATCCCACGTAGCCCCATCTTGCACGGCCATCGCGATCGCGAATCCGAGGACCCCGAACACGACGACGACGAGCGCGGCTCCGAAGAGCCACACGGGCTGATTTTCTCCTTGCCATACGGCCAGCGCCATCAGGCCGCCGATAGCCAGAAGCAGGAACACCTGCAGCGGCTCGATCTTCTTCTTCTCCACGATCCACCTTCGGGAAAGAACCAGTGTTGCCACCGGAAAGCCACGGGGTATCAAAACCCGTCCAGCCCCGGATTCCCTTTGTTAAGTTGAACCATAAGGGGGCAACACTACCGGGAGTATAGATTAATTCAGGATCAGAATCAAAGGTTTCGCGGAGTTTCCCACAGCCGGTTCTTGCCTCCCGTTACCTGCTCATTTTCATTCATTTTCAACCTTTTGGCCGGTACCTGAATACTCCCTTTTAACCCTTTAAAGCTAAAGTGAGGGGTAGGAACGGATATTCTCATGCCTCAATCCATGTCGCTTGCCACGCTGGCAGGCACCATTTTTGGTTTCGCATTAGTGCTGGGTGCCATAGCCCACGGCACCGAGAATTATTATTCGTTCATGAGCCTGGAGGGGTTCCTCATCGTGATCGGCGGTTCCATCGCAAACGCCTTCATGAGCTACCAGGCCCGTTACGTGATGGAAGCGTTCCAGGCCATGTGGCACATGATGAAAAAACCCAAATCCACCCGCGAAGGCCTCAATACCGAGATCATGCGCCTCATCAAGTGGGCGTATCTCGTGCACTCCAAGGGCCTCGCCGGGCTTGAAGGCGAGATCGGCGCACAAATCCGCGAGCCGCTGCTCCGCTACGGCGTGGAGCTCGTTGTCACCGGCTACGCGCCGGAAAAAATCCGCGACATGATGAACACCGCCGTCGAGGCGGAATACGATCACCGCATCACGCCGGTGACGGTGCTACGCAACATGGCCGGCACGGCGCCCGCTTTCGGCATGGTGGGCACGCTGGTGGGCATGGTGATCATGTTGCAAGGCGTGGAGGCGGATATGAGCCGCATCGGCAACGGCCTTGCCATCGCGCTGCTGGCCACGCTTTACGGCATCATGTTTGCACGCCTCATCTGCCTGCCTGCCGCCGACAAGCTGCTGCAGAAAGAAGAAATCATGCGCTTCCGCAATTACATGATGACGGAAGGCCTCGTGTTGCTGGCCGAGAAGCAGAACCCGCGCTACATGCAGGACCGCTTGAACAGCTTCCTTGAGCCGGAAATTCATTTCAGCCTTGATGATTACCTCAAGACACAGCCCAAATCTGCGCAGCCGGGAGCGCGCGGATGATCCCGAAAAAGCACAGCCATGAAGAGGCCAACGAATCATGGTTGATGAGCTACGCCGACATGATCACGCTGCTGCTGGCGTTCTTCGTCATCTTCGTTTCCACCTCCGAGCCGAAGCAGGACCGCCTCGCCGCTGCTACCAAGGGGATGAAAGAGCAGTTCGGCACCGTGTCTCTCGATTCGCCGTATGACAGCGTCTACAAAAACATCCAGGGTATCGTCGTCAGCAACAACGCGGATCGCAATATCGCGGTGGAAAAAACGCCACGCGGCCTACAGGTGGAAATTTCGGTGCTGAATGTTTTTGCGCATGGCACCGCTGAAATTCCTAAAAAGCAGCTCGACATGCTCAAGGAAGTTGCCCGTTCGCTCAAAGACACAACACTTGCAAGCTTTTCCATCGAAGTCGAGGGCCACACCGGTAGCCTCCCCACCACCGGCGAAGGCTTCGCTAGCAACTGGGAACTGGCGGCCGCCCGCGCTACCCGCATCGTACGTATCCTGGTAGAAGAGGGCATCGATCCCGCCCGCCTGCGTGCCACCTCCTATGCCGAGACGCGCCCCGTGGTGCCCAACGAGGACGAACAGGGCAATGCCATTGACGCCAACCAGGAAAAAAACCAGCGCGTCGTGATCCGCGTCGAGAAGATTATAAAGTAGAGTAATTGTCATCCTGAACTTGTTTCGGGATCCACTGTGCAACACATGGTATGAGTACATGGAAGCGTGGATGCTGAAACAAGTTCAGCATGACATAATTAAAGGCTAGTTCAGCGCCGAGATCTTTTTCTTGCTTTTGCTGGTTCCCGGCTGCTCATTGCGCATTCCCAGCACGTGGCAGATCGCCAGCACCAGCTCTGAACGGTTCAGCGTATAGAAATGGAACTGGTCCACGTCTGCCTTTTGCAGGAGCCGGCATTGCTGCACGGCGACCGAGGCCGCCACCAGGCTGCGGGTGGCCGGATCATCATCCAACCCCGTAAACAGGCTGCCAAGCCAATTCGGCACGCTCGCCCCGCACATCTTGCTGAACTTCACCGCCTGCGCAAAATTGGTGATGGGCAGGATGCCGGGTACAATGGGAATGGTGATGCCGGCTTTGCGCACGCGTTCCAGGAAGGCTAGGTAAAGTTCCACATCAAAGAAGTATTGTGTAATAGCGCGCGTCGCCCCGGCATCGATTTTCCGCTTTAAAACGTCGATATCCTGATCGAAACTCCTTGATTCCGGGTGCTTTTCCGGGAAAGCCGCCACGCTGATCTCAAAATCCCCTATCTTTCTCAGGCTTGCAACTAGGTCGGTCGAGTAGCGGTAGCCCTCCGCGTGCGGCTGGTAGGGACCGCCGCCGGGCATGTCGCCGCGCAGCGCCACTATATGTCTTACGCCTGCCGCCCAGTAATCCTTGGCCACCGCGTCTACCTCCTGGCAGCTTGCCGCCACGCAGGTTAGGTGGGCGGCGGGCTTAAGCTGGGTCTCCTGTAATATGCGCCGCACGGTGGAATGGGTGCGTTCCCTGGTGCTACCGCCAGCCCCGTAAGTCACTGACACGAAAGCCGGGTTAAGCGGCGCCAGTCGGGTGATGGACTCCCAGAGCTTTGCCTCCATCTCGTCGGTTTTCGGGGGGAAAAACTCGAAGGAAACGGAAGGCGCCGGGCCGGTGGTGGCATCCTGCAGCAGGGTATGATCGCGCGTTTTCATGACGTGAACTTAAACATTCCGGCACGGTTTGCAACTTGTTGCTAAACTGCAACAGCGCCGAACGATCTGGGCCACACCACTTTTCAAAAGCCGCATTTTATGGGAAAAGATGCCGTCTGGGTCGGTATTGCCTTGAGCTGGCCTGAGGCAAGGGAAGAATAGATTTCATGATACTTTAACCCGTTTACGGTGTAATCTAATCTTCTGCTTTTGAACTGCTCAGGGCTGGCGGGAATCATGAGTAAGGCATTGAAATTAAAAAACCTGGCTTTGGCCTTCACCGCCGCTGCTGCATTGACGGCCTGCGCGGATTTCACCAACCAGCGCGCCATGGACAACCCGGACCTGGACCCGGATCCGCAAGAGGGCATCAACCGTGTCATGTTCTCCATTCATAACGCTATCGATACGGTTCTGCTCAAGCCGGTAGCGTATGTGTACCGCGCTGTGATGCCGGAGTTCGGCCGCAACGCTGTTTCCAATTTCGTACACAATCTCGGCTCGCCGGTTTTCATGGCCAACTCCGTGCTGCAGGGCGACGTGGATAACAGCGCCGCCGTGTTCTGGCGCTTCACGCTCAATACCACCATCGGTATCGGCGGCCTGTTTGACGTGGCGGATACTGCCGGCATCCAGGCGCGCGACGCCGATTTCGGCCAGACGCTCGCCGTGTGGGGCGTAGGCTCCGGCCCGTATACGTTCATCCCGATCATCGGCCCCGGCACCACGCGCGACACGTTCGGCCGCATTGTGGACATTGTCTGGAACCCGTCGGTCTGGGCGCGTGAAAGCTGGTACTCCTATGCCCAATTCGGCATCACGGTGGTTGACCGCCGCGCCGCCAACTACACGCTTATTGATGATATCTTCCGCACCTCGCTTGATCCGTATGCCACCTTCCGCAGCGGCTACCTGCAGAAGCGCACGTCTGACATCCGCAAGGCCAAGGATGTTCACTTCACACCGAAACCGCCCGCCCAATGATCCAGTTACGTAAGTTTATCTGCCTGCCGCTGGTATGCGCAATGCTTGCCATGCCTACTTCCGCCAACGCCGCCGCGGTGGACGATGCGCGCGCTTTCGTCGATAAATTCGGCAAATCCGCGCTGACCACTATCGCCGACCAGAAGCTGACCAAGCAGGCCAAGCAGAAAAAGCTTGAGCAGCTGTTTGCCACGAACGTGGATATTCCCTGGGTGGGCCGCTTCGTGCTGGGCCGTTTCTGGCGCACTGCCACCGATGCGCAGAAGGCAAAGTACATCAAGGAATACAGCGGTTTTGTAACCACCGTCTACGCCGCCCGCTTTGCCGCCTATAGCGGCGGTAGCTATAAAATCCTCGATGCTCGCGCCGATGAAGAGCCCGGCGAGTTCCGTGTGACGATGGAAATCATCACGCCGGACAACAAGAAAGTGCAGGTTGATTACCGCGTTCATGAAGCGGAGAGCAAGGGCCTGCAGTTCTTTGACGTGGTGGTGGAAGGTGTCAGTATGATCACCACGCAGCGCTCCGAGTTCTCTTCGCTCCTGAGCAACAAGGGGCTTGATTATCTCATCGAACAGCTGGCCAACCGCACGCTGGAAACCGAACTCGCCAAGGCCAAGAACAACTGAACTGACTAGTCAGAATGGCTGCGCCGGGTTTTTGGCATTCCTCCTTTCTTTTCAAGTGCATCACTTTTAAAAACCCGTGTATTTATGTGGGTTTTCGTGCTTTTCAAGTACTTTTTGCATGCAATTAAGCGCAAAAATTGCAGTGAAGAATCTAGCAAGTAGATCCTTCACTTCGTTCAGGATGACATAAATGGAAGTACCCGGAAGGGGCTATTGTTTGCGCCGCAGGTACAGCGCGCGGATGACGCCGCGCAGGGTGCGCACTTCCTGCTCGTTCAGGTGCGCGCGCATGAAAATGGAGCGCAAATTCTGCCACATCAGCTTCTTTTTATCGCGCGTGCGGAAGTGGTTCACCGCTTCCAGGTATTCTTCCAGCTGGTCAAACAAACCCTGAAGGGTTTGTTTAGGGGCCAGGGGGCCGGGGGCAGGGTTCGGCTTGTTCTGATCCCTGATCCCTGACTCCTGAGCCCTGAACCACTCATAGGCCAGCACCACCGCTGCCTGCGAGAGGTTGAGCGAGGGGTTCTCCGGCGAGGTGGGAATGGTGACCAGCGCTTCGGCCAGGATCACGTCTTCATTCTCCAGCCCCGTGCGCTCCGGGCCGAAGAGGATAGCGGTGCGCCCCTGCTTCGCTTGCGCGTGTAATACACGCGCAGCTTCGCAGGGTTCCAGCACGGGCTTGACCATGTCGCGGCCGCGCGCCGAGGTGGCCAGCGCGTAGCGTATGCCGTGCATGGCCTCGGCCACGCTCTTATAGACCTTGGCCTTTTCCACGATGGAGATGCCGCTCGCCGCCATGTCGATAGCCCGCGGGTTGGGCCAGCCGTTCTTGGGCGCAACGAGGCGCAAATCCGTGAGGCCGAAATTGTGCATTGCGCGCGCCACCGCGCCTATATTCTCTCCCAGTTGCGGGCGGACCAGGATGATGGCGGGCGGTTTCATTTACACGTCATCGCCCGAATCGCGAAGCGATTATAGGGCGATCCATGTTGAGAAATGGATTCCCCTATAGTTTGCTTCGCAAACTCGGGGAATGACGAATACAAGAGAGTCATCTTCACTTCTTCTGCTGCTTGAGCAGCATATACGTGATGGAATCATGCAGCGCGTTGAACGAGGCGTCGATCACGTTGCCGGAAACGCCGATAGTGTTCCAGATATTGCCCTTTTTATCGCGCGATTCGATGAGCACGCGCGTGACCGCCGCCGTGCCTTCATCGGGTGTCAGGATGCGCACCTTGTAATCGCTGAGCTGCAAATCCTTGAGCGCGGGGTATTTCTGCACCAGCGCCTTGCGCAGCGCGCCGTCCAGCGCGTTGACGGGGCCGTTGCCTTCCGCCACGGTCATGATTTCCTTGCCCTCCACCTCCACCTTGATGGTGGCCTCGGAGACCGAAACCAGCGCGCCCTTGGCGTTGTGGCGGCGCTCGCCCATCACGCGGAAGCCTACCACGTCGAAATATTCCGGCACCTTGTCCAGGATGCGGCGCACGAGGAGCTCGAAGCTGGCGTCGGCGCCTTCATAGGCGTAGCCCTGTTTTTCACGCTCCTTCACCTCGCGTACGAGGCCGGCCACGCGCTCGTCATCGGCGTCGAGCTTCAGGTTGAAGTCCGAAAGTCGCTGCAGGATGTTGGAGCGGCCCGCCTTGTCGGAGACCAGGATGGTGCGCGTATTGCCGACTTCGGCCGGGTCAATATGCTCATAAGACGAGCTGTCCTTGCTCATGGCCGAAACATGCAGGCCCCCCTTGTGCGCGAAGGCGGCGCTGCCTACGTAAGCCGCGTGCGGGTTGGAATTGCGGTTGAGCCGCTCATCCAGCAGGCGCGACACGTGCGTGAGCTGCGGGAGTTTTTTGGCTGTTACGCCGGTCTCGTAGCCCAGCTTTAAAATGAGGTTGGGGATGATGGAGATAAGGTTGGCGTTGCCGCAGCGCTCGCCGACGCCGTTGATGGTGCCCTGCACCTGCCGCGCCCCGGCTTGCACGGCGGCGAGCGAGTTGGCCACGGCGTTTTCCGTGTCGTTGTGGCAGTGGATGCCGAGGTTGGTGCCGGGAATATAACGTGCCACTTCGTTGACGATATCGCCGATTTCGTGCGGTAGGGAGCCGCCGTTGGTGTCGCACAGCACGATCCATTTCGCGCCGGCGTCATAGGCGGCGCGGATCATGGTGAGGGCGAAATCCGGTGAAGATTTGAAACCGTCGAAAAAATGTTCCGCGTCAAACAGCGCCTCGCGGCGGTGTTTTGCCACGTGGGCGATGGAGTCGGCGATCATGCGCAGGTTTTCTTTCTCTGAAACGCCGAGCGCGGATTTCACCTGCTTCTCCCAGGTTTTGCCCACCAGGCAGATGCCCGGCGCACCGCTTTCCAGGAGCGCGGCGAGGGCGGGGTCATTCTCGGCGCTGCGGCCGGAACGGCGCGTCATGCCAAAGGCGGTGAGGCGGGCGGTTTTAAGTGTGGGCGATTCGTTGAAGAAGGCGTCGTCGTTCGGGTTGGCGCCGGGCCAGCCGCCCTCGATGTAATCCACCCCGAGCTTATCGAGCTCGCGGGCGATGGCCTGCTTGTCGGCGACGGTGAAATCCACGCCGCGCGCCTGCGCGCCGTCGCGCAGGGTGGTGTCATAAAGGAAAACGCGGTCGGCCATTGCTTTCGCCTTGTTAAATAAGGGATTCTATTTATCCCCGCTCGCAGGCACTTAGGCAAGGAAAAGCAGCCTATCCTTTACGGAAACCCGCGGAATCAGCGTCCGGCCCTTCATTTTCCACGCCCCGCGGGGTGGTATAGCGGGTTTCGATAAGGCATTTTTCCAGCATTTGCCTGGAGGCGGTGAAGCAGGCCCGTAGCTGGTCGTCCACGTTTTTCTGCGTGGGTAACTTCTTTGCGAGATCCGGGATATGCGCCACCAGCTCATTCACTTCGTGCGGTAGGAAAAGATCCTGGAATTCGCTCCAGCGCAGGCTTTTTAAGACTTCAACGGGGTCAGCGTCGGTTGCGACCGCGATGTCCAGCCCGATGGCCAGCGTGTCGATCATGCGGTGGATAGTTCCGATGTCATCCTCCGCCGAAGTCACGCCCAGCCTGCCGGGGCGGCCAGGGTTTTTGGCTATGCGCATCAGCTCGGCCGCGCGCTGCTTGGCCAGTGCTACCGCGGTGTCGACGATGTGCTGCCGCTGTTGTTCCGTATCCATGGCATGTTCCTTTAGGCGCGCCGCCAGTCGGTGCTGCCGTCCGGCCGGTCTTCGAGCAGGATGCCTTTGTCCGCGAGTTCTTTGCGGATGCGATCTGCCTCGGCGAAGTTGCGGGCTTTCTTGGCGGCGACGCGCGCGGCGATCTGCAGTTCGATGACAGTGTCTTCGCCGCGCGTGACGGTGGAGCTTTTGAAGCGCTCGTCGGCCGTCATGCCGAGGAGGCCGAGCAGTCTGCCCATCGCGGCGAGCTCGGCCGGTTCGGCAGCGTGCATGACGCTGAACGCTTTGGGCAGGTTGAGATCATCGAGCAGCGCATCCATGAAGGCGCCGGGGATTTTTTCGGCGGGCGCGGGGGGAATCTTACGGTACCACTTGTTGAGGCTGAGCTTGGCGTCTTCCAGCAGCTTGGCGCTCCAGTCCAGCGGTTCGCTGTAGCGGGTGGAAAGCAGCGCGAGGCGGATGTCCTCGCCCGGCACGCCTTTTTCCAGCAGATCATGCACGGTGATGAAATTGCCGAGCGACTTGCTCATCTTCTCACCATTCACGGTGAGAAAGCCGTTATGCACCCAGAGGTGGGCGAAGCCGGCTTCCTTATCGGCGCAGCGGGATTGGGCGATTTCGTTTTCGTGGTGCGGGAACATGAGGTCGGCGCCGCCGCCGTGGATGTCGAACTCGTGGCCGAGATAGGCGCTGCTCATGGCGGAGCATTCGATGTGCCAGCCGGGGCGGCCCGCGCCCCAGGGGGATTCGAACACGGAGGAGGCATCGTCGCCCGGTTCGGCGGGTTTCCAGAGCACGAAGTCGTTGGCGTTTTTCTTGTAGGACTCCACCTCGACACGCGCGCCCGCCACCAGCTCGTCCATCACGCGGTGCGAGAGCATGCCGTAAACGTAGCCTTTCACGTCGTTGCCCATTTCGGGCGCGTAGTGCGGCACGCTCATGACGTCAAACAGCACGTGGCCGTCTTTGACGTAGGCGTGCTTGTTTTCCAGCAGTTGTTCAATGATGGCGATCATCACCGGGATGTGCACGGTGGCGCGCGGCTCGTGCGTGGGGTTGATACAGCCCAGCGCTTTCATGTCGGCGTGGAACCAGCCGGTGACCTCTGCCGTGAGTTGTTGGATGGGAATGCCGAGCTCCTTCGCGCGGGCATTGATCTTGTCGTCGACATCGGTGATATTGCGGGCGTAGGTGACATGGTCGGCGCCGTAGAGATGGTTGAGCAGGCGGAACAGCACGTCATACACCACCACGCTGCGGGCATTGCCGATATGCGGGCGGTCATACACCGTGGGGCCGCAGACATACATGCGCACGTTTTTGGCGTCGATGGGTTTCAGCGCTTCTTTGCGGCGGGTGAGGGTGTTGTAGAGGGAGAGGGTCATGTGAGCCTTTTAAGCGCTTTTGCGCGGCCAAGCAACGGCAGCAGGGCCTTCAGCTCCGGCCCTTGTTCCGTGCCGGTGAGCGCAAAGCGGAGCGGCAGGAACAGCTCCTTGCCCTTGCGGCCGGTGGCGGCTTTCACGGCGCTGATCCAGGTTTCGTACGTGCCTGCATCCCACGGCTCCGGCGGCAGGTGGGTGGCGGCTTCGCGGGTGAAATCATCTTTCGCGGGCGGCACTTCTTCATGCAGGATGCGCCACCAGTCTTTCGCCTCGGCGAGGCTTTTGAGATTGCCGCGCACGGAGAGCCAGAAACTCTCATCCATGCCGGCAAGTTCTGCCTTTACCGCCGCGAAGGGCAGGTAGCGCAGGAGTTTTTCATTCAGCCGCGCCAGCTCGTTCGCATCGTAATTGGCGGGCGCGCGGCCGAACTTGGTAAAGTCAAAGCTTTTCACCAGCGGTTCCAGCGCGGCAAACGGCTCCACCGGCTCCGAGGTGCCCAAGCGGGCGAGATAGCTGTTCACCGCCATGGGCATGATGCCCGCCTCGCGCAAGGTGCGGATGTCATTGCCCCCTAAGCGCTTGGAAAGCTCGCCCTCCTTGGTTTTTAAGAGCGCGAGATGCGCGAAAATGGGAACTTTAAAGCCCAGCGCCTGGTAAAGCTGGATCTGCACGGCGCTGTTGCTGACATGGTCTTCGCCGCGGATGACGTGGGTGATGGCTAGCTCGCCGTCATCCACCACCGAGGCCAGGGTGTAGACCGGCACGCCGTCGGCGCGGAGCAGCACGGGATCTGACATGGAGGTGGGTTTCATGCGCACTTCGCCGCGCACCAGGTCGTTCCATTCCACCTCGCCTTCCTCCAGCCGGAAGCGCCAGTGCGGTTTGCGCCCCTCGGCGATGTACTTGGTGTTCTGCGTTGCGGTGGCAGCTTTGTAGACCGGCGGCTGGCCGCGGCCGGCCTGCATCTTGCGCTGGATATCCAGCTCTTCGGGCGTTTCATAACAGGCGTAAAGCCGCCCGGCATTTTTGAGTTTTTCGGCGGCCAGCGCGTAGCGCTCAAAGCGCGCGGACTGGTGCTCCTCCTCGTCCCATTCCAGCCCCAGCCATTCCAGATCTTCGCGGATTGCAGCGGTGTATTCCGCCTTGCTGCGCTCCACATCCGTATCATCAATGCGCAGCAGGAATTTGCCGCCCGCATGCCGCGCGAACAGCCAGTTGACCAGCGCCGTGCGCATGTTGCCGGCGTGCAGGTAACCCGTGGGTGAGGGGGCAAAGCGGGCTTTCATCAGTGCGCCCGCTTCTCCAGCAGCTCGATGATGCGGTCCAGCTTGTCCAGCACTTCGCGCTCCGGCAGGTGCAGCAGCTGGTTGAGGTAATAGGTGCTGAAGAAAAACCCGAAGCCGGGAATGGCGGCCCACGCATAAATACTGCGTGCCACGGTGATGCGCTTTTTCTTTTTCAGGCGGCTCAGGCCCGAATAAAGCAACGCCAGCTGCGCGGCGCTTAGGGCCGCAAGGCCGAGCAGGCTATAGAGTGTTTCGGCGGTCATGCGTTAAACAATCCCTTTAAATAGCTCTTGTAAAGCATATTGTTACTTCCCGCCGACGCTGCTTTTGCCGCCGTCTTTCTTGATAGGCGCCGGTTCCTCTTCTGCTTCCATGTCTGCCTTCTGCACGCTGAGCTGCTGGCGCATGAACTTGTCAAACTCCGCCACGGTTTTGTGGTCGAAGCGCACCAGCGTCATCAGCAGCACCTGAAGGGTAAAAAGCAGTACCCATGCATGCGTCCGCTTGCGGAAGAACAATAAGGCCGTGAGAGCAAAAGCTACCAGGAGCGCGGCGCTCCATTTGCTCTTCCATGCAAGCCAGCCCACGAAAAACGGCAGCTTTAATTCGCTGTAATAGGAAAACGGCCGACTATGCAGCATGAAGATGAAGGCGAGGATTACCAGCGCCAGCAGGTTCAGCTTTTCCAGTGTCAGTTTGTCGACAAAATCCTGCATCTCCTCGTTGTAAACGAGGGCAAAAAGAGCGATGGCGGGGATGATGACGAAATAGGCCTTGAACGAGAGCTTTGCCACCATGCCGCCATAAAGCACACAGATGACGTAAAGCACGAGGCCCAGTACGACGAAAGCTTTCCAGTGCCATTTCTGCAAATCATCGAAGACCGGTGCTTCAGAAAAATCAAAAACAAAATCTTCTTCCTTATAACTGCTGCCTGTTTCCCGCGGCGCGCTCTTTTTTTGCAGGAAAAGATCATACTCGGTGCGGCGCGCGGGGTCTGACAGCACGTGGTAGGCGTTGCTGAGCTGCTTGAACTTTTCTTCCGCGGCCTTGTTGCCGGGGTTGCGGTCCGGGTGGTGCTGCTTGGCGAGGCGGCGGTAGACTTTCTTTAATTCGGCGGGGGTGAAGCTGCGGCTGACGCCCAGGATTGCGTAGAAATCCTGGCTTGCCGTCACAGCAGCGCGGCCTGCGCGGCGGCGAGGCGCGCCACCGGCACGCGGTAGGGCGAGCAGGAGACGTAGGTCAGGCCCACCTTCTGGCAGAAGCGGATGGAGGCCGGGTCGCCGCCGTGTTCGCCACAGATGCCGAGCTTGATTTCCGGGCGGGCGGCCTTGCCGCGGGCGCAGGCGAGCGCGATCAGCTCGCCGACGCCGTCGGTGTCCAGCGAAACGAACGGGTCCTGCTCGACGATGCCGCGCTGCTTGTAGGATTCGATGAAATTGGCCGAGTCA
>CAZUKF010000007.1:0-29260 GCA_964620765.1 uncultured Rickettsiales bacterium | reverse complement strand
GGGCTTCCTGCCCGCGCGCGCCACCGTGCGCCGGCGCGTGATTCGCGAACTGGAAGCGGTGGCCGCGACGCTCGTCCTGTTCGAGGCGCCGCCCCGGCTCGGCGAATCGCTGACCGACTTGAGCGCAATTCTGGGCGCGCGCCCTGACAGAACCAGTTGCGGCCCCGCACATGGATATCGGCGGGGGATCAACTCCCAAGAAAGGGGAAGAAGCCTGTGGTGACGGCTGGGCTTATAAACGCCTCATCGATACATTTCGCCTGCTGATCAGCGATGGGCTGGGGCACGGAGATTTTGCCGCGCAGGCCACCGGGGAGGCGGTGCGTATTTTCAACGGAGAAAATAACAGCAAGCCCGCTGAGATGATCAAACAGCTACACGAGGGCTTAAGAAGTACGCGTGGCGCTGCAGCAGCGGTTATCGAAGCCAATGCATCGACGGGCACCGTGCTTTACGCCGGCGTCGGCAACACTATCGGCGTGGCGATAGGGCCGCAAGGTACGCGGCACATGGTTTCCTACAACGGCACGCTGGGCCACCAGGTACAGAAGGTGCAGGAATTCAGCTATAACTGGCCGCAGGACTCGTTGCTTGTGTTCATGACAGATGGGTTGCAGACGCAATGGAGCCTCGATGAATACCCTGGCATCGCGCGGAGGCATCCCACGCTGATCGCGGCGGTGCTTTACCGGGATTTCAACCGCGGGCGCGACGATGCCACCGTTGTGGTCGCCCGGCGGAGGGCTGCCTGATGCTGCCCATTCTTTCCTCGCCGCTGGCTTATGAGCATGACGTGGTTTCCGCCCGCCAGCGCGCGCGGCAGATTGCCGGCCTGCTAGGCTTTGACAGCGTGCTGCAGACCCGCGTCGCCACCGCCGTCTCCGAAATTGCCCGCAATGCCTTTGAATACGCGCGCGGCGGCAAGGTGGAATTTCTGTTCGATGAAAAAGCCAGGCCCCAGGTATTTATCATCCGCGTGACGGATACCGGCGAAGGGATTCCCCGGCTGCAGGACATATTGGATGGACGTTACCAGTCTCCCTCCGGCATGGGGCTGGGCATTATCGGCACGCGCCGTCTGATGGAGAGCTTCGACATCCAATCCGCCAAAACGGGCACGGTGGTGACGTTGGGAAAGGCGCTGCCGAAGAAGCTCAAGCCCGTGACGGGGGCCGACATCGCCAGGATCGCCCAGGAACTGATGAAAGAAACCCCGCGCACGCCGCTGGAAGAAATGCAGCAGCAGAACCGGGAATTAATGTCTACACTTCAGGAGCTGGAAAAACGGCAGGCCGAGCTTGGCATGCTGAACCAGGAACTGGCCGAAACCAACAGCGGCGTGGTGGCGCTTTACGCCGAACTGGATGAACGGGCCGAGCATTCAAAGCGTGCGGACGAAGTGAAAACCCGCTTCCTTTCGCATATGAGCCACGAGTTCCGCACGCCGGTGAACTCCGTTCTCAGCCTCACCGGCTTCCTGCTCGACCGGGCGGACGGCGAGCTGACACCTGAGCAGGAAAAACAGGTGAAGCTGATCCGCCGCTCCATGGAGAGCCTCTCTGTGATGATCAATGATCTGCTGGATTTGGCAAAAGTGGAAGCCGGCAAGATCACCGTGCGGCCGGACGAGTTTACCGTAACCGAACTCTTCGGCAGCCTGCGCGGCATGTTCAAGCCCATGCTGAGCAACCCCAAGGTGGCGCTGCATTTTGAAAAGCCCGCAGGCCTCCCCTCGCTACACAGCGATGAAGGCAAAGTTGCCCAAATCTTACGCAACTTCATTTCCAACGCGCTGAAGTTTACCGAAGTGGGAGAAGTACGGGTGAAAGCGGCCTATGATAAAACCCGTAAAGTCATCACTTTCACCGTGAGTGACACCGGCATCGGCATTGAAGGCAAGGGCACGGTGCGCATCTTTGAAGAATTCAGCCAGATCGAGAATCCCCAGCAGAAAAAACACAAAGGCACCGGGCTGGGCCTGCCGCTTTCGCGCAAGCTGGCGGAGCTGCTGGGCGGCGGCGTGGAGGTGGAAAGCACCCCGGGAAAAGGCTCGGCCTTCTCCGTCAGCCTGCCGGTGCGGTATGAGGCGGCTGAGACGGCCACGGTGCTTGAAAAAGTGCCCGGCAATGCCGCCCGCGTTCTCATCATCGACGATGACGAGGCTTCTTATTACGCGCTGCAGCGGGCACTTGTCGCATGCGGGTGCGAAGTGCACTCCGCGCCCGACGGCTTCAAAGGCCTGCGCATGGCCAAGGAAGACAATCCCGACGTGATTTTCCTGGACCTGATGATGCCGGATCTGAACGGCTTTGAAGTGCTCGAGCGCCTGAAGCAGGATGCGTTAACGCGCGATATTCCGGTGATCATTCATTCCACCAAGTTACTTTCCGCCCGCGAAAGGAGCCTGCTGGAATCGCAGGCGCATCATATCCTCTCCAAGACCACGGAATTCGACGCGATCATACGCTATCTCAAGGAGGCCATGCCGCATATACGTTCCAAGGAGAGCGCATGAAACCAAGCGAACTTATTCTCGTTGTCGACGATAATGACACCAAGCGCTACACGGTAACGCGCACGCTGACGCGCGGCGGCTACCAGATTATCGAGGCCACGACCGGCAACCAGGCCATCGAGCTGGCGGCGAAGCGCCTGCCGGATTTGATGGTGGTGGATATCCGCCTGCCGGATATCAACGGCTTTGAAGTGTGCCGCTCCATCAAGAGCAACGCGGGTACCTCGTTCATCCCCGTGCTGCATTTCTCCGCGACGATGAACACCCCCGACGCCCGCATTTACGGGCTGGAGGAGGGGGCGGACGCGTTTCTCACGCAGGAGGCCAAGCCCGAGGAATTGCTGGCCACGGTGAAGGCCTTGCTGCGCATGCGGCGCACGGAAGTGGAACTGCGCAGGCAGAACACGCGGCTGGAGATTATTTCACGCGCGGCGGAGCACCTGCTCGCCAGCAACAACCCCGACACCATGGTAAACGAGCTTTTCAAGGAAGTCGGCGCGCACCTGGGCATCGATACCTATTTTAATTTCATGGTCAACGCGGCGGGCGATGCGTTAATGCTCGATTCCTATTCCGGCATACCCGCAGACGTTGCGGCGACGTTGAATCGGCTGGAGTTCGGCCAGGCGCTTTGCGGTGTGGCGGCGCTGAACGTGGAACCGGTCGTGGCCACGTATATCCAGCAGTCCGACGACCCGCGCGCGGCGCTGGTGAAAAGCTTCGGAATCCGCGCCTATGCCTGCAACCCGCTGGTCAGCAGCGGGCGGCTGCTGGGCACGCTGTCTTTCGCCGCGCGCGACCGTGATCTATTCGAGGAAGACGAGCTCGAATTCCTGCGCACCATCTGTCATTACGTGGCGCTGGCCAAGGAAAAAGAAGATATGCTGCAGAAGGCACAAAGCACCGCTGTGGCGCTGGTCGAAGCCAACCGCCGCAAGGACGATTTTCTTGCCAACATGAGCCACGAAATCCGCACACCGATGAACGCGGTGCTTGGCCTCGCCAACATCCTCAAAAGAAGCCAGCCGCTGACCGAACGGCAGGAAGAATATATCAGCACGCTGCTGGTGAGCGCGCAGTCCCTGCTGGTGCTGATCAACGACCTGCTCGACATCGCCAAGATCGAAAGCGAAAGTGTACAGCTGGAAAGTATGTCCTTTAACCTGCGCGAGCTGCTGGAGGAGGTGGCCGCCATTTCATCCGTGAAAGCGAGCGAGAAAGGCATTCGCTTAAGCGGAACATATGATGAGCGCCTGCGGGAGCATTTCCTCGGTGATCCTACTCGCCTGAAGCAGATACTGATAAACCTCGTAACCAACGCCATCAAATTTACCGACGAAGGCAGCGTCGCCATTGAATTAACCCGCGCGGATGAAGGGAAAGATCGCACTCTCGTCAACATTTCCATCATCGACACCGGCATCGGCATTGACCCCGCGATGCTTACTGGCATTTTCAATAAATTCTCACAAGGTGATTCTTCTATAACCCGCCGTTACGGTGGTACGGGGCTGGGCCTCGCCATCACGAAGAGCCTGGTGGGGCTGATGCAGGGGGAAATTTTTGTAACCAGCGAGCCGGGGGAGGGTTCGGTATTTTCTGTTAAAATCCCCTTACTTCATGACATGCCGCAAAACGCTAGGCAGCTCGCAGAACTTCCCCCTAAGTTAAATGAACAGATGATGCTGCTGGAAATCGCCCCGCTCATCCTGCTGGTAGAGGATAACCAGCCTAATGTCATCGTCGCCAGCACCTTGCTTGAAACTTTAGGCTACCGTTACGAAGTGGCGGAAGACGGTGAAGAAGCCTTGAAAAAAATCCGTGAAACCCATTTCGACATGGTGCTGATGGACGTGCAGATGCCTGGCATGGACGGCTTCAGCACCACCCGTCGGATACGCGCGGAAGAGAAAAAGCAGAACAAGCCCCCCGTACCCATCATCGGGGTAACGGCGCACGCCATGGACAGCGATAAGGAAAAATGCCTCAAAGCGGGCATGAACGATTATCTTTCCAAACCTTTCCGGCTTGAAGAGCTGGAAAGGAAAATGGCCGGGCTGCTAATGCGGGTGGCAGAGTCTGCGTAGTAATCTTTTGCCAGCGTGCTGACCGGCGGGCTGATAACCGCGCCGTTCCTGGCGTTGCTGGTGCTGCCCGCGCTGTCCGGGCGCTTAGGGGCGGGTGAGGGGCAGTCCCCCGTCATTGGCTGCCATGACAGTTATACCCAACTCGTCATTCCCCGAGTTGCGAAGCAACTATATACCCGTTGCCATAACCAGTTTCCTGAGTAACTCATAAGTAACTCAGCTGCTCAAAAAACCGGGTAAAGTAGAAAAAGCTCGAAAGCTAACCTATTGAATTGGCTGGCGCTGGTTGATGTATTCCGAACTAACCATTACCAGGACATTATAACCCTAGCCACGCATATTCCAAGGGCAGCGTGACTATATCAGGCCTGCAAATCCGGTATAAGACTCGAACCCGGATTAAAGGCAGGGCAGCCGCGCCAACCAAAAAGGCTGGCGGCTGCGCCTGCCGTGACCTGGTTAGGCCGCTACCTGCTTTAATTGCTTAAGGGCATCGGCATCGCCAGGGCATTCGGCCAGCACGGCCTGCCAATGGATCTCAGCCTCAGCCTGGTTGCCCCGTTCAGTTGCGATAAGGGCAAGGTTGCGCCGGGTGAGGTGTCCATAGATGCCCTGATCCACACTGCTGAATTGCTCAGTGCGGTGCAGGCTAAGTATCCGGTACCAGGCTGCCTCAGCATTATTGATTTCCCCCCGGTAGCGGTGGGCCACTGCTTTACGGAACCACAGTTCGGCATCCTGATGGTTGATAATGAGCCCTTCCTCGCAGATGCGTAGTGACTCCTCTAGGTTTCCAAGAATCTGCTGGGTCCAGGCCAGCATTCCAAACAGCTTGCGGCGAAGGGATTCATTGGCGGCTGAGGCGGTGAGGTTAGCGAGGCTGCGTTGGAAGTAATCCAACGCTTCTGCCCATTGCTGGCGCTCAAAGGTGATGGTGCCGATATTGAAAAGCACGAAGGCATCATTGGGGCGTTCACCCAGCTCTTCCAGCAGGATTCTCAAGTCACGCTCCCGCTTTTTTTCGCGTGCGCCAGGGCCAGCATAACCAGTGTGACGCACGGTAACATCGGTCCATAGGGTAGGGATCTTGGCTTGCATCAGCGCCGGGAGGATTTGTTCATGCACCCGGTATACCCAGCGGACTTCTTTAAGAAGAGGGAACAGCCGGACATGGTCCACCACCAGTTGCCCTGAACTTCCATCGCTGGAAGGGTCGCAAACGCAGCGTACTACATAAGCCTGCTTTTGGCCTTGACGCAGGCCCTGAATAAGCTTTTGAAGCTTACCGCGTGCAGCCGGTTCTATGACATCGTCAGCATCCAGCCAGAAGGCATAATCGCCGGTGGCATTTTCAAGTGCGACATTTCTTGCAGCTGCGAAGTCATCAATCCAGGCGAAGTCTACCACACGAGCGCCGAAGCTGTCGGCAATTTCCTTGGTGCGGTCAGTGCTGCCGGTATCAACAATAACCATTTCATCGAAAATACCGCGTACAGATTCAAGGCAACAGGGCAGATTTTGCTCCTCGTTGCGGACAATCATGGTGAGGCTAACTCTGGCTTTAGTATTCATAAGCACAATTTAGGATTTTACTTCAAAAGTAGCTACTACAGCTTAGCAAATAAGATATATCTAGCATGCAGGAGTAGAACTAGTATATAGTTGCTCAACTGAAAAAAATTGATGTGCTCCATGCTGGGCCAATAGCTGACTTTGAATAATAACTAGGGGGGCTTTATGGGCTATGCTTATATTCCGAACTTCAGTGCTGGTACTGTTTCGGTTATAAATACGGATACCAATGCAGTCATTACAACTATTACAGTTGGTTCACAGCCTTATGGAGTTGCGGTTTCCCCTGATGGCAGTTTGGCATATATACTTAATGGCGGCGCTGACTCAGTTTCTGTAATAAATACGACTACAAATACGGTTACTGCCACAATTAGCGTTGGCGATCAACCGGACGGGGTAGCTTTTACGCCAGATGGCAGTAAGGCATATGTCGCAAACGTTGCGTCTGATTCTATCTCCGTAATTAATACGGCTACAAATACAGTCAGCGCTACGATTAGTGCGGGTGATGGGCCCTTTGGTATAGCTTTTACTCCAGATGGTACCAAGGCTTACGTTGCTAATTCTCAAGGGAACAACGTTTCCGTAATTAATACTTTAACTGGCACGATTACTACAACTATTGCTGTTGGTACGACTCCCTTTGCTTTAGCGATTAGTCCGGATGGCAACAAAGTTTATGTCGGCAATTATGGAGGTGATACAGTTTCCGTCATCAATACTGCCACGAATACTGTTTCTACTGTTATTGCTGTTGGTGATGCCCCGTCTAGCATAGCTATTAAACCGGATGGCTCTGTAATATATGTCGGTAATATCGTAACTGATAACGTTTCTGTAATTAATGCTGCTACAAACACTATAACAGCCACTATATCTGTGGGTGATGCCCCAGAGGGAGTAGGCATTACTCCTGACGGTAGCAAGCTCTACGTTACCAATACTGGCACCGATAACGTTTCCGTTATAAACACTGCTACTAACGCAGTCACTGCTACTGTCACAGTGGGTGATGCTCCCGCGGCCTTTGGACTGTTTATTCAACCATCAGCAGCCCAAGCTTTAGCATATGTCACGAATTATAACTCTGGAACTGTAACGGTCTACAACACAGTTACCAACTCGATCACGGCGACGATTACAGTAGGCTCTAACCCCTATGGCGTAGCCATTACCCCGAACCGTGCCAATGTTTACGTCGCTAACAGCGGCTCCGGTACGGTTTCAATTCTCAATACAGCTACAAACGCTATCGATACAACCGTTACTGCCGGTACCACGCCAACAGGCGTTGCAATAATTCCCAGCGGCACCAAGGCATATGTCACCAACAATGGTGGCGGCAACATTACGGTTATCGGTACCAGCACTAAAACAGTTTCGGGCACTGTCACGGTAGGCACTAATCCCACCGGTATCGCGTCTTTGCCGGATGCCAGCAAGGTTTATGTAGCTAATTACGGTTCCGGCAACGTTTCGGTTATCACAACGTCCAGCGACACTGTTTCTGCTACGGTGACAGTAGGCACCAATCCACGCGGCGTAGCTATTCTGCCCGATGGCAGCAAAGCTTATGTCTCCAATTATGGCGCTGGTACTGTTTCGGTCATTACCACTGCCTCCAACACCGTTTCAGCCACCGTCACAGTTGGCACCAATCCTTTCGGTATTGCTATCTTGCCAAGCGGCAGCAAAGCTTACGTTGCCAATTATGGAGCAGGCACAGTTTCCGTTATAAACACAGGCACCAACACCGTTTCTGCCACTATCAATGTCGGGACAAATCCTCAAGGCATTGGTTTCAATCCAAGTGGCACGCGTGTCTATGTCGCCAACTTTGGCTCAGATACTATTTCAGTGATTGATACGTCCAGCGATACCGTCATTGGCACGGTTGCTGTTGGAGATGGCCCGTCTGCTTTTGGTCTGTTCATCCAATTGATAGCGGTTTCGGACCCTGTAACTACCCCGGATATTGCATATATTACTAATTATAATGAGCACTCCGTAACGGTGTTGAATACGGATACAAACAAGATTATTGCCACGATTCCTGCTGGCAAGAATTGCGATGGCCTCGCATTTAATCCTGACGGAACTAAGGCCTATATTGCCAATTTCGGCTCCACGACGGTTTCTGTCGTTGATACCGCCAGCAGCAGCGTTACCGCAACAGTTACTGTTGGTACAAGTCCCCTGTGCGCAACAGTCACGCCCGACGGTAGCAAACTCTACGTTACCAATAACGGCGGCGGCAACGTTTCAGTGGTTAACACGGCAACTAACACGGTAAGCGCCACGGTCACAGTTGGCACCAACCCGCTGGGCGTCGCTATACTGCCTGATGGCAGTAAGGCTTACGTCACCAATAATGGGTCTACTACCGTATCCGTCATTACCACGTCTTCGAATACGGTGTCTGCTACGGTGACTGTAGGAACTGCCCCACGTGGCGTGGCAATAACGCCCGATGGCAGCAAGGCTTACGTTGCCAACCAGACTTCCGGCTCAGTCTCGGTAATTACTACCGCTTCCAATACGGTCTCAGCAACTATTACGGTTGGTACCGCTCCGGCTGGTGTGGCTATTACGCCGGACGGTTCCAAGGCCTATGTCGCTAACCAAACCTCCGGAACGGTTTCAATAATCAATATTGCGAGTAATACTGTTGTAACGACACTGTATGTCGGAAGTGATCCTGTGGGCGTATCTTTTACGTCAGATGGAAGCACGGCTTATGTAGCTAATTACAGCTCCAATACCGTTTCGGTTATTGACGTGGCGACAAGTTTTGTAATTGCTACGCTGGGTGTTGGTAACGGACCCGTTGCGTTTGGTTCTTTTATTAAAAGTATGGCAGCGCCAGCCTCTGTTCAGACAGTGGGTTACATAACGAACCAGAACGATAACAATGTCTCGGTCATTGATACGGCTACCAATATTATACTTGCGAAAATCCCGGTTGGTAGCGGCCCCTATGGTGTGGCGCTCTCTCCAAACCTCACTCAAACCTATATAACGAATTTCGGTACCAATACTGTTTCAGTGATTAACACGGCTAATAGCACGGTTATGGCCACCATCACGGTTGGCACTGCTCCAGGTGCCATTGCAATTAAACCGGACGGTACCAAAGTTTACGCAGTAAATTATACATCCGGTTCTGTTTCTGTCATTGATGCAGCTACAAATACGGTATCAGCTACCATTACCGTAGGCACCGAACCGTTGGGTGCAGCCGTTACGCCTAACGGCAGTAAAGCCTACATTGTAAACTATGGCTCCAATACGGTGTCAGTCATCAACACCTCAAATAACACCGTTTCTGCAACGGTGAATGTTGGTGTCAATCCGCGTGGCGTTGCGGTAAATCCGGCTGGTACTAAGGCTTATGTTGCTAATCCCAATTCTGACAGCGTATCGATTATAAACACTTCAACCGATACGGTTTCAGCAACTGTTAACGTTGGTGATGGTCCAGCAATGGTAGCCTTTACTCCTGATGGTACAAAGGCCTATGTGACCAATCAGACTGCTGGTACGGTGTCTGTAATTAACACATCCTCAGAAACAGTTACTGCCACTATCACTGTCGGTAGCAGCGCTTACGGGGTTGGCATTACACCAGACGGTAGCAAAGCTTATGTAGCGAACTGGACGAGCGATAACGTTTCCGTAATCGATGTTGCTACCAATACAGTGGTAGCTACCATTGCCTCCGGTGACGGTCCGCTAGCATACGGAACATTCTTGTGTAATTTACCACTCGGTTAACTGTTGCAACTATATTGCAAGCTTGGTGGATCCGCATTAAGGATGGTTGCGCTTATCGTTAGTTCAATTCTGGGTTTGCATGTCCATCCGGCGCGTCCTTTTATATGCGGCATGCTTTGCCATTACGCTGATTGTTGCGTTAGCGCTGGGCGAAGCCATGGCCCGCCTGGCGGGGTTCAAGCCATTTGCTTATATGCAAGCTAACCCGGCGCTTCGTAACGAACTGCGGATCCTGCACCAGATAGATCCTGTAAACGGCTATATCGTCAAGCCCGGCGCCTATACTTTCGATTATTTGCCTGAAGGTGGGCACCACGTTTCCGCAACCATTGCTGAGAATGGAAGCCGCAATCCCAGCGTAGGCACGCTTCCTGGAAGGCCTTATCTTTACTTTGTAGGCTGTTCGATTTGCTTTGGCGTGGGGGTGGATGACAAAGAAGTTTTCTCAAACGTCATTACCGAGAAAACCGGTTTAGGAAACCAGAACCAGTGTATTGCAGGCTACGGCACGCTGCAGGCATTGGAGCGGCTTAAAAGAGCGGAAACAACATGGCCGCAGGTGGGGAAACCCAAGGCTATTGTGTACATGGCTGCCACGCATCACGCTTGGCGCAGCGTGGTAGATGGTGACTGGATTATCACCCTGGATCAGGCTAATCGCCGTGAAAAGGGGTTTAAGCTGCCTTACGCGCGGTTGGACGGGCAGGGGAAGGTCCAAGTCCACCCACCGGCCATTTTTGCCGCGTGGCCCTTGCGTGAATATTCAGCGCTTATCTATTTCCTTGAGAACACCTACGTACATGCAACATGGGATACCAATGAAGCCGAGGCGCGGGAGGTTATGCTGCAGCTGATCCAGCAAATGAAGGAAATAGCGGACAGGAATGCCATTCCCTTTCACGTGGTTTTCGTTGCAGCCCAAGAGCCGGATTTTGTCTTTTACCATGACAAGCTACAGCCACGCGGTATCTCTGCCACGCAGTGTACGGATATGCGGATGGAAAAAGCCGAGTACCAGGTTCCCAATGATGGGCATCCCAATGCGGTCATCCACGCGGGATTTGCCCAGTGCATTATCGATAACGTAATAAAGAAGCTGCCCTAGTCCAGCGCGAAGGCATGTTCATAGTTTTGCTTCAGGGCCGGGTTCTGCGCCTCTTTTCTCAACAGACAATTGCCTATGGCTAGCACATCAATCTCGGTACCCATATAACACCGGAATGCATCTTCCGGCGTGCAGACAATAGGCTCACCGCGCACGTTGAAACTGGTGTTCACTAGTACTGGGCAGCCTGTCATGGCCGCAAAGGCGCTGATCAGCCTATGAAAGAGAGGGTTGGTTTCCTTATGCACGGTCTGCAGGCGGGCTGAATAATCCACGTGCGTTACGGCAGGGATTTTTGAGCGTGAAATGTTGAGCTTATCAATACCGAACAGCGCCTGCTGTGCCGATGTCATGGCAATACGCTTATCCTCTGCTACCGGTGCAACCATCAGCATGTAGGGGCTTATACCCTCATACCCAAACCATTCAGAAACATGCTCTGCCAGTACAGCGGGTGCAAAGGGCCGGAAAGACTCCCGGTATTTGACCTTTAGGTTAAGCAGTTTCTGCATCACCGGGGAACGAGGGTCGGCCAGAATGGAACGTGCACCCAGCGCACGCGGGCCAAACTCCATGCGGCCCTGAAACCAGCCCACGGCCTTGCCGTTTGCCAGCGCTATGGCAATTTGGTTAATCAACTCTTCCTGCGCCAGCTCTTCAAATACCGCACCAGCTGCCTGCAACCGCGCCGGTATATCGATATATTCAGGTCCCAGGTAGGAGCCGCGCATGCTGTCTGTTGAACGGATGTTGCGGGGACCGTCCTTGTGCAGGTGCCATGCCGCTAAAGCCGCTCCCAATGCACCGCCAGCATCACCTGCCGCTGGCTGCACCCAGATATTCTCAAAAATGCCCTCTTGTTTGATTTTGCCGTTGGCCACGCAGTTTAAAGCAACACCCCCGGCCAGGCAGAGGTTCCGCTGGCCAGTTTCCTTAGCGATGGCACGCGCCAGCTTTAGAACCACTTCTTCCAGCACCAGCTGGATAGAGGCAGCAATGTCCATATCCTTCTGAGTCACAGGCTGCTCTGGTGCACGTGGCTTGCCACCGAACAGCTTGTTGAACTTCGCGTTGGTCATGGTCAGGCCGGTGCAATAATCGAAATAGGCAAGGTTCAGGCGGAACGAGCCGTCCGGCTTCACATCAATAAGGTTGTTGCGTATAAGCTGCGCGTATTTCGGCTCACCGTAGGGGGCAAGGCCCATCAGCTTGTACTCACCTGAGTTTACCTTGAACCCCGTGTAGTATGTGAAGGCGGAATAGAGCAGGCCCAGCGAATGCGGAAAATGGATCTCTCGCAGGATTTCCAGCTTATTTCCGCGTCCAACGCCTAACGAGGTGGTAGCCCACTCGCCCACACCGTCCATGGTCAAAACGGCAGCCTCGTCAAAGGGCGAGGGGAAAAAGGCACTGGCAGCGTGCGACTGATGGTGTTCCGTAAACAGTAGCTTGCTGTCTGGGAATGCAGGATCAAATGTTCGCAGTTCATCTCGCAGCAGCTTTTTCTGGAATAGCTTTTCCTTCATCCACACCGGCATGGCCATCTTGAATGAACGCCAGCCGCGCGGCGCGAAGGCGAGGTAGGTTTCCAGCAGCCGCTCAAACTTAAGGAAGGGTTTATCGTAAAAGACTACATATTCCACTTCCGCTAGCGTGATGCCTGCTTGGTCCAGGCACCAGGCGATAGCGTGTTTGGGGAAGTCTGCTGTGTGTTTTACACGAGTGAATCGCTCCTCCTGGGCGGCAGCTAGTATTTCCCCATCCTTCACCAAGCAGGCGGCGCTGTCGTGGTAGAAGGCGGAAATACCGAGGATGTACATCAGAAGATGGTGTAGATAAACGGCGCTACCGCGCTACCCTTTGCCAGCACGATCAGGCCGCCGAATAGCACCATCAGGACCATAATGGGCAGCAGCCAGAATTTCTTCCTGACGCGCATGAACTGGAACAATTCTTTGAGGAAGCTCATGTCTAAAACTGATTGATCATGGTTTCGGGCGGGGGGCCGGGTGGGTTGCGCTCAATCCAGTAGCTTTGGGCCTTTGGGTCATATTTGAGCCGGAGCATATCCTTGCCCAGCGCACGCATCAACAGGCCGATAGGTAGGATAGCTACAAAAAACAGCAGGCCAAGGATGATGGGGCTGGTAATGCAGTGCAGGACCATGCCAAATCGAGCCCATTGGCGGTTAAGGGGGTGCAGGATATGCGCTTTCAGCAGCGCAGCCAGCAGGAATCCTACTGATAGTCCAGCCCAGGCCAGACCCCAGCTGCTGCCATGCCAAAGTTTGAATGCGGCGATCAGCCCGAAAACAACAGCAAAGGTAATGCCAAACGCGCGGTCAGAGCCGTGTTCCAGCGGTTCATTTTTTTCGGGGCGGAAGTCCATGGCTTTGGACTTAGTAGGCAATCGGACGTGCTGTCAATCTTTAGCTCTTTACGGAAGCGCAGGATTAACAAATCGTAAATGGCGCCCCAGAGGCTTAACCAATTGATGTCACAAATAATTCACACGTTCTAGCTAGCTGTTTCGGGGCCGTAATTATATATCTCAAGGTCTGTAGTGGATTACGAGAGTCATCCACAAAAGCAATGTAATGAAAAAGGTAGTGCTATGACCGATAAATATTCCCCAAAATCCTTTCTGCGGACCACCTCACCTGAGATGCTGGCGGCTTATTTCAGGCAAGCGGGCCTGCTGCCGGACTTTAATTTTGTAAACTCGGCGGCCCGCAAGCGGACTGATGCCCTGCATGATGCTATCTGCGCATTATCGGATGAAATCAGGCAGCGCGTGCAGCAGGATTTTCAAGACATTCTATGGCTGAGCAATAAGGCAGGCGGTGGCCTGAAATCTATTATCCATGAAGCTACATTTCAGGGCGTTGACCTATCAGAGCTGGATAAGATTCTGGAGTTGCGGGATAAGATCATGTGGGTTTTCCTGCATCATTCTGCCATTTTTAATTCCTGTCTGCGCTTAGCCAAGCGCCACCTATACAGCCAAACTAACTGGCGGCAGATAGATATTCCCACCGCCCGGCTGGTGGCTGCCCCGGATAGGCTCATCCAACTTTCCAACCAACTGAAGCGGTATTTTACTACCGTTCATGGCAAAGGTACCGCTTGCCAGATTGAGTTTATGGAACGCGGCAACCTGCATTATTTCTTTGCTTATCTGGATGACTATTGTCGCCGGGAGCAGGAATACGACAACACACAACAGTTAAAGGCTGTGCTGAGGCGGCCTGCTTTCGAGGTGGTGATGGTGTTCGATACCGCCACTAACCGCCTTGACCTTTTTGTGGAAGGTGGCAGGCCAGTAGCGCAGATCATGCAGCAGGAATTTTCAAAAACCATGCTGAGCGTGGAACTGCCGGAGCGCAGGCAGGATAAGAAAATCTATGACCTCAACCCGCTGCGCAACCGCAGTTTTGAATTTACCTATGGTCCTGAATCCGGCATTACCAGTGTTCGCGTGAATTACTTGCGTTTCACCAGCCCTGACGGGGCAGCCAAAGTCATCATTGAAAATGCCGATGGCACCGCCAAAGGCATTTATGATGTGATGGATCAGGTGTTGGAAAGGGGAGGTATTTACTCCTGGAGGGTGACTAAGGCCAATATCACCGTAACCTTTGCTGAAACGGATGGTCGCCAGGATAGCATCATCACCTTTAACATATCCCATCCCAGCACCTGCACCCTGAGCCAGGAAGGCCGGTTCGGGATTATCCGCCAGATGCTGAAGGATTCTGGGATTGATGTAACGCAGTATGAAGCCAACCGCCTCTCAGCCTGACCCTCAGCTGCTGGGGCTGTGCGATGGCCTTGTAGCAAGGCTGGATGGTCACCAGCATGCTGCAGCAATCCTTACGCAGGATGAAGTGGCAGAGTGGCCCGCCAGTTTTCTGGCAGCTATGGAAGCAGGTGGCATTATGACACCTCATACTCCTGCTGAGCGTGTTTTGTGCTTGGGATGTGAGGAAGCCTGCGTTAGGCCCATTGAGCGGCTGAAGGGCCAGCGTAATGTGATTATCTGCCATCTGCGGAATGACATGGTGCCGATGCCGGTTGAACCCGAGCGCATGCGGCGTTGGCGCTTGGCCCCAAGCGCGCTGGCGGGCAAATTATCGGCTGCAATGACACAGGGCGTTGCGCAGGAAGTGCTGGAAGGCCGGATATGGGCACTGGGCAAGGCCGTATTAAATGGCACGGCGTGGGACCTTTTTCTGTTTGCTGGCATCAATCAGCCGGATGGGATGCGGGTGCTTCAGGATATCCCCATCATTCAGCAGGCAGCTAATCCTGTGCTGATCACGCTTGCGGCCTCAAAGACTGCATTACCCTTGCCCAGCATTGTCTTTGCCACTCTGCTGGAATGGCAGGACGGGAAACCCGCTTATTCCTGTGAAAAGCTGGCTACATTGCTGGGGCAGGGAATGAAGGAAATGAAGGCAGCAAAGAAAAAGCCGGGTCGGAAGCCCCTGCACGATTGGCAAGCATATGGTAAGGAATTTGATAAAATAATCGAAGTTTACGGCCCTCCCGGTCCTGACGAACCAGAATTAAAAAACCCAGCGGCTGTTGTGAAGCGGCTGCTGGAATGGGGTGCAAAGAAATTTGAAGATGCTCCCGGTGATTCTTCCATGCGGCGTTATGTAAAGGCGCGATTAGAGGAACTCGAACGCTCATAATTCTGGTCCCGCATTATGAGCATTATGAGCAAATCGGGCCGACAGCTAAGCCATGTTTCCGTAACCTGGCAGCATGTCAGAACGTCATGAAACAGCCAACGCCCTAGCAAACGCCATAAAGCGTCATTCACCTGCGCCGCTATCAGATGCGGATGCGGCAGAGGCGGTGCGTAATCTTGTCGGCTTCTTTGAATTGCTGATCCAGGCCAAGAAGGAAACCCCAAAAAAGAGGTAATGCGCATGGTGGTGACGGAAGTGGATATTGCCTTTGTGAAACCCAAAGATGGCCTGATTGGCTTTGCCAGCGTGGTGCTGGATGATCAGCTATACATGGGCGGCATCGGTATTCACAGTAAGCTGGATGGCTCGGGCTACCGCTTAACCTACCCCACACGGAAGCTGGGCAATGGGCAAGCCCATATTTTTCACCCCATCCGAAAGCCGCTCAGCGTAGCGATAGAGCAGGCCGTTTTCCAGAAATTGAAAGATGTAATGAGCAAAGCCGATGTTGGACACCGTGGCGATTACCTTGAATCATCTGGAGTTTGATGTGACAGAGCCGGATGCATTTGACCCCTCTGCACGCGGGTTGCTTCAGCCGCCCTATTACAGCCTGGGCGCACGCGGCAACTTCAGTTGCAAGCAGAACCCCACGAAAAGGGAACTGGAACAGGGCGTCTATAAACCCCGCGTAACGCTCACCAAGCGCTTCGTAAATGGTGGCTTTGCCCTGAACCTGCGGATTGAGTTTTCCGCACCGAAACTGCTTTTCCACAATAATTTTGATGAATTGCAGGATACGGATTTTGACAGGGTGCTGGATGTGCTGCATCGGAAGATTTCAGGTATGGGCATCCGGGTGCGTAAGGATGCGCTGCGGAAAGCCCAGGTTTCTGCCATCCACTATAGCAAAAACGTAGCGCTTACCGATTATTCCACCTGCTCCATGATTACGGGTGAACTGGCAAAGGTTGACCTTAGCAGGCGGCTGGATTTGTCGCGCACCGATTACCGCAATGAAGGCCATGCCATCCGTTACCATGCCAACAGCTATGAAGTCGCCTTTTATGACAAGATGAAAGACTTGGAACAGGCGGCAGTAAGTGAAAAGCGTGCGATTGAGCCGGATAACGCCATCCAGCGCAACCTGTTCAACACCGTGAACTGCCCGAAGCAGCTAGAGGTGCTGCGTATGGAAGTGCGCCTGGGAAACCGTACCAAGATCAAAAAGGTTCTGGCGCTGGTGGGTGTGCCAGATGGCGTGGCGTTTCAGGATTTATTCAGTGCTGCCACTTCCCAGAAAGTGCTGCTGCATTTTTGGGGAAAGGCAACGCAGGATATGCCGGTGCTGGCCCTCAGCCAATTCCGCCCGGAAGATTTAATGCTGTCCATGCTGGCCGAGGGCAAAGGCAATGCCAAGCCTGCCAAGCTGCTTCAACGCCTGGGGGCGCTGGCTCTGGTAAAGTCCATAGGCATGCGGGGCGTGAAGGCCATGCTGATAGACCACTGCACACCTCGTACCTGGCAGCGGCTGAAAAAGGAACTGGAAGGGCTAGATGCTACTGCTACGATGAAATATGCTGCTATTAGAAATATGACAGTGGTCTTAAGTGCTTATGATCCTTTGCGGTTAGCATCTATGCAAGCTGGGTTAAAGAGGTAGTGCATGGCAAATACATCCAAAAAGCGACAAATTATTGATGAAATTATCGCCACAAGGCAAAGGCGTCTCTATAGGGATTCTATGGGGGAGCTTTCTTCCAGAGTGGCTTCCTTAGAGAACGCCTACAAACAGCGTACAGATGTTGATCCTGAATATTTGAAGTTTTTCCCGGTAGCAGTAATTGCCTGCGTAGAGGGCTACTTTCGCTTATTGATTAAGGAGCTAATAGATGCTGGGGAGCCTTACTTCACTAATGCCGCTAAACTTGCCACTACTACGAAATTTGATTTTGAAGCTTTAGGTGCATTTCAAGGTAAGAAAGTCTCTATTGGTGAATTCATCGCTCATGACGTTTCCCTAAATCGGTTAGACCAATTAAATACGGTTATTTCGACTTTGACTGGCCGGGATTTTTTAGCCGAGCTACGCACTGTTAGCGATAGATGGGAGCATGAAATTGAGGGAAAACCCAAAGTGCCAATTATGGCTACGCCGGATGAAGTTTATGCGGCGGTCAGTGAAGCATTCAGAATCAGGCATATTATATGCCATGAATTTTCTACGAATGCAGATTTCAAATTAGAGGATATAGAGACTGCTTATTCAGGTACCGTAATTTTCCTGAAGGCAACACAAGAGTTCATGAATCAAGTGCTATATCCAAACGCACCTCTTACTCAAGCAGATATGACGGCAGATGCTGCTGCTAAAGCATCAAGGGCTGAGGCAGAGCTAGCGGCAATGTATGAAAAGGTGCTGGCTATAGTAGAGGGGGATAGAGCCAAGGAATTTATGCAGGCACAGGACGTCTGGAGGAAGTACGCTGAAAAATCGGCTGATTTCTTAGCTAACGCTTATGAAGGCGGAAGCATGCAGCCTATGGTTTATTACCTTGAATTAGAATCCCTTATACGGAATCAAATTGAAATACTTGAGAAAATGATAGATGAAATTAAAGTTATTTGGTAGTTGATACGTACCCCGTACCATGCTATGATAAAATCATTCAAATGCAGAGAAACGAAAGGTATCTGGGAAGGTAAGGTTAGCCGCAGGCTGCCAGGGAATATCCAAAATAGGGCACTAAGAAAACTGCGCCAACTTGATGCATCCCTGACATTGGATGACCTTAGAAATCCTCCCGGAAACCAATTAGAAGCATTGAAAGATGACCGATTAGGGCAAATGAGCATACGTATCAATGACCAGTGGCGCATATGCTTTAAGTGGAACGAGGGTGAGGCAACAGAGGTTGAAATTACGGATTATCACTGAAGGCAGTAGGAAACGAAGGTAGTAGTATGGCAAAGCTTAAAAACCCCCATCCAGGCGAGATTCTGAAAGAGGAATTTCTTGAGGAAATCGGCATGAGCCAGAATGCACTGGCTGATGCTATCGGCGTTCCGGGTAACCGCATCCATGCTATTGTGAACGGTACGCGTGGCATTACAGGTGATACGGATTTGCGTCTGTGCAGGTTCTTTCAACTTTCGGAAGGCTATTTTTTGCGCCTGCAAAATGCATATGACTTACTGGAAGCCAAACGGGCCGCAGCAGTCCGGATTGCACGCATTAAGCCCTATAAAGGCGACGGCCACCGGCCTGCGGCATAGTTATGAAAGCCATCATTCTTTCCCGCGTATCTACGAAAGAGCAGGAAGAAGGCCATTCTATTGCTGCGCAGAAACAGCGGCTGGTGGAATATTGCGAACGCAAGGGCCTGAAGGTAATTAAAACCTTTGAAATTATCGAATCATCCACGCGCGGCGAACGTAAAGAGTTCATGACAATGCTGGATTTCGCCAAGTCGCAAAAGGAAACCGTGGCCATTGTTGCTGATGCGGTTGACCGCTTCCAGCGCAGCTTTAAAGAATCCGTCATGGTGGATGAACTGCGGCAGAAAGGGCAGGTGGAACTGCATTTCTACCGCGAGAATATGATCATCAGCCAGGAAGCCAGTTCAGCCGATATTTTGCGCTGGGATTTTTCCGTGATGGGCGCGAAGTCTTACGTGGTAAACCTTTCGGAAAACGTGCGCCGCAGCTTGGAATACAAGCGCCGCAATGGCGAACTGAGCGGCAAAGCCCCGGTAGGCTACGTGAATGCGCGGGATGTGCAGAACAAGTCTATTATCGTGCCTGACCCTGAGCGTGCCTTCCTGGTGCGCAAGCTGTTCATGGAATACGCCACCGGCTGCTATTCCCTGAAAGGCGACATGACCCGTAAGGCAAAGGAATGGGGCTTAACCAATAAAACCAAGGGCAGAACCGAACTTTCGGCAAGCCAGATTCACCTGATTATCCAGAATCCATTCTACTATGGCGAGATGATGGTGAAGGGTAAGCTCTACCCGCACAAATACGAGCCGCTAATCAGCAAGGAACTGTTTGATAAGTGCCAGCAGGTGCGCACCGGCACCACCCGCAGCCAAGCGCCGAAATACACGGAAAAGCCGTTCGTGTTTCGTGGCCTGCTGAAGTGCGCCGTGTCCGGGCGGCGCGTGGGCTGTGACCTTAAGAAAGGGAGGTTCAGCTATTTGATATGCCGTGATTCTGCCAATCCCGATAAGAAGCTGTTTGTGCATGAAGCCGATGTGCTGGATCAGATCAAGGGCGTGTTTCAGTCCTTCCACATAGAGCAGGATGTACTGGAAGCCTTAACGGCGCACCTCAAGGCTGGGCATGAAGCGGAAAAGGGTTTCCACCGGGATGCGGTCAAGGCGCTGCAACAGGAATACAGCCAGATAAACGAAAAGCTCAGCACCCTGCTGGACCTGCGCCTGGATCAGAGTATTACTAAGGACGAATACGACACAAAAGCGTTAGCGCTGAAACAGCGGCAGCATGAAATCAGCACCCGGCTATCTAACCATGAAAAAGGCGACGATAGTTTCAAAGAAACCGTGGAATCCCTGTTTACTCTGGCATCCCAGGCTTACGGTATGTTCGAGAGTTCGGAAATTGAGCAAAAGCGCCGAATGATAGCGTTTGTCTTTACGAACTTGAGGCTGAAGGGTTCAACCCTCGAATATGACTTAAGAAAGCCGTTCCACTTAATGACCGGTACGCGCTCCCGTCAAGATTGGCTGGGGGACTAGGGCTCGAACCTAGATTGGCGGAGTCAGAGTCCGCTGTCCTACCATTAGACGATCCCCCAGCAAGGAGGCGGCACCGCCGCCGACGCAGCCCTCCGAAGCCTCTTGTCCACCGAAGCCTTGGCGTAGGTGGATAGCGCAGGAGGGAGGCGGATTATATAATCGCTCCCGCCAAAACGGGCAAGACGGAAAACACCCTGCCGGGTGGTATGTCCCCAGGTTAAGCTTTTACAGGCGGGAAGGGGGATTGGGCGTTGGGGATTGGGTTTTTTCTTCTCCAAAGCCCAATCCCTAATCCCCAATCCCCAAAAAACCACGCTATTTATAACAGGAAGGAAAATTCAATGCACTGTAAAATAAGGCAATATCGCCAAAACCTGCAAAGCCGCCCTGACTAGTCAGTTCGTCAAGCCGCCTCGGTCTCTTCCTGCTTGATGGGGGCCAGCTCTTCCCCCTCTAAGAGCAGCGGGTCATCGCTGGCGTAGATCTCGTAGCTCGCCAGCCGTTTCGGCAAATCGCGCTGCTTGGCATGGTGCACGCCCAGCCGGTGCAGGTGCGTCAGCTTCGGCAGCACGTTTTTATTGGCAGACCGGGCAAACGCATCAAAGTTCTTGGCGCTGGAGCGAATCGCGTCGCCCACCTTGCTGATGTGGCCGAACGAAACCGCCAGCGCATCCATGAGGTTTTCAAGCACGTTCTTGATTTCCTTCTGGCTCTCCGCCTGCTTGCCCTGCACGATCTGGATCTTCGCCACCGAAAGCAGGCCGAATAGATTGGAGGGCGCTGCCAGGATGAGGCCCTTCTCCTCGGCCTTGTTGTGGAACAGCGGGTCCGCCTCGCGGATATGCGCATACGCCGCCTCGGTCGGCAGGTACATCACGTTGTAGATATGCGCGATGTCGTGCTCATAGCCCGCCGCCTTGTAATACTTGCGCACGGCGCCTTCGTAATCCTTCTGCGCCAGCACGCGCAAATGCTCGTTCATCGAGCGCACGAAGCGCTCCTGCGCGATTTTATATTGCTCGGGGTTGCCCTCCGCCTGCGCCAGTTCGAGCACGAATTTGCTGGCCTTGCTATCGATCACCATCACGTGGTTCTGCGGCAGGAAAATGATGCAGTCGGGGCGCAGGCGCACGCCGTCTTCACTCGTCATGGAATACTGCATGATGAAATCGCGCCCCGGCTCCAGTGCCAGGTTTTTCAGGGCGTTTTCCAGCCCTACCTCGGCCAGCGCGCCTGCGCCTGCCGGCGTGGAAAGCGAGCGCCAGAGCGTGGCGAGCTTCTCGTCCTGCTTGACGTTGCTGCCGGCCAGCGCCGCCACTTTATCGGTGATGGTCTTGAACTGCTCGTTGAGCTGCTCCGCCGCTTTCTTCGTGCGCTCCTCGCTGTCCTTCTTGGCGGTTTCCAGCTCGCGCTTGTGGTCGGTCAGCAGCTTGCTGGAAAGCTCGTGCCCGGCCGAAAGAACGGATGCCTTCGCCGCCTGCGTCATTTCTTCCTGCAGCTTCTGGCGGCGGGCCATCTCCTGGTTCAGCAGGTTTACCTGCTGCTCCACCAATGCCAGCTTCTTCTGCGAGTCATAGCGGGCGCTCTGTTCCTCGTCCCGCTCCCGCGCCAGCCCCTCGCGCTCGGCCTTCAACCAGCGCAGCTGCGACTTCGCCTGCTGCCACAGCGTGAGGAAAACACAGGCGGCTAGGGCCACCACCGCGCTCACCCCGAACATTGCCCACCACAAAACGTCCATGACAACCCCGCGGTTTTGGGTTAAGAAATAATGCCTCTTAACCTACATAGAAAAAAATGGCGGAACAACAAAAACTGGCATGCATCATCCTGGCCGCGGGCAAGGGGCTTCGCATGCGCTCGGACAGGCCCAAGGTTTTGCACACGCTAGCCGGCTCGCCGATGATCGGCCACGTCCTGCAGGCTGCGCTGGCCCTCAAGCCGGAACGCGCGGTGGTTGTGGTCGCGCCGGGCATGGAAGCCGTGTGCAAGGCGGCCCGTGAAGCCTATTCCGCCTGCCAGTTTGCAGTGCAGCATGAGGCGCTGGGCACCGGCAATGCCGTGCAGGCCGCCAAGGAATCGCTGCACGGTTTCAACGGCACGGCGCTGATTTTATTTGGAGATACGCCGCTCATCACCCCCGCCGCGCTCGCCCCACTGATCGAGGCCTCGCGGGATGCGGAGCTGGTGGTCATGGGCATGCGCCCGCTGGATCCTACCGGCTACGGCCGCCTGGTGCATTCCGCCAGCGGCGAGCTGGACCGTATTGTTGAATGCAAGGAAGCCACCTTGCAGGAGAAGGGCATCACGCTCTGCAACTCCGGTGTCATGGCCGTGCGCGTGCCGCATTTATTCGCTCTGCTGGAGCAGATCCAGCCGCAGAAGAACGGCGAGTATTATCTGACGGATATCGCCGCTGCCGCCAAGCTGGCCAAGCTGACGGTGCGCGTGGCTGAGGGAAAAGTCGAAGAGTTCTCCGGCATCAACTCGCGCGCGCAGCTGGCCGAGGCCGAGGCCGCCATGCAGCGCCGTCTGCGCTTGCTTGCCATGGAAAACGGGGCCACGCTCATCGCGCCGGAAACGGTGTTCCTCGCGGCGGATACGGTGATTGGCAAAGACAGCGTCATCCAGCCTTACGTGGTGTTTGGCCCGGATGTGAAGGTCGGCGAGCGCTGCGTCATCGGCCCGTTCGCGCGGCTGCGCCCCGGCACGCGGCTGGGCGATGAAGTGCATATCGGCAATTTCGTCGAGCTGAAAAACACCGAGGCCGCGCACGGCGCGAAGATCAACCATCTCAGCTACGTGGGCGACTCCAGCGTCGGCGAAGACGCCAATGTCGGCGCGGGTACCATCACCTGCAATTACGATGGCTTCGCGAAATACAAAACCGAAATCGGCGCGGGTGCCTTCATCGGCTCCAACACATCGCTGGTGGCGCCGGTGAAAATCGGTGACGGCGCAATCGTGGGTGCGGGTTCGGTGGTAACGGCGGATGTCCCGCCGGAAGCGCTGGCGGTTGAGCGTTCGGAGCTTACCGTGAAGCCCGGTGCCGCGCAGCGGATGAAAGAGAAGAAGAAAAATAAATAAAAAGCCCCGGCCCTAAAGGCCGGGGCACGAGAAGTTTGGTTACTGTGCGTTAAACGCTTCAAGCAGTTTTTCGGCGAACATCTTGAGTGCCGTGCGCAGGCTCTTGGAACGCTTCCTTTTGCACGCCTTGCCATCAACGTAATCTGTACCAGCTTCCTGCTGGCGTAAGACCATGTACGCTTCTGCTGTCCCCCTGATGGTTTCCCGTAGCTTCCACATCATGATTAGGATCGGATTCACTTTGGCAGGCTCAGTTTCTGGAAACGAGAAGCTGAGCTTGGTCTTACCGGGCCCTGTGTTGATGCAGACCTCTTGCAGATTTGCTTTTTGCAGGGCAGTGAGCACAGGAATCAGATGCATCAGATCGATGTAGCGCCTAACGCAGATTTGTAACCTGAGTGTGCGGTTTTGCATCGCACGCTCCTTAGCCGTTTTTCGTAACAGCAACGCTCTCGGGTCAATGTCGAACCCTAAACCGTAACCCCGAAAGTAATCACGGTTGAACTACGTGTAAAATACTAAAATTATTACTTTTTGTCAATCCTCAAGCCAGCATGTCGCGGTGCTGCTCGCTCAGGATTTCTTCCAGCGGTTTCACTGTAAAATCAGTCACCTGCTGGAACTGCACCAAGCCGCTATAGCCCGTCGCATCGCCGATGCCTGAATAGATGTTCTGAATATCCCGCTGCTCATCCGGCGTAAAACTCGTATGCGAGCGGATGACGAGGTCAAACTGCGTCTTACCCTCGTGCTTGCGTACGAAGCCGTCCAGCTGCATCGGCCCGGTTTGCGTCAGCTCGAACTCGATGATGAAGCGCGTGTCATTTTCCTTGTCTTTGCGGCGGTCGCGCTTGCCGCGCTTGCTGTAAAGGCGCAGCTGCTTGACTTCGCCCTCCGCCATAATTGGCACGAACAGCGCCTGCCAGTTGCCGGGCGTGGCCTCGTGATACAGTGCGCGTATGCTGGAAAACTCGCCTTCCGCTTTTTGCAGCAATGCGGACTGGCCGTTCTTTTCCAAGAGCTGCGTCTGCCGCTCGCCCAGCCATTGCCGCAAATTGCCAGCACCCAGCGCGTTCATGAACAGCGCCATGCCGGAGCCGAGGTTGCGCGCATCGGGGTACATGTTTTTCCACTGCGGCGTTTCGCCATAGGCAGCGGTGGGCAGCGCCACGCGCAGGAAACGGATGGCGGCGTCCTGATCGATCTGTGTCAGCAGATCCACAATCTTCTGTAGAGAAGGCCACGCCTGTGCCAATTCCGGCACGGTGGCCGGGCGTACGGGTGCGGTGCTGCCGGCGGGCGTCGCTTGCGCCAGCTCCAGCGTGAGGCGCGTGCCGGGCGGGAAGTTCGGCGCGTTGCTCAGGCGCACGGTGCCGAACGGCGTTTGCAGCACGGGCTCGGGCGCATCCGGCGTCTGCACGATTTGTGCCGGGAAGGCGGCCGGTGCCTGCGGCGTCTGCGGCGCGAATTGCGGCGCGGCGGGCTGGCCTGCAAACTTGGTATAAACATTGTAAAGCTGCCCCACCAGCGAAGGGGCCTGTTGTTGTGGTTGCTGCTGCGGTGCTTGCGCCGGTGGTGCAGCAGCCTGTGCCGTTTCCGGGCGCGGTGCGGCAGGCGTAGTGCCGGGTGTGGCGATGGCCAGCAGCTTGAACACCACGTTGCTACCGGCGGGCAGCGGTTGCGGCTGCCCCGGCACCGGCGGTTGCTGCGCGGTGGGGCGGGTAAGCGTGCCGGTAAGCGTGGCGGCTTCGCGCGGTGCAGGCGGGCGGTCAGCGGTTGCCTGCGTTTGCGCGGGCGCGGGTTTTGCCTGCGGTTGGTCCGAGCGAATGATCACATCGCCCGCCTTATCATGCGCCGGAATATTCTCGGCGTCTTTCGGCGAGTGGCCGTCCACCGAGATAATGCTGGCGCGGAATTTCTGCCCGCTGGCATCCAGGCGCACCACCACGTCGCTGCCGATCTTCAGGAAGAACTTGCTCTCCAGCAGGAAGTCGCCCGAGTCCGTGCGCAGCACCGGGTTGCCTTTGGCATCGCGGTTGAGCACGAAGCCGCGTATCAGCGTGCCCGCAGGCAGGTTGGCCAGCACGGATGGCGTCTGCGAGGCGGTGAGCGAAGCCGTGGAGGCAGAAACACCCTGAACCGTCGTTCCCGTCACAGGATTGAGCAGGCTCAGGATGACATCCATAGCGTTACTTCTGCATTAACTTGATAGCGATGGCCGCCGTATCCGTGGCGGCGGTGCATTGCGGGGCCTTGGCCAGCAGCGGCTTCTGGCTGCGGATGCTGTCCTTCACCTTGGTGTCGCGCCGCACGATGCCCAGCAGGCGCGGCGACATGCCGAGGAAGTTCATGCACGCCTTGTTCAGCGCCTGGTAGGTAATCTCGCCTTCCTTCTGCGTGCCCGCCTGGTTGATGACCACCTGCATGTCCGTGCCGCTGCGCTCAGCCAGCGTGAGCTTGATGAAGGCGTATGCATCCGTCAGCGAGGTGGGCTCGTCCGTCACCACCACCACGCAGGTGCCGGCCTGCGAGGCGAGGTGGCGCACACCGGCTTCCACGCCCGCGCCGAGATCCATGATCACGATCTCGTAGTTCTTGCCCAGCTGCGCCAGGTCCTGCGTCACGCGCTCCAGCTTCTCCGGCGGCAGCGAGGCGAGGTTGGAGGAGCCGGAACGCCCGGCGATAATGTCAAACCCACCTTCGTCATACCGCGTCACCGCTTCGGCCAGCGTGTGCCGCCCGCTGATGACGGAGCCAAGGTCTTTCTGCGGGGTGAGGCCCAGCTGCACATCCACGTTCGCAAGGCCGATATCGCCGTCGAACAGCAGCACGCTGCGGCCCGACCGCGCAATGAGGTGGGTGAGGGTAATGGCAAGCCATGTCTTTCCCACACCGCCCTTGCCGGAAGCTATTGCAATGATGTTATTGGTCATAGGCATGGTTAACACGTTTCCTTTCGGTATTGAAGCATGAGCTGTGCCAACAGGCTGGCATCCAGCGGCCGTAATTCCCCCACCACGCGCGAACTGAGGCTTAAATTGCAGAAAGCGAGGCCTCTGGCGTCGGCGGCGGCGAGCAGTGAGCCGAAGCGGCGGGAAGTATCAGCGCGGGTCACCAGCAGGCGGGTGATGGCGGAGAAGGCGAAGGCGCGGGCGGTGTCTGCCGCCTCGGAGCCGTCAATCCCGGCGGGAAGTGTTAACACTGGCTCAAAGCCACCCGCGGCGATGAAAGAAGTTAACTCCGCCATGTCGGCCTTGTCGTAGGGGGTGCAGCCGGCGCTGTCGATCAGCACGCAGCCATCGGCGGCGCGCAGGGCCTTGCTTAAGACCTCCGGCGTTTCCGCCACGTTCAGCTGCAGCTCCAGTATGTCCGTAAACGCGGCCAGCTGCTCCACGCCGCCCGCGCGCTTGGTATCCGTGGTAATCACGGTGAGTTTCTTGCGCTCCATCACCAGCTGGGCGGCAAGCTTGGCGATGGCCACGGTTTTGCCGATGCCCGGCGGCCCCACCAGCATGAGGCGCGGATCATTGGTAAACGGCAGGAATTTGAAAACATCCGCCAGCAGTTTGGCCAGCGCCTTTTGCTCCAGCAGGGCGCGGTCGTCGCCCTCCAGCTTCTGCAGGGCAAACAGCGAATCCAGCTCCAGGTTCCGCGCCTTGTAGGCCAGCCGCCCGGCCAGCGGCTCGGGGATATTGTGGTAGCGTAAGAGGGTGGTGAGGTCTTCCAGCCAGCTCGTCACCTGCCGGTTGGCGCGCAGGGGCTTTACCAGCGTGAGGCCCTCGTCCTTTTCATCGATCGCCGCCGTGACGGTGACGCTCTTGCCCTTGGTGGCGGTGGAGATGATGACCGCGTCGTCCCCCAGCGCCGCGCGCGCCTGCTCCATCGCGGCGGGCATGCTGGCGGCGGTGAAGCTGCGCAGCCTCATGCGGGCCGCCTTTTACGCTTCCATAAGCCGTAAATGCTGATCGCCGCCCAGCACGCTTCCAGCAGGAAGGCGGGCAGGTTCCAGTCCCATGTCAGGGAAATCATGAGCAGGATGGCGCCCGCTAGGTTCAGCAGCAAATAGGCGTAGCTGTCGGGAGCCATGCGGCCCTTCTGCAGCATGAAGTAAGCGTAGAGAAAGCAGATGATACCGAGGTGGCCGAGCGTGTTGAACAGGACGCTCATATCTGCCCGAGCGTCTTGATCCGTGCCCGCGCGTGCAGCTCATTCTGCGACATGACCACCGTGTGCGGCCGGAACCGTTCCACCACCGAGCGCACATAGGGGCGGATGGTGGGGCTGGTGAGCAGCACCGGCGTATCGCCCTGCATGGCCGCGGCGTCGAACTTGGTGCGCACGGCGGTGATAAATTCCTGGATGCGGCTGGGCGCGAGGCTGAGCGATTTGTCCTCGCCCTGGCTGACGATGGCCTCGATGAAATTCTGCTCCCACACCGGCGAGAGCGTGAGAATGGGGATGTACCCGCCCTCAGAGGTATTGGCATTGCTGATCTGCCGTGCGAGGCGCATGCGCACGTGCTCGGTGATGGAAAGCACGTTCTGGGTGAGGCGCGTGGCCTCTGCCACCGCTTCGATGATGGTGGGCAGGTCGCGCACGGAAACCATTTCGCGCAGCAGGTTCTGCAGGATGCGCTGCACGCCGGAGACGGAGATCTGCGCCGGGATGGTCTCGGTGATGAGTTTCTGCTGCGTCTTGCCCAGATCGTCCAACAGCTTCTGCGTTTCGGTGTAGGACAGCAGTTCGGAGAGATTGTCCTTGATCACCTCGGTAAGATGCGTGGTCACCACGGTCGGCGGGTCCACCACCGTGAGGTTGCGGAACAGCGCTTCCTCGCGGTAGCTCTCGGCGATCCACATGGCGGGCAGGCCGAAGGTGGGTTCCACCGTTTCCTCGCCCGGCAGGCCGATCTTGCCGCCGCTGGGGTTCATCACCAGCAGCATGTCCGGGCGGATATCGCCTTTGCCCGCCTCGATTTCCTTCACCTTTACTACATAGGTGTTGGAAGGCAGCTGCATGTTGTCCTGGATGCGCACCGGCGGGATGATGAAGCCCAGCTCCCGCGCCATCTGGCGGCGCAGCGCCTTGATTTGTTCTGTCAGGCGGTGGCCGCGCTGGTAGTTGATCAGCGGCAGCAGGCCGTAACCCAGCTCCAGCCTGAGCGCGTCGATGGTAAGGAACTCGGCAGGCGCTTCTTCCGCGCCGCCCTTGGCAGCGCCTTCCGCGCCCCCGGGCCCGGTAATCTGCGGCACCGAGCCGGGCTGGCCGGGAATGGCAGGCTGGCCTGGCGCGCCGGGGAAGCCGGGCTGGATAACGGGCGTGCGGTTCAGGTGCCAGCAGAGATAACCGGTTACGGCTGAAAGAATCCAGAACGGCAGCAGCGGGATGCCCGGCAGCAGCGACATGCCGAACAGGAACGCCGAGGTAATGCCCAGTGCCGTCGGGTGGCGGCCAAGCTGGCCGAGCACGGCTTTTTCCGCCGAGCCGGAGATGCCGGACTTGGTGACGAGAATACCCGCGGCGGTGGAGACGATGAGGGCGGGCACCTGGCTGACCAGGCCGTCGCCGATGGTCATCATCGTGTAGCTGTGCAGCGCTTCCTGGAAGGGCATACCTTTCTGCACCACGCCGATCAGGATGCCGCCGATGAAATTGATGAACACG
>CAZUKF010000006.1:0-29305 GCA_964620765.1 uncultured Rickettsiales bacterium | reverse complement strand
ACCGACGGCCTTTGGTTCAGCGGCAGGCTTCGGCCCGGCCATTTCATCCTGCACTCGCTTGGCCGTGCGGCTCACATTGATGCCCGCCTCCAGCGATTCGGCGGCTTTCTCGGCGCGGTCGATGAGGAAGTTCAGGTCATCCGCGGTCACGATTGCGCGGTCAATGCGCGCCTGCATCACCTCCAGCGCCTTGCGGCTGGTGGATTGCAGCACGGCAATGCTATCGGAAGCGCGCTTGGTGGATTCATCAAAATGCCGCAGCAGCTTGGAGAGCTCTCCGCGGGAGTCCTGCAGCACGCGGATACGGCGGTTGAGCACGCGGCAATAGAACAGCGTGGCAACCAGCAGCGCCACCAGTGATACGTTGATCAGCAGCTCCAACAGCGGCATCTCCCCCCGCTTTTCTTTTACGCTTCTTTACTATGACGGTGCGCAACCGGTTCACTAATCGCTATAGCCATGTTTTCTCCCACACGGCCCAGCTTGCCCCGTGTTACCGGCACGCCGCTACACTTAAGAACTACCTCATCCTCCGGCATGCAGTCGAGCAGAATTGTAGACCCGACCTTAAAGCGCATGACGTCTCCCAGCGTGATCTCTTTTTCATTAAGAATGGCCTCGATATCCACTTCCGTGTGGCGCAATTCCTTGCCCAAATGCTTTTCCCACACCGTGTCCTGGCCGAATTTTTCACCCATGAACATCTGCAGCAGCAGGTCACGGATCGGCTCCAGCGTGGCGTGCGGCAGCAGGATTTCCACGATGCCGGAGCGTTCTTCCACATCCACGCGCAGGCGCACCAGCAGCGCCGCGTTGGCGGGCCGGGTGATGGTGGCGAATCTGGGATTAGTCTCAAGACGCTCGAACAGGAAAGTGGCGGGCGAAAGCGGCTCGAAGGAAGAGCTCATATCCGCCAGCAGGATATCCACCAGCCGCTTGACCAAATCCTGCTCGATGGTGGTGTAGGGGCGCCCCTCCACCCGCACCGGCTTGTTGGCGCGGCGGCCGCCGAGGAGAATGTCTACCATGGTGTAGATCAGCGAGGAATCCAGCGTCACGAGGCCGAAATTTTCCCATTCCACGGCCCGGAACACTACCAAGAGGGCGGGGAGCGGGATGGAATTGAGGTAATCATCAAACCGCAAGCTCGTCATGGAATCCAGGCTCACGTCCACGTTGTCGGACGTAAACAGGCGGAAAGACGTGGAAAGCTGGCGGACCAGGCGGTCAAACACCACTTCCAGCATGGGCAGTTTTTCATACGCCATGAGCGATTTGTCGAGAATCGCGTAAATGCCGGAAAGCGGTGCACCTTCCTGCTTGGCGTCAAAGCCAAGCAGCGTATCTATTTCGTTCTGGTTGAGTACGCGCTCGCCCTCGGCGCCTTCAGCTGCCGGGGCTGCGCCTTCGGCAGGAGCGGCCGCTGCGGGCGCTTCGCCTTCGGGTTTAGGTGGTTCGTCTGCCATAGTGCTTCCTCGTACAGGTACGCCCGTATTACTGCAAGGACCGTACCAACCATGTCACCCCGCACTTGTTGCGGCATCTCCCGTAACCGGGGGAGACCCCGCAACAAGTGCGGGGTGACAATGCGGCTATTGTACTAGAAGTTCTCTGAAAAGCACATCCTTCACTTTTACAGGCGCCAACATTTTATTGGCGCGCACCAACATCTCCTCGCGCAGGCGGTAAGTGCCCGCCGAACCGTAAAGATCGCTGGCCTTCATCTCGCGCAGGAAGGTGTTGTAGTTATCCATCAGGCGCGGCAGGTTCGCCTTCACGGTATCCACCTCTTTTTCATTGGCAAGTTCAAGCGTTACGGTGGCTTTCATGAAGCTGGCACTCTTGCCGCCGGTATTCAGGTTAACCAGCAGCGGCGGCAGATCAAAAAACACGGGCGCGCCGGCCGGCATTTCCTCGCCCTCGGCAGCGGCTTCCTCGCCCTCGGCATGCTCACCACCACCTAATACACCGGAGAAAAACACACCGGCACCCGCCATGACCAACACCATCATCACGCCCGCGCCGATAATGATAAGCTTCTTCTTTTTCTTGGCTTTGGCGTCTCCCTCGCCGGCGGCCTCGCCGCCTTCGCCTTCCTTGCCCTCTTCACCCCCCTTGGCTTCGCCTTCCTTGGCCTCGCCTTCGGGCTTTTCTTCCTTGGCTTCTTCCTTATCGCCGCCCTCGCCTTCCTTGGCTTCGCCTTCGGCAGCTTCTTCCTTTTTCTTCTTCTTGAAACCAAACGCCATGTGAACCCCTCCTCCCTGAAGGTACCATCATATAAGCCAAATTCCCAGCTTTGCGCAAGTATCGAGCTTGGCACGCTTTATGCAAGGTATTGGGCATGGATAATAGTATCTACATCACCCTGTCCCGCCAGCTCGCCTTGTTCCGCGACATGGATGTCACGGCCAACAACATCGCGAACATGAATACGTCGGGCTACACGGCCAACCAGGTGCTGTTCAATTCCTACATGGTCAAAGACGGCAAGCGCGGCGGCATGGATTTCGCGCATGATATCTCCGTCTGGCGCGACACCTCCAGCGGCACCATGCGCACCACCGGCAACACGCTGGACATCGCCATCGGCGGTGAAGGCTATTTCATGGTGGATTCACCCGCCGGCCGCCGCTATACCCGCGCCGGCAATTTTGAAATCAACGCCGAGGGCAACCGCGTCACGCCCGAGGGCTACGCCGTGCTGGACACCAATGGCCAGCGCATCACCTTCACCACCGAAGACAAAGACCTCGGTGTCGGCGAGCTCGGCAACATCACGGTGGACGGCGAAGAGCGCGCCACGATCGGCATCGTCACTTTTGAAAACCCGCAGGCGCTGGAGCGCAAGGGCGAGCGCATGTTCGCCAGCGAAGAGGAAGGCATCCCCGCCACCGATCCGCGCGTAATGCAGGGCGTGCTTGAAAATTCCAACGTGCAGGCCGTACGCGAGATGACCCATATGATCGAGGTCTCCCGCGGCGTCGGCAGCACCGCCAAGTTCATCGAGGTCATGTATGACCTGCAACGCAAATCCACCGCTGCATGGACGCAGCAGACCTAGGTAAGGGAGTGAGGAAATGAGATCATTAGACATTGCATCAACCGGGGTACTGGCACAGCAGCTCTTCGTGGATGTGATTTCGCAGAACCTCGCGAACCTCAATACCACCGGCTACAAGCTGCAACGGCCCGAATTCCAGGACCTGCTCTACCAGAGCCTGCGTCGCGTGGGCACTAACTCGTCGGATTCCGGCACCATCGTCCCCACCGGCATTGAGCTCGGCTTAGGCGTCAAAACCGGTGCCATTTACCGCAACACCCGCTCCGGCCCGCTGCAGAACACCGAAGGCTCGCTGGACCTCGCCATCGAGGGCAAGGGCTTCTTCCAGGTGCAGCTGCCCACGGGCGAAACCGCCTACACGCGTGACGGCACCTTCCAGCTCTCGCAGGACGGCGAGCTCGTCACCGCCGACGGCTTTACCGTGCTGCCCGCCATCAGCATCCCGCAGGACGCCATCAGCATCAGCATCAACAACTCTGGCGAAATCTCCGTGCAGATCGACGGGCAGGTAGACCCGCAGATCGTCGGGCAAATGCAGGTAGCCACCTTCCTCAACGAGGCGGGCATGCGCGCCACCGGCAACAACTTGCTGCTGGAAACCCCGGCCTCTGGCTCGCCCGTGCTCGGCAACCCGGCCGCCGCGGGCTTCGGCGCCATACGGCAGGGCTTCCTTGAAAATTCCAACGTGGACCCGGTGGGCGAAATCACCAACCTGATCCGCGCCCAGCGCGCCTATGAGTTCAACACCAAGGTCATCACCAAGTCTGATGAAATGCTCCAGGCCCTGACACAATCAGTATAAAAAAGAAAGGCAGGCATATTATGTACGCTTTCATACTCGCCATCTTCCTCACTTTCTGCACCCTGGTGGCAACCGCTTCGGCCGAAGAAATTCCCGCCGCCAACTCGCTCACCCAGGAACAGGTGGAGGCCGCCGCCGCGCAGGCACTGGCCGACAAAGGCGCGGGCGCACGCGTGCAGGCCACGCTCACCGGCCAGAAATCGCGTACGCTGTTTGAATCCACCAAGCCGCTGGCTGCCAGGGTCACCGGCGTGAACTTCGACAAAAAGAGCCAGCGCTGGAACGGCAATTTGCTCGTCATGTCCGGGGAGCAGGTGCTCTCGGCCCTTCCCGTAGGCGGACGCTTTGAAGAAACCCTGCTGCTGCCGGTGCTGAAGCGCCAGCTGCGCGCCGGGGAGACCATCAAGGCTGAAGACCTCGACATGCTGGACTTCCCCATCGCCCGCACGCGCGGTGACTCGCTGACGGATGCAGCCCAGCTCATCGGCTATTCACCCCGCGCGGCGATTTCACCCAAGCGCCCCATCCGCGGCAGCGAGATTGCTTCGCCCGCCATGGTCAAGAAAAACAGCATGGTCACCATGCGCTATGTCAGCGGCAGCATGGAAATCACCACCACCGGCCAGGCCATGACGGACGGCAGCCGCGGTGAGCTTATCGAAGTCAAGAACCTCACCAGCAAAGCCGTGGTGCACGCGGTGGTAGAAAACGAACGCGGCGTGCTGATCAGCCCGCCCGGCGATCAACTCGCAGGAGCACCCTATGTTGCCAACTAAAACTCCCAGCTGCTTCACCCTGTTCGTCGTAGCGCTCTGCCTGCTGCTGGGCGGCTGCGCTAGCACGATGGATAAGATCGAAGCCGTGGGCAAGCCGCCCGCGCATTCGCCGGTGGCAGACCCGGTAACACAGCCCAGCTACCAGCCGATTTCCTGGCCGCTGCCGGAAACGCCGCCGCCCGCCAAACAATATGCCGGCTCGCTGTGGCAGCCTGGCTCGCGCGCCTTCTTCCGCGACCAGCGCGCCAACCGTGTGGGCGACATCCTGCGCGTCAACATCAAGATGAAAGACAAGGCCGAAACCAAGAACGAAACCGAGCGCAAGCGCGACACCACCGAAAGCGCAGACGCTGAAAGAATGATGGGCCTCGAGGGCAAGATCTTCAAACCCATCCCCGGCCCTGCTTTGCTCAGCAGCCTTGTCAACGGCGCCAGCTCCAGCAACACCAAGGGCACCGGCAACGTGAAGCGCGAAGAGAAAATCGAAACGCAGGTGGCCGCCATCGTCACGCAGGTGCTGCCCAACGGTAACTTCGTGATCGACGGCAAGCAGGAAATCCGCGTGAACTATGACATCCGCGAGATCTCCGTCAAAGGCGTGGTCCGCCCGCAGGACATCAAGTCCGACAACACGGTGGACCTCACCCAGATCGCCGAGGCGCGCGTCACCTATGGCGGCCGCGGCCAGCTGATGGACATGCAGCAGCCGCGCTGGGGTGCGCAGGTGATGGATACCGTCCTGCCCTTCTAAAGCCTAGCGCGTAAACCACCAGCCGATGGCGACAAGCTGAATAATCACCACCAGCCAGTAGCGCACCCTGAAAGACGTCTTCTTCGTCTTGTGGCGGAAATGCCTGCTTGCCCAGAACGCCGCCGGGCTGCCGCCTAAGAGCGCAAACAGCAGCAGCGTGCCCTCGGGTATGCGCCATGTGTTATTGCGCGCCGCGCGCTTGTCGAGGCCGTACAGCCCGAAGGTGGCGGCGTTGATGGCAGCAAGAAAAAGGAACAGGTAAAGCGCGTTCATAGCTTCAGAATGCGTAGTTCAGGCCCACCGAGTAGAGCGTCCCCCACCAGTTGACTTCGTTAAGGCGGGTGGAAAGTTCGGTGCCGTCATTAAAAAAGACGCGATCATTGCCTGCACGTGTTACGCCGTGCTGAAACTCCACGCCAAGCGCCAGCTCCAGCGCCGTTAAAATCTCCCAGTTATACCAGAAGTTGAAGGCAAGGTTGCGGCCCTGCGCGTCGTGCATGAAGCTCAGAGGATGATTGAATTCAGTGCGCAGGTTCCAGTTGCCCTTACCGCGATAATCAACAAGACCGTAGCTGCCGCGCAGGCGAAGGCGCTGGCTTTCCGTGAGCGCGTGGCTGTAATCAAGCCCTGCGAACGGGCCTTTCCATTCGGTCTGGTAGGAACTGCGTAAATCGCTGAACGGGCCGGTGGCAGGGATGGTCTGGTTGCCGTCGCGTATGGTGAAGAACTGGCGCGTCTGCCGATAGCCCACGAAGGGTGTGAGCGATGTGGTCAGACGCCCGTTTTCCTCCGGCGCCAGCGGGAACACCCAGCCGACGGAACCGCTGAGATCGCGAAACCAACCCGAATCGCTGCTGTTGTTAGAGCGGGAGAACTCGCCCTGACGGTCATTCAAAAGATAGTCTGAATCCTGGTTTGCGCCACTGATGGTGGCGCTACGCTGCGCCGAGGCGTTGAAGTAAAGTCCGCTCATCACCCCCTGGCGGTGGCGGTAGCTGACTTCGCCGATGGCGGCGAGGCCTTTGATGGCCTTCCACTGCAGCTCGGAAAGAATGTTGGGCTCCTGTGTGCCCGTGGAATCGGAGGCGATGTTCCAGCTCAATTCGTCAGAGCGGTAGCCGCCCGCCAGTTTGGTCTCAATCACAAAAGGCAGGCTGGCGGGGAGTGGCGAGCGGGCGCCCGCCGCCGGCGAAAGCGCGCCCATTTCGGCGGGTGGCCGCGACGGGGCCAGTACAGGTAATTTCTCTTCTAACATAGGCGGTGGCGATGCGCCTGCAACCTGCACCGGCGGTCGCGGCGGGGCCAGCAAGGGCAGCTCCTCTTTTACCATGGGCGGCGGCGATGTACCTGCCACCTGCACCGGCAGCGGGGCCAGCACGGGCGGCGCCTTCATCACCGGCTGCGGCGGCGGAGCGGCAGCCTGCTGCACGGGTTGCGCGCGCGCGGCGGAAAGGCGCCGCACCATGGCATCTACTCCTTCTAGGACTTCCGCTGACACTTCAGGATCGGCCGCGGCAGCAGCCTGCCGCACGGGCTGCCCGCGCGCGGCGGAAATGCGATGCATCATGGCATCTACTTCCTCTTGGGCTTCTCTTGAAACGTCGGGTTCGGGCGCGGCGGATACGGCAGGCGTTTCACGGATACGGATGCTGAATTCAGCGTGCGCGGTTCCTGGCAATACCACGGCGGCAAGCAGCAAAAGTTTCCAGAGATGGGCCGGGCGCATGAGCTGCATAAAGCAAGGGTTATTCTGCAGTAGTAGCGCCGCCGGGTTAAGGAAGCTTTAAGCGCGCGATCATAAAAAAACCCGGCCACTTGGGCCGGGTTTTTGTTGCGATGCAAAACAGCTTAGGCCGCCATCACCTTGCAGAGGCGGTCCGAGGCTTCGCACACCCGTTCGTTGATGGGCTCGAGCGCTTCGGTTGCGCATTCGAACACCATGTTGCTCAGGCGGTTCGTTTCATTGAAGCAGGTATCCAGCGCCTGGCGCACGGCCTTGCTCTGCAGCTCGGTGACATCATTGATGGTGCGGCAGTTGAAGGCTTCCTTGCTCATCTCCACAGCTTCGGAGAAGCTCTTGTTGCAGGTCTCGCTGATTTCGGCGCTGACATTCTTGGCCACGCCGGCAGTGATGTTGGCGCACTCGATGGCGGCTTCCACGTTATCGCGGCAGATGCCCATGAGCTCCATACACATGCGGGTCCACATATCGGTCGCGCGGGAGAAATGCTCCACGCCTTCGCGGCCCATTTCCCACATCTTTTCCTGGGCTTTCTGGGCTTCGCCTGAACCGCTGTAGAGCATGTCGCGCATGGCGCCTGCACCGATGTTCACCACGTTCTGCGCGGCGGACTTGGTGGATTCGGCAGCGCTGTAAGCAGCGCCAGACATTTTCTGAGCGGCAGCCGACATTTTTGCGGCCTGCGCGGGGTTGCCGGCCGGCTTTTTCACCTGCTGGGTCTGCTGGGACTGTGACATACGCTCTCTCCTATACTAAAAAATAATACGCTTCATGCGTGGCGGCCCGGGGTGAAGCCACTCGCGTTGCGCAATGCAACATGAGCCCATGTTATAGGAATACAACTGCAAGATGTCAAGGGAGCGGGGCCATAAATCTGCGGCGCGGCAACATAGCTGCTATGCAGGGTTGAACAGCTCGGTTTAAGATGAGTGAAATTTCATGTTGCGTCGAGGCGCCGTTTATGGTGTCAAAAATAGTGAAGATGATTTGTACCGGACCACAATCTTTACCATTGCGCTTCGCCCGCCTCGGCCGCGCACTGGTAACCGCGCTCTGCCTGGCGGCCTTTGCAGCCACGGCGGCCCCCGCACCGGCGGCAAATGCCAAGGAAATAGAGGTGGCTGCTTCAGCCAAGAAGTCCAAAAGCGTTAAAAAGTCCAGCAGCAAAGTTAAGAAAGTCACTATCAAAAAGAAAAAAAAGGGCCTGCGCTCGGTGCGTCGGGGCCGCGCCGTCAGCGAGGCCACGTACCGCGCCCGCTTCGCCGCCCTGGTGGTCAACGCCGATGACGGGCAGATCCTCTACGAGGTCAACGCCGAGGAAATCCGCCACCCCGCCTCGCTGACCAAGATGATGACGTTATATCTCCTGTTCGAGGCCATGAAGCGCGGCAAGTTGGACATGGATTCGCGCCTCTCTGTCTCCTCCAAGGCCGCCGCCGCGCCGCCCACGAATATTGACCTCATCCCAGGCGACCAGATCACCGTCAAAACCGCCATCGAGAGCCTCATCGTCCGCTCGGCTAACGACGTCGCGATGGTGGTGGCGGAAGGGCTCGGCGGTTCGCAGGCAGAATTCGCCGATATGATGAACGCCAAGGCCAGGCAGCTGGGCATGAACGACACCAATTTCGAGAACCCCTCCGGCCTGCCGGATGACCAGCAGGTCAGCACGGCGTATGACCTCGCACGGCTGGGCATCGCGCTCAAGCGCGACTTCCCGGAATATTACCAGTGGTTCAGCATCACCGAGTTCGAGTTCCGCGGCCGCTATTATGAGGGCCACAACCGCCTGCTCGGCCGCTACCCCGGCACGGACGGCATCAAGACCGGCTATATCGGCAAATCTGGCTTCAACCTTGTCACCTCGGTCAAGCGCGGCAGCTGGCGCCTGGTGGGCGTGATCATGGGCGGCCGCACCGCCGCCAGCCGCGACCAGCAGATGATGGACATGCTCGACAACACGTTTGATGACCTCGTGCGCAAGCACAAACAGGTCTCGAATGATGATGAAAAGCCGGTGAAAGCCGCGGCGAAGAAGGGCTAGTTTGAAATTTCCTCCCCCTGGAAGGGGGAGGATTAAGGTGGGGGTCATCCATCATCCGCAGTGCGTTGAACCGGCCCCCCATCCAAACCTTCCCCCTTCCAGGGGGAAGGCTTTAAAGACTCTTCCCGTCAAACTCCATGATCGGGAATGTGCGCAAATCCACGTCATCCAGGCAGCGCGCGTTGATCGCCCGCATGGGGTTTCCCTGCTTGTCCTTGCCCTTGCCGAACGAGCCCACGCCGCAGGCATTGCAGAACAGGTGGTGGATGTTTTTCTTGCCGAACTGGTAATTGGCAATGGTGCCCGGGCTGCTGGTGAGGCGGAACTTGTCTTCCGGCACGAAGGTGAGTAGGTAGCCGCGCTTGGTGCAGATGGAGCAGTTGCACGCGATAAGCTTTTCAATTTTCGTCTCCACCTCGAACCGCACCGCGCCGCAATGGCACCCGCCCGTATACTTCATTCTCCACCTCCTGAATGGTTCAGGCGTCTACTATAACCTTAAATCCGCCATACGCCATACGTTTGCATTCAAACGTCTTATCATCGGGGTTCATCATTTTTTTCATGCGCGGGTCCTTCATCACCCGCTTGTTCACCTTGTCCTTGAACACGATAAAGGCAAACACCACCGTCTCGCCCTTGCGCGTGCCGGCAGATTCGCCGAGGGAAACGCCCCACTCATTCTCCAGGTCATCCGCCGCGGCTTCAATATATTGCAGCGCGCCGTGATCACGCCATATCTTGCCCGCCTTCTTGGCGATGCCCTTATAGTCCTTAATGTTCTTTTTCGGCACCGGCAGCAGGTACCCGTCGACATAGCTCATAACGCCTCCTTTTAAAGGGCATTTAATTTAAGCCCATGGAAATAAAAAAGCCATTAAGAGCCGCCGTTTAAACCCGGATTAACCAATGTTTGGCTTAATAGGGGTATGGGCAAGCCAGAGCCAGCAACCGAACCTTCCGTAGAACACCTGCGCTCCATCATCGCGCTGCAGGCCCTGCTGGGCTCGGCGGATTTTGACCTGCCCGGCTTCATGAACACGGTGGTGGACCACGTGCAGATGCTCACCGGCGCCGACTCCGCCGTCATCGAGCTGCTGGAGGGCGACGAAATGGTCTACCACGCCGCCAGCGGCAGCGGCGCCAGGCATATCGGCCTGCGCCTGAAAGCCATCACCAGCCTCTCCGGCCTCGGCGTCAGCTCCGGCAAGATGCTCTACGCGGAAGATACCAGCACCGACCCGCGCGTGGACGCGGAAGCCTGCCGCAAGGTCGGCGCCGCTTCCATGGTGGTCACGCCGCTTTACCGCCAGGGCAACACGGTGGGCGTGCTGAAAATCATGTCCGGCAAGCCGCATGCGTTCACGCCTTCGCACATCCAGACGCTGCAGCTTGTGGCCGTGGTGCTGGGCGGCGCGCTGGGCCAGCAGCTTGAGGTAAAAAGCGAGCGGCAGACCGCCGGCATCTTCCGCCACATGGCGCACCACGATTCGCTCACCGGCCTGCCCAACCGGCAGCTTTTTTATGACCGCCTTTCCCACGCCATCGCGCTTACCGCCCGCAACAAGCAGCCGCTGGCCCTGTTTTACATGGACCTTGACCATTTCAAATCCATCAACGATACGCACGGCCACGCCATGGGAGATGCCGTGCTCAAGACCTTTGCCCAGCGCGTCAAGCCGGTGGTCCGCACGGCCGATACGCTCGCCCGCCTCGGCGGCGACGAGTTCGTGCTGCTGGCAGAAAATATCGCGGGAGGCGCCGACGCCGAATTCATCGCGACCAAGATCATCGAGGCCATGCAGCCCGCGTGGATCATCAAGGATGTGCAGCTGGACATGGGTGTGAGCATCGGCGTGGCCCTGATGGGCGCGCCGGTGGATATGAACACGCTGGTCAAGGAAGCAGACAAGGCACTTTACGAAGCCAAGAAGGCCGGGCGCAACCGCTTCTGCGTGATTGATGTTTAGGCCAGCGCCTTGCGGTTATAGCGCCACACACCCAGAGCAAACGCAATCGTCGCCACCCCCGCCACGATCACCGAGAACGGGTACAGCCCGATATGCTCGAACCACTGCGTATAGAAGTGGATGGCAAAAAACACCGCCACGGTATTCACCATGAACCGCCGCCCGCGCCTAGCGCCCCACGCGCCCGCCAGCAGCAGCGCCACCGCCCAGCCGATGATGAACACCACCTCATCCACCTGCGGCACGTTGCGACCGTAATCATTCAGCGCTGATTCCGCGTCGCGGAACACGCGGCCCGGCGTATCGCCCCACAAGGAGCCGATCCAGAACCCCATGTTCACCAGTATCACGCACATGCGTGCAAAGGTGAGGGAAAGCAACTGCCGCACGCCCTCGCTCCTCCTGGCCAGCTGCCACGCACCGTAAGCCAGCGCCGAAAACAGCAGGATGGAAAGCGTGGGCTCCTCCACGCAGATCATGTAGGTGGCGTGCCAGTAGCCCGTGCTGCCGCCAATCGCGGCCATGATGGCCAGCGGTGTCAGCGCAATCAGCAGGCGGCTTTCGGCGGGCACCGCCACGCCTGCGAGAATCACCGCGGAAACCAGCGGTGCCGCGAACGGGTGGTTGATCAGCATGCCTACCGAAACCGAGAGAATCAGCCCGCCCACCACCATCCAGATACTGCCCAGCTTGCCCCACTGCGCCGCGTGCCTGCGCGAGATCAGCCAGCCCAGCCCGACAAAGCCCAGCGCCAGCAGCGCGCAGAACCCCGCATGCGGGATCAGCGCCATCATGCCTCCCGCCACGGCAATTGCCCCGAAGGCAAGCAGCGCATTGATGGCCGTGCCGCCGGTGTCTTTCTTAGCGTGCGTACGCAGGGTTTCCGCCAGCTTCGCGGTGAGAACGCCGTCTTTTTCCAGCCGGTCGACGTCGATGAGTATGTGCATGCTTCCCCCTGTTCTATGCCTGTTTAAGGCTTTGCTTCCTTCACCGCCTGCGTTTTAGGCAGTTTTTTGGCGATTTCCGCTTCTTTCCCCCCGCAATCCGGGTGCCCGAAGCCGCCCGCACTCTTGCCGCCGGAAATATCATAAATCACCTGGTCATTCTTATCCGGGCTCACGCCGCCGGGCACAAAATCCTCGCCCAGTGCCGAACGCGTGCGCCAGGCAATGTTGTGGTCGGCGCAGGAAGTATCTCCGCTCACGCCCAGCGCACCGGTCAGTGCGCCCTTTTCATTATAAAGCGCAAGCCCGCCGCCAAACACATTCACCCCGCCAATGCGCTTGCCTACCATAGGGTCAGCAGGGCTGCCGAACTTCGCCGCTTCGCCCGCATAAGCCACACCGGTATCCACCGGGTTGCTCTCCTGCAGCCCGAACAGGCTGCCGCCCGGCTGCACGGCGGAATAAAGATTGGCCGTGGAAAGCGCCAGCCCCTTCAGGCTGAAGGCATTTGCTGTGTTCGCCTTCTGTGCTGAGATCACGCGGCTGCCGGGCCACTGGGCATCCACCGCGTCACCGGTATAGGCCACCGCGCACACCACGCCACTCCGGTCTACCACCGTTGCCCACATGTCCAGGTTCAGCCCGCCATTATCTACCTTGCGCGCATGGGTAAGCGCCTTCTTCAGCACCTCATGCGAGGGAAGATCGGCACAGCCCGCATAAGCCGGTGCATTAAAGAGAACGCCGCATACCACGAAGGAGAGAACAAGTTTTTTCATGAGAAGATCCTTACAGGTGTTGATTAAGATGTGAGCGCCTCCGCGCGGCGGAGGAAAAACTTCCGACGCGGCTTGTGCACAACGGGGATGTGCCTTGAGATAATCCCCTCGCCCCGGCGCGGCACGTTGAACTGGCTGGCGCGCATCAGGAACGGGGCTTTCAGCTGGCCGGTAAAGTTCCGGGGGATAGGGTGCGAGATGCCGATATTCGCCGGCGGCCGGCGGTCGGCGCGGAAATAACTGCCGAACAGCAGATCCCACAGCATCAGGTTTTCGCCGTAATTCGCGTTGCTCTCGCGCAGGCGGCGCGAATGGTGCCAGCGGTGCAGCTCCGGCGTATTAAAAATAAGGCTCAGGAAACCAAACCGCATCTCCACGTTACAATGCGTGAGCATGCCGATAAAAGCAGTGATCGCCGCCACCCACAGGAACATCAGCTCCGGCGCGCCGAGCAGAAACAGCAGTGGCAGTCCGAACATCAGCCCCGTCACCGTATCAACAAAGTGAAACCGCCCGGTGTTGAAAAACCACAGGCGCGGCGACGAGTGATGCACCGCGTGATACGGCCAGAACACCAGCCATTCATGGGCAATACGGTGCTTCCAGTACAGCCCGAACTCCGCCACCGCCAGCGCCAGCACCACCTGCACCGGAACCGGCCACTGCTCCGGCCAGACTTGCAGACCCTTGCTCCCGCCATAGGCGGCAAGGCCGGTAACGGTGGCCACGAACACGATCACCTGCACCACGCCCTTGTTGAACAGAGTGTGCGCGAGGTCCGGCAGCAGCTGGTCATCCTTCTTAAGCCACGCCACCTCGTGCGGGAACGCCCTCTCCAGCCGCCACAGGCTCACCGCCAGGAAGAGATAGGTCAGGTTAAAACCGAGAATGCCGTGCCCGAGTGAAATGCCAAGCTGCGTCAGCAACACACAGAGGATCAGCAGCCCGGGCCAGAAAAGATAGGTGATAAAATGGCGCATTTAAATTCAAATTGAGGTGCGCCCAATGTAGTCATAAAAAACTTATTGTAAACAACCGCGCGATGGCATCTATAGGTAGCTTAAACTTAGAGTCTACAACTAACAGGAGCAGCATGCAGACGGCAGACCCTTCCGAAGCAACCATCCTTCGCATCAAGGAATGCGTGACGCGCATCCGCGACCAGGAAAACAAGGACGAGGAAAACACCAAAATCTGGCAGTCCTGCGTCAACCTGCTCTCCTACATGTACGACCTCTCGCCCAAAAGCCTGCGCAACGTGCGGCTGCACACCGAGCTGTTCACCGCCGAGCACCTCAACAACGTGCTGTTGAACGTGCCCATCAACAACCCGCGCAAATACGCAAAGAAGAGCGGCTATACCTTTGCCACGGAAGACCTGCCGGGCGAATACTGGCTCTCCGAACCACCGGTGGAGGGCTGGCTCCTGGGCGACGACAAGCTGGGCTGCGATTACAACGGCCGCATCATCAACGCGGAAATCGCCCGCTACCAGCTTTACTTTGAAAACTTCGTCAGCACCTTCATGCTGGATAACATCCGCCGCAACCCGGGCAAATCCGTGGTCATGGAAATCGGCGCGGGCTACGGCGCGGTCGGCCACCATTTGCTGAAAATGGCGCCGGGCAAGATATGTTACGTGGTGGCAGACCTGCCGCTGGTGCTGCTGTACAGCGGCGCCTACCTCGCCACGCACCACCCCGAGGCGCGCGTCTTTATGTATGACCCGGACGAACCCTCCCACCGCAGCATGGATGAAAAAACCCTGCTGGAATATGACGTGGTGCTCATTCCTAACCACCGCCTCGCCACGCTTTCCGCGCTTAAGCAGGTGCATTACGCCGTCAACACCTTCTCCATGGCGGAAATGACCACCACGCAGGTGCAGGAATACGTGGATTTCCTGCTGCCCCGCCTGGTGCATTATTTCTACTTCCATAACTACGAATGGCACGAGGCCGAGCCCGTGCACCGCTTCGTCGGCAAGCATTTCATGTGCCGCCCGGGGCTGGACTTCTATGATGATTATATCCGCAAATCCTCGGCCTGGATCCGCGGCACCTACCCCAAGACCTTCTGGTTCACGGCCTCGAAGGAAGCGCACCAGGCGCTGGCCGCCTGCACCGTGAAGCTGCGCATGCCAGACCGCCTGCCCGTGCGCCTTTCACTGAAGGATGACCGCGTCATGGTCCGCACCCGCCTTGGCCGCTCGCGTGCGCTTTCGCCCTTAAGTATCTCCATCGGCGCGGCCTTCGCAAAACTGCCGCTGCTGCACAAGAAAGTGAAGGAAAGCCTGCGCCGCGAGCTGGTGCGCGGGTTTTAAATTTGGGGCTCAGCAAGTTACAGGCGTGACCGGTCGTCCCCCTCTGGGGAGGCCAACCCGCCAAGCAGGTTTTGCCGGAACCGCTCCTCCTCCTCCGCCCAGCGCTGACTGTCGGCGCTTCCGAAGCGGCAGGGGTTGACCATTTCAAAGGTGCCCGGTTCCGGTTCCACCACGGCTGAGTCAACCATCGCGTGGCACAACGGGGCGAGCCGATCCCCCGCAACAAGGATGCCCGCCTCTCGCAGGTCGTGGGCTTCCGGACCCTCCGTGAGCGGTAGCTCCCCGCGATATGCTCTCATGAGGACAGCAAACTCGGCCGGACGGTGGCGGATCATTCCCTCAATCATCTTATAACAGGTCATCGCCAGCCCGAGCGGCACGCTCTCGCCGGTGAGCAGGGCGATGGTGTCGTCATTCTGTCGCGGGATGGCGATCATTTCGCTACCGGGTAAAGCATAATCCAGCATCCGTTGTCCAGCCATTTGCCATGGCGTTCACCGCCCGCAAGTGCGAGGCTCCACAGTCACCGAGTTTATTATCGTCTTGCCCCTTTATAAAGGGCTTTTTATAATTGGTACCCCTTATAATAGGAGGTCCTTTATGAAAGTTATGGTCATCGTCAAAGCCACCAAGAGCTCCGAAGAGGGCATCCTGCCCAGTGCCGGGCTGTTTGAAGCCATGGGCAAGTTCAACGAAGAGCTGGTCAACGCCGGCATCATGCTCTCCGGCGACGGGCTGAAACCCAGCTCCGAGGGCGCCCGCGTGCATTTCTCCGGCAAGAACCGCAGCGTCAGCAAAGGCCCCTTCGGCAATACAAATGATCTCATCGCCGGTTTCTGGATCTGGCAGGTCAAATCGCTGGATGAAGCCATCGAGTGGGTGAAGCGCTGCCCCAACCCGATGCTGAAGGAGTCTGATATCGACATCCGCCCCTTCTACGAGATGGAAGATTTCGGTGACGCGCTGACGCCGGAAATCATCGAGCAGGAAGAAAAGCTGCGCAAGAAGATGGCGAAAAACGCTTAAGCCTCATTGACCTCGCCCCCTTAAACCACTAGGTTTCGCCCCCTTCTTCTAATCCCGGGGCTGGCTGACCATGCTGTTTATCAAGGACCTCACCTACCGTATCGGCGGCCGCGTGCTGCTGGACAAGGCGTCCGTCGCCATCCCGGCCGGGCACCGCGTCGGGCTGGTGGGGCCCAACGGCACCGGCAAATCCACCCTTTTCAAGCTCATCTCGGGCGAGCTTGCCGCCGATAGCGGCGAGATCACCCTCATCCGCGGCGCCTCGCTTGGCATGGTGCGCCAGGATTTGCCGGATGACGACACCACCCTCATCGACATCGTGCTCGCCGCCGACACGGAACGCGCCGCCCTGCTGAAAGAAGCCGAAACGGCGGAAGACCCCGAGCGCATCGGCGACATTTACACGCGGCTGGATGAAATCCGCGCCTATGACGCCCCTTCCCGCGCCGCCACCATCCTTGCGGGCTTAGGCTTCAACGACGCCGCGCAGAACTCCCCCATCTCCTCCTTCTCCGGCGGCTGGCGCGCCCGCGTGGCGCTGGCGGCGGCGCTGTTCCGCGAGCCCAACCTGCTGCTGCTGGACGAGCCCACCAACCACTTGGATTTCGAGGCCATGGTCTGGCTGGAGAACTACCTCATCAACTACAAGTACACTCTCATCGTCATCAGCCATGACCGCGACATCCTGAACAAAACCGTCGATACCATCCTGCACCTCGATAACCTCAAGCTCACCAGCTACACCGGCACCTATGACCAGTTCGAGCGCAAGCGCGCCGAGCAGCGCATGGGCCAGGCAGCCTTGCGTGAGAAGCAGCTGGCGCAAAAAGCGCACATGATGAAATTCGTCGAGCGCTTCAAGGCCAAGGCCAGCAAGGCCCGCCAGGCCCAGAGCCGCCTGAAGATGATCGAGAAGATGGATATCGTCGACGCCGTGATGGCCGAGCGCGTCACGGCCTTTGACTTCCCCGAGCCAGAGGAACAGCGCTCGCCGCTGATCGTGCTGGACCGCGTGGATGCCGGCTACGCGCCCGGCAAACCCGTGCTGCGCAAGCTGGAGCTGCGCGTGGATAATGATGACCGCATCGCCCTGCTCGGCGCCAACGGCAACGGCAAATCCACGCTGGTGAAGCTGCTCTCCGGCCGCCTCGCCCCCATGAGCGGGCAGATCCTCAAACCCGGCCGCCTGCGCGTGGGTTATTTCGCCCAGTTCCAGACCGACGAGTTGGATGTCACGCAAACCCCCTTCGAGGTCATGCGCAGCGTGATGAAAACCGCCCCCGAATTCAAAATCCGCGCCGCGCTCGCCAAATTCGGCTTCGACAAATTCAAAGCAGACACCCGCGTGGGCGAGCTCTCCGGCGGCGAGAAAGCCCGCCTGCTCTTCTGCCTCATGAGCTTCGACGCCCCGCACATCATGCTGCTCGACGAACCCACCAACCATTTGGACATCGACGCCCGCGAGGCGCTGATGCAAGCGCTCAATAACTACAGCGGCGCCGTCATCCTCGTGAGCCACGACCCGCACCTGGTGGAATGCGTGGCAGACCGCCTCTGGCTGGTGGCAGACGGCACCTGCAAACCCTATGACGACGACCTGGACGCCTACCGCCAGCTCATCGTGCAGCAACGCCGCAAGGAGCGCGAAAGCAACAAGAAGGAAGCCCGCAAAAAAGCCGAGGCCACGCCCGAGCAGCAAGCCGCAAAGCTGGAGGAGAAAATTGTGGACCTCACCCAGCGCAAAGACGCCCTCGAAAACGAAATGGCTACCTGCAGCACCGAGGGCAACCCGAAACAGCTAAAGGATCTGAACAAGGCGCACGCCGAGCTGCAGAAACAGCTGGAAGCGGCGGAAGCGGAACTGGCGAGGGTTATTGAGGGGCTTTAGTAAACTTGGTGGCCGTGTAAAATTCCTTATCGGCAATCGCTGCGCAACACGGCAAAGTCGCTCCCACCAATTTCCATGTACCGTATATCGTTGGCCTAATATTGATACATACAATTGTTTTAAAAGAAAAATATCTATTCTTAATCGAAATATCATATTGTTAATCGAATTATGAATATAATACTTTATCTTAATGGATAAGAAAAACTGCCAAATATATATTTATGGATAAAGTTCAAGTTAAAACACCTTTCGACCGTATCTCTGGCATGATGGGCCTGCAGTTCCTGGAGGGTAAGAAAATCGGCCGGCAATTTGATTTTGTCGGTATGCCTCTTACCCGTGAGCACGCAATCAGATATGTGGCAGGGCAGCAATACGCTCTCTATGCGAATGCCCTGAAAATGTTTTCTCTACATTACATAAGAGAAAACAATATAAGAAGCAGTGACGATATACCGCCAGAAGCAAGGGAAAGCCTGCTAAATATTATGCAGAACCTGATTCCTTCGCTGATCGACCTGCAGGCTTTCTCAAACCAAGGGCAGGCATTATTTCTGGACTATCAGGCCGAGCATGGTGATTTGGCGAAAGAATCTTTTTATACCAATGAAAAGACCGGGAAAGACGAAGTGCTCAGAACCGTGCTCGCACCGTTATACGATAAAATGCTTGCCAAGCTGGATAGCGCGGATGTTGTTTACGTTCCCGCCGGAAGCCAGCAACATGTCGTGATCGTCAAAATCGAAAAGCGAAATGATCTGGAATATACCTTAAGCGAATACAATGCCGGTTACGGGGCGCAATCCGCAGGAGGCTGGACTTTTGATAAAACCGTCACTACCGACGAAGATACAAATAGAACCAAAAAAGGGGTATTTGGTAGCCGTAGATGGGAAATAAAAGGACAAGACGCCGAGGACGCAACACATAAACTTCGGACAGTGATCGATCTTTATTCTCAGCGCCATCTACTGCCGCACTTTAATTATGATTACCTGCAAACAAAGCTGGATAAGGAACTAGCTGCCCCCGTCAATCAAACAGTCGTTCATGTGCAGGACCAACCAAATTGTTCGACCCGCACTTGCCGCGAATTGATTCGCGGTAATCTGCAACCCGCAATGTATGCGGAATTTATGAACTATCTGCAAAAGCAAGCCAGATTGGAGAGTCTCAAGCGTGTTTCCGATACTCAGAGCATGCATGATGCCTATCTTGAGCACTATTTCAATGCAGGCTTTAATCAGTTGGCAATAGCCATGGGCATATCGAAATCTCCTTCCTCATCGTCAGAATTTAGTCCTGCCCAATTGGATAACTGGCTAATACGCCTCGACGACAGATCCCCCGCAGCAATGACTGATATTTTTAAGAATATCCGCCATCCGAGCGATCCGAATTGGTTATGCATATCGCCGGAAGCTCTGCAGAGGTTATTTGACGATTTACACCAAGGTGTGGATGTTATCCAAGCTTTCGAGCGACTTGGGCAAGTTGAAAAGGAAAAGCCATTATACGATGCCTCCAATGCAGGCGAATATTTTAAAAGCTTCAATACCTATTCGGATTCATTGGAAGTGCCGCCGGTAAATCATGTGGGATGGCAAAGAGCTACGGCATACCACCGTTCATCTAATCCTTTGCCCGAGCGCTAATACCCTTTAGTAAAGTGGCGGCAGAGTGGCAGCCTAACAACGGCCTGTAACCCCCTGCCAGCCTTGTTATAGCCCAAGCCATATCAGAATCTACTCATAATTTTACGCATAAACGCCTTGGCTTTAAATGTATCCTCTTGGAACTGGCCGGATAACATATCCCTTCAAAATAAGGGGTATTTATGAAAATAGGCCGACTTCCAAGTGCAGTCATTATAGGGCTTTTTGCATGGTATATGATCGCCTCCCATAAAGACGAATATGCGACCGGCGCTGTAGAGAATGCCGCGGTTCTATCATGGCAATATGAGAACTACTCCGATCCGATGGGTAGAGGCACGGTTAAAGAGGCCACAATCCTATCCGAAAATCAGGTGGAATTTGGCTCCCCCTATAGGGGCGCGCAAAGGGCCACCTTAACCCTGAGACAACACCCCAAATATGGGAAAGACATAATTCTTACCATCGAAAGAGGCCAGTTTCTTTGCCGATTGGATGGTTGTGCCGTTAGCGTAAAGTTTGGTGAAGGCAAGGCCGAAACCTTCTCTGCCGGCGAACCAGACGATCATCGGACAACTGCCCTATTCATTCAGGGCTATGATCGCTTCTTAAAAAGCGCCAAAAACGCGCAAATAGTAAGGATAGAAGCCCCCTTTTTCCGTCAGGGAACCCAAGTTTTCGTTTTCCAAATTCAAGGATTATCTTGGTAATTTCTGTATTTAACCCACTTTGTTAAATACTTTTTTTCTGGCTTTTGCTTAAAAGAAAATGATGCCGCCGGTCTTTTCAAGAAAGCGATTTTACTTCGTAAATACGCCCCCCATAAGCTACCCGTGACCATGTTAATATCGCAATAAATTATAAACATTCAGTATATTACTGCGTATGGTTGCATATCCATTTGCGCATTGTAGGATAAATTCCCTACCACAAGGCCATATACCACATGAAAATTTCTCAAATTCCCAAAATGAAAAATTGCCGCACCTTTCGGGATTTTGTGTGGCCAGCCGGATTATCACCATTTCAAGACTGCAATCTTATCTATGGTTGGAATGGAACAGGAAAAACTACGATAGCAGATATATTGCGAGCGATTGAACGTAAACAAACCTCTTTTGAGGGTGAATTCCTAGTACAGACCGATACTAAAACCATAAAAAGTGATGGGCTTGCAGAAGGATGGGCAGAACAAATACCGCCAATCCGGGTTTTTAATCGCACCTACGTTGAAGAAAATATTTTTGCTACAAACAATGGCACAATCACCCCTATATTTTTTCTAGGTGAAGAGAATGTCGAGAAGCAAAAGCAAGTAGAAGCTAAAGTTCTATTACGCCAACAAGAGAGCGAAAAGTATCAGGCTAAACTTTCAGAAAAGGATAAGAAAGAGCGCGAATTAGATGCCCTATGCGTAAGAGGCGCGAAGGCAGTAAAAGATGCTCTCTTATCGAGTGGGCAAAACCCTTACAATAATTACAACAAAGGCCTTTTTAAGGCGAAAATAGAAAGCTTAGTTACAGACGGCAAGGATACCATTTCCTATAATCAGTCTGATGAAGAAAAGACTGCATTAAAAGCTAGATTCTCAGGCTCAAATAAAGATTCGTTGATTGTGCCTACAGTCGCTTTGCCGAATTTAGAGGATATACGCAATACCGCTACTTCCCTCTTAGAGAAATCGCTTGTAACCGAAGCAATAGGCGCGCTGCAAAACAACCAGACCCTATCGGCATGGGTTAAGCAGGGCTTGGAAATACATAAGCATGAAAACCACAAGGATTGTCAGTTTTGCTTACAACCTTTGCCAGCCGAAAGATTAGCCGCGCTAGAAAAGCATTTTAACGATGAATACAGTCTTTTGGAAAAAGGAATTGCCGATGCCATTAAGCAAATAGCTATCGCTATTGAGGGAATGGAAAAAATTACCTTTCCCGATAAAGCAGCAATTTTCGAGCATCTAATACCTAGCTACGTTAATAACCTTAGTTCATTGCAAGATTCTCTTAGAGAATATACCGATTTTCTAGAAAAGCTGCATGCTGAGTTACTGAGGAAGCAAGCAACGCCTTTTGAAAAAATTTCTTTTAATAGTGCTATACCCAAAGATGCCGCAGCGATAGCAGGTGCATATGCCGGCCTAATTGAACAGCATAATAGGGATAGCCTGAATTATGAAACGGCCATAACAGATGCTCGAGAAAAATATGAAGAATCTATTGTTGCCGAATATGTTGATGAATACAAATCTCTAAAAAATGAAATTGAAACTGCAAAAACTGATTCGGATGCTTTAAATACAAGCATCGGAACACTCTCTGATGACATTAAGATGCTTGAAGCCGCTATTAAAGAGCATCACAAAGCAGCCGATCAAATCAACCAGGATTTACGAGACTATCTTGGTCACGATGAGTTAAAGTTTCAGCCCCAAGATAATGGTTATGTTATCTATCGGTTTGGTTCCCCTGCGCCTATTAAAGAATTAAGCGAAGGCGAGAAAACTGCCATTGCCCTTTTGTATTTCTTGAAATCCTTAGAAGATAAAAATTTTAAGCCTAAGGGGATTATTGTAATTGATGACCCCGTTTCTAGCATGGATGATGGGGCGCTTTTTCATGCGTTTGGTTATATAAAAGACAAAACCACGGATGCAAAACAGCTATTTATCCTGACCCATAACTTTATGTTCTTTAGGCAGGTAAAAAACTGGTTCAATTATGTGAATAAGCACAAAACCAAACTTCAAAAGAGTGCCGGCTTTTACCAAACAACCTGCTCCATAAAATCTGGGAAACGCTGTAGCGATATTGGCGCTGTAGACAAACTCTTACTCGATTACGAATCAGAATATCATTACCTATTTAAGTTGGTATATGAGGCATCATTAAGCACCGGGGCAGCCGATTTAGCTCAATTCTACTTTATGCCTAATGTAGCGCGGCGCGTACTGGAATCGTTCCTTGCCTTTAGAAAACCCTCTGTAACTGGCGAAAGCCGACTTTTTAAAATGTTAGACGCTATTAGCTATGACCAAACTAAGAAAACAAAAATCCTAAGATTCCTGCATGTCCACTCCCACAATGACAGTGTTGGTACACCAGAACATGATGCCAGTATTTTGGTGGAAACCCCTCAAATTATGGCTGATTTACTTGCACTAATTAAGGCGGAGGATAAAGGGCATCACGAAGAAATGATGAAGGTCTTAGGCAGTAAAGAATCTGCGGAAATTATACCAATGCCGGCGAGAGGGGCTTAGTCGCCACCAATTTTATTCGGCGGATTTTTCCTTATAAAAAATATCTTCAATTAAGGGCAGATATTCCGAATCAACGACTTTGGTGAATTCATGTTCATCAACGCCTTCAAAATGAATTCCGTTTTGTTTTTGCCATGCACGGCCTAAACCAAACATAACTTTCGCTACTGTGTCTGTAAGCACCATTAGTCTATTAAGAAAACTAATAGCAACGGACATACCTTCTTTGGTTTCCAAGCTAAATCCCTGCACTCTCTCTAGGTCATGAATAAAATCATTTCTCATGGCAAGAAATTCTCTAAGGATACTATCAAAGCCCGGATCAATATCCGCACGTTTGCGTAATTCTTGTAAAAAATATCCTAGTGTTTTTCGATCTTCTTCTTTTTTTTTGGGATAAAAATTCATCAAGACTTTTTATGCCATCGCCATTCCTAGGCAGAATGACCGTTATGATTGTTTTAAATACCTTCTCTAGAGTTTGCAGGGATATGAGAAGCGTACCCATAGCCATTAGAACTTCTTGCTGTGCTTTGTCCATTAGCACTCAAGTTTCTTTTTGACTCTCTCAAGTCTAACACGTTGGTTTTTTGAACGTTCATCTTCAAGCTTTTCTAGCTTTGAAAGATTTGTGTCTATGAAACGAAATAAAGCCTCTCTGCCCCTAATGAGATATAGGCCATCAATGCGCCAAGCATGTTCGCAAAATGCAACAATTACCTCTTCTATCGTAGCCTCGCTGTTTAGTTTATAAGGCTCAACTTTGCATGCGAACCTAGAATTTCTCCAAACTACGTTAGTAATTTTGCCCGTATAGAACTGCTGAAAATCGTGAGTATCGTAATCGTAAAAATCCTCCGGCATCATAGGATTTAACTCGCCTCCGACTTCCAAACCTATATAGGGAGCAAAAGGCAATTTATATTGGACTACAAAGCTAGTTATTGCTTTATCGCTATCGGCTGCGATTACATCCTTTTCAAAGATGCAATGGTAAAGCTTCTCTTTCTCAAGTTGGTCAATTCGCCCATGAGCTAAATATGCAACGTACACGATTAGAACATAGATACCGATAAGCAGCCGCGTTTGAAAATCTTGGTTATTGAAAATAACAAACGCAATAATACACGCCGCAATAAGCGCCAAATTTCTGAGTATAATTTTTGCTTTCTTCATAAGGCATTAGGGTAATCACTCTAGAAAATCTGTCAATTTACCAATTAGCCGGCCAATTTTAGGCAATAGTTCCCTTTTCCGCTATTCCAGCCAGCGCAGTAGCACCAGCAAGCGGCCTGTGGAGTTATGTTTAAATGCCTATAGCTAGGATACCCCTTACGGGGGCCAGTCGTTCGCGGAGCTTCTATGTCTCCCATCTTGTAACCCAGATGCTAGGATAGTTTGGCATTATAGTCCTAGTTTCCCTAACCCCGCATAACCGCAAGTTAGGCGCTCGGAAACTTCTAGGTTGTATGGAATATTGCCTGAGTCATTGTCAGGCCTATCCTCCGTACCCCTTGGAATAAAGTTCGCGGGCATTGCCGGCTTTTAAATTCGGGAAGCCGTAACCGTGAGAGAAACAACACGTTGACTTGCAATTTCATTACATATGACTGCTTAATATCAACTCGATAGGGACTTTCCCTAAAGACCTATCTATTTCGGCCCTGCCTCCCCTAGAGGCAGGGTTTTCTTTCGCTAACAAAATTTGTTTTGATGCTGATTATTTTAAAATGCAGAATCTATTTTGCGGCCTTCATGCCGCATTGCTCTGCGCAGCAAAGCTTGGTGACTGCTCTTCTCGCATATCGGCGCGAGATTTAACCCACGCCAACACTTCATCTTCCAGCCAGCCACGGCTGTTTTTACCTAATGAAATTTGTTTGGGAAAATGCCCCTTACCAATAAAGCTATAGATGGTACTCCGGCTAAGACCGGTTATTTCTTTAACCGCGGCTAATCTGAGAATCTTTGTCATTTCTGGCCTCCTTTGAACCCAAACGGAATGCTTGGATGGGGCTAGACATACTCAGCAAGTGTGACGCTATTTACTTGCGGCACTTTTTAATTTTTTTCGTACGTTGCCGACTCGCCTTTTAAAACGATCCGGGCCAATAATATCTGTTATAAAATCCGGCGCTCTCTCCCACAATTCAATGCGGGATGCAGAGAGATTGCGCCTTAGTTCCTTTTCGATCCACTGAGTTATTCTGGGCCGTCTTTCCTTTTTCATGCCCTCTTGTCGCTTTGCATCTCTTACGATTAAGCGCCTCTCTTCAAGTAAATATGCATCTTTTTCAGCAACCAAAATTTTCTCAAGCAACTCACTATCTGCCTCCCCATCAACCAACCGGGCCTCTAGTTCATCGGCTATTGGCCGCATTTCCGCCTGCTTTCTCAAAGCATCAATACGCGCCTGCGGAGTAGCGGCCTTAAGTATGGCTTTGATAGTCTTTTCATCCCCATTACTTCCATCTAATTCAACGCGAGTTTTCGGTAGGCCAGTAGAGTCTATAATGCGTTTTATAGTCACGCTTTGGCCTTTTTCAACGTAACAACCCGGGAAGCATCCTTTTCACGCATAGCGTCCAAAATGTCCGCGTAATCCTGCATCATCTTTTTACGCTTCAAGAGATATTCGGCGCGGTTATATGCAGAACGTATTTTGTCGCTGCTTTCGTGCGCCAACTGCCGTTCTATAACGTCCGGCGCGAAACCCCTTTCATTGAGGATCGTACTGGCTAAAGCCCTAAAGCCGTGGCCTGTCATGCGGTTCTGATACCCCATGCGCCTTAACCCCATTAGAACCGCGCCGTTGCTGATATGCTTCGATTTGCTGCCGGCGCTGTAAAAAATATACTCTTTTTGCCCGGTATGCTTCTGCAACTCCCTCAGGATCGCTAAGGCTTGGCGGGAAAGCGGCACAATATGGGCGCGCCTCATTTTCATGCGCTCTTTGGGAATATGCCATTCCTCCCGGCTCCAATCTATTTCCTCCCATTTCGCACCTATCAGTTCCCCAGTGCGTACAAAAGTAAGCGCCAAAAGCTGCATCGCAAATTTTGTTTGGTCGTTTTCACGCATTTCTATAGCCCGCATCAAATCCGGTAGTTCTTTAGGGGAAACGCATGCGTGGTGCTTTTCTTCTGGCATCGGAAGAATATCGCGTAAATCCGCTGCCGGGTTATGCTGGCACAGGCCGCGCTGCGCCGCGTAGCGGAATACTTGCCCTATAATCCGCTTCATACGTTTGGCTGTCTCAATTGCGCCTTTGCTGCCTATCCCTTCAACAACCGCCACAACATCGGGGATTGTGATTTCTGAAATCGGAAGGCCGCCAATTTTCGGAAAAACGTGCTGCTCCATGCGGGCTAGAGACTGTTTCCAATATTTGTCGTTAAGCCCTTCCTTTTTCATTTCCAGCCAGCGGCGCGCCAACCTTTCAAAGGTGTTCTCGCCTTCATGAGCTTTACGAAGCTTTTGAAGCTTCTTTTCCCGGGTAGGGTGTTTGCCTGCCTCAACCAGTTCACGCGCTTCATCGCGCCGCTTCCGGGCCTCAGAAAGCGATGTGGCAGGGTATTTACCCAATGCCAGCATTTGAGGCTTCCCCTGATAGTAATAGCGCCAGCGCCATAACTTGCCGCCGGCAGCGGATACTTCGATACATAAACCGCCATTATCTGCAACGCGGTACGGCTTGCTTTTAGGCTTGAGGCCTTTGATAGCCAGTTCTGTAAGCGCCATGAGTTAGAATCCTTCCCTGATTTCTACTCATAAACTTACTCATATTTGTTTTGGCTTGCAATAAATCCCCTTGGAAGCCTCGAGAAAGAAAATGGCGGTTTTACTGAATAAAATCGGGGATATTTTGGATTTGGCTGGATTTGCCTGTACTGAAATATGGCGGACAGAGTGGGATTCGAACCCACGTTACGTGTTACCGTAAACACGCTTTCCAAGCGTGCGCCTTAAACCACTCGGCCATCTGTCCATGCCGTAATCGTCACCCCGGCGGAAGCCGGGGCCCAGTCCTAAAACCGGAAAATCTATATAACGGCTGGTTTGGCTAAGTGCACCTGATTTTTTGCTAAAAAACTGGGTCCCGGCTTCCGCCGGGATGACGGGCTATGCGACCCGCCAACTCCTTGGCCAAAGCCACCATTTTCGCACATGCAGGTAGCCCCGGAGGGGCGTTTTCACCACGATCAGCAGCAGCCCGATGGACAGCAGGCACCAAATAGCCGGCCATTCGTTGATGTTGTCGGTCAGCATCCAGGCCAGGCTCGGGCCCATGACATAGTGGTAGGCCGTGGCCCGCCAGCTGCCGTAAAGCAGCGGGATCAGGAACCCGGCAATCACATATGTCGGGAAGCCGTCGGCGAACAGCGGCAGCGGCCCCTCAACCAGGCTGTTGCAGATGCCGTTGGTGGGCACCAGCCAAGCGATATGCCAGTTGCCGCGCACCGAGCACATCTGGGGCCCGCAGAGCGGGCGGCGCGGGTCGCACGTACCCGCCCAGTCAAACGGGTAGAGCTGGATCAGCATGAAGATCACCGAGAAGAAGCAGAACGCGTACACCCACCCCTGCACTTTTTTGCGCACGTGGTCGGGCACGAAATACAATGAAACGCAGTTGATGAAGAACGGCTGGAACGCGATATGCAAGTACCCGAACATCGTGGCTATCTGGTTCGATGGCAGGTTGCACTGGTCGATCACCGAGTAGGTAAAGGCCTGCAGCAATTCCATGAGCGAGAAATACCCCAGCGCAATCCACAGTGGCGCCGGTTCCTTCTTGTAAGCTGCGTAAACCGTGGTCCCGATACCAACGGCCGCCAGGACCGTTGAAGCCTCACCGCTCCAGCACATGCGCGTCTTCCCCTCCGTAAAGCCGGGCCGCCCTTGAGGTGAAGGCCGCCACCATTTTTTTCGACGCGCTGCCAAACAGCGCCCCGATCAGGCCGCCGAGCATACGCGAACGGAATTGAAAATCGAGCGCGAAATCAATCCGCGTGCCTCCGCCCGGCGCTTCGCTGAAAACCCAGTTGTTTTCAAGATGCGTGAACGGCCCGCTGATCATGTGCACATCGATGCGGCGCGGTTCCTCCAGCGTCACGCGTGAAACGTAAGACTCGGCAAACCCCTTGAACGAAATCACCAGCTCGGCCGTAAACTCGTTCTCACCCCGCTCAAGAATCCGCGCCGCGCGGCACCACGGCAGGAACTCTGGGTATTTCTCCACATCCGCCACCAGCGCAAACACCTGCGCGGGCGTGTAGGGCAATTCGCGGGTTTCGTAGTGTTGCGTCATTCAACTCAGCGTGTCCGTAACTTTACCGGTCTTGAGCGCCAGCCACGTCAGGATATGGGCAAGGAAGACATAGAAGTACCCGTAAGGTATTGCCATGAAAGCAAGAGTCATGGCTGCCGCCTGTTCATAGATGAGAACGAACCCGGCGGCGCAAAAAGGGATGAAAAAAATCGGCAGGATATAGCTGATGCGTCCCCAGAACACGGCGTCCCGGTCCTTGTAAAGCCACAAGAGAATGCCAAGAAAGGCAAGGTAGGGGATACCGCCAAAAAAAAGCCCCATTACCAGGAACATGGTAATCCCACTCAGAATAAGAATCGGGATAGTAAGGAACGGCATCACCGGCTCGGGTTTGGGCGCCACCATCTGCCCCATGAAATGCCCCGTCACCAGCCAGCAGAGACCCCCGAAAAGCAGCGGCAGCAGGATCGGCAGGAATAGGCAGAGCTGGTACCAGCGCTTAAGCGTCATGCTCATACGTCATCCCCGCGAAAGCGGGGATCTCACTTAGTGCGGTGACAGGAAGATCCCCGCTCTGCGCTATCGCTCCGGCGGGGATGACAACCATAAGCTCAGGCGTCCCCGGCGGCGAGCTGCGCCTCGCGCGCCGCCCGCATCTGCTCAAAATCCTCGCCCGCGTGGTAGCTGGAGCGGGTGAGCGGGCTGGCGGCCACCATCAGGAAGCCCTTGGTGCGGGCCTGGCGGGCGTAATAATCAAACTCATCGGGGGTCACGTACCGGTCCACCGGCGCGTGGGCGGGGGTGGGCTGGAGATACTGGCCGATGGTGATGAAATCCACCTCCGCGGCGCGCAGATCATCCATCACCTGCAGCACCTCGTCCTTCTCCTCTCCCAGCCCTACCATGAGGCCGGACTTGGTGAAGATGGAGGGATCGATTTCTTTCACCGTTTTTAGGAGGTGCAGCGAGTTGGAATAACGCGCGCCCGGGCGGATGGTCTTATACGGCCTC
>CAZUKF010000005.1:0-32118 GCA_964620765.1 uncultured Rickettsiales bacterium | reverse complement strand
TTCCGCACGATTTGCAAGGCGGCCGCGAACTCGCCCTGCTTTCCATCGGCGCGATGAGCGCCACACCGGAATTCCGCGCCGATGTAGAGAAGGCGAAAACGGAAATCGCCCGCGCGCCCCAACCGTAAGAAAGAGTTTTCATGCCCCAAACCTTCACCCTTCCCACCCATAAGCCCGCCGGAAAGACGGCCTATATCAATGCGCGGTTGATCGATCCTGAATCGGGACTCGATGAGCGCGGGGCCTTGCTGGCCGATGGAAGTCAGATAACTGACTTAGGGGCGAATCTCTTTAGCGGCGGCGTGCCGGAGGGAATCAGCGTGATCGATTGCGGGGGGCATATCCTCTGCCCCGGCCTGCTCGACATCCAGGTGCATTTCCGCGAACCGGGGCAGGAGCACAAGGAAACCATCGCCTCCGGCAGCAAATCCGCGGCGGCGGGCGGCGTTACCACCGTGGCCTGCATGCCCAACACCAAGCCACCGATTGATGATGTGCCGGTGGTGGAATTCCTGCACCGCCGCGCCCGCGAGACTGCCTATGTCAACGTGCGCACCTATGCCTGCATCAGCCGCGGCATGAAGGGCGAGGAAATCACCGAGATGGGTCTGCTCAAGGAAGCGGGCGTCGTCGGCTTCACGGATGACGGCCTGCCGGTAATGAACGCAGGCGTCATGCGCAAAGCGCTGGCCTATTCGCGCGAGCTGGGCGTGCCGGTGGCGCAGCACGCGGAAGACCTGCATCTTTCGGCGGGCGGCTGCATGAACGAGGGCCGCATCTCGGCACAACTGGGCGTGCCAGGCATCCCCAACGCCGCCGAAGCGGTGATGGTGGAGCGCGACATTCTCCTCGCCGAGCTTACCGGCGGCCAATACCACGTGCTGCACATCTCCACCCATGAAGCGATTGAGGCGGTCCGGCGTGCTAAGAAACGCGGCCTTGCTAAAATTACCTGCGAGGCAGCGCCGCACCACTTTACACTGACGGACGAGGCGGTGCTGGAATACCGCACCTTCAGCAAGATGAACCCGCCCTTGCGCGCAGAGGAAGACCGTCTTGCCGTCATCGAAGGCCTGAAAGACGGCACGATTGACGCGATTGCAACAGACCATGCGCCGCATGACCAGGAATCCAAGCGCGTGCCTCTCACCAGCGCCGCCTTCGGCATCGTCGGGCTGGAGACCATGCTGCCGCTGAGCCTCAATCTCTACCACAACAAAATCATGAGCCTGCGTGACGTGCTGGCCGCCTTGACCTATAAACCGGCGGATATCATCCACGTCAACGCCGGCCGCCTGAAAAAGGGTGCGCCCGCGGACCTCACGCTCATTGATCTGAACCGGGAATGGGCCATGGAGCCAGATGAGTTCCAAAGCAAGTCCAAAAACTCGCCCTTCGATAAATGGAGCACGAAGGGCCGCGCCATCCGCACGGTGGTGGGCGGCGAAACGGTATACGATCTCACGGAAAACCGGAAGAAGAAGGCCGCTTAATGGGGATAGAATATCGCCGTACTCTTTATTCAATTCCGGTAGAGGATGACGAGTCCGGAGAGAGGATTTCTCTGGATATAGCACTCAGCACACAAAGCGGCACTGGCGGCGTTGGCCTGGACTTTCAGCAGAAGAACGGAAAAAGCCCGCAGGACATTGCGATGATGGGCAAGCTGCTGGATGCTACATACGCCGTTTTGCAAGAAAGCCTTGATAAGTCGGGTGAGGCAAAACCAAAAGGTTACTTTTTTAAATTTAGCAGCGATAGAACTCCCGACGGAACCACAGGCAGACTCTGGGAGCTGTGGCAGCCTGATAAGCCACCGGCAATAGGACACGTACCTGTAGAATCTGATGCACCCTATTTGCTCCTTAAAGAGCGTCTGGAGGAACTGGAGCGCGCCGGACGCGAGCAAGCGCTTAGTAGCGCCAGACTCGCACAAAAAATGCATGAAGGTGTGTCCGCCATGCGTCTGCATGGCCCGACGGCAAGCTTAGGTCAAGAACACGGACGCGGAGCAACCGACGATACCGCTCTTGGGTCCTAGGGTTAGTAAAAAAGCGCTAGGCAACTCTAAAAAATTGAATATGTTGGTAAAGTTACTCCACTTTACCGGATTGCATGGCCGCACGCACCCCCACCCAGAACCCCGTCATCTGCGCCGTCGACACCACGGACATGCAGCGGGCGCAGGCATTATGCAAGGAACTGAAGAACGAGGTAGGCGCCGTCAAGCTGGGTCTTGAATTCTTCACCACCCACGGCGCGCCTGGCGTGCGCAAAATAGTGGAAGAGGGGGGTATGCCCGTCTTCCTGGACCTTAAATTCCATGACATTCCCAACACCGTGGCCGGCGCCATCCGCTCCGCCATGGGCGTCGGCGCGTTCATGACCACCGTGCACGCCTGCGGCGGCCGCGACATGATGCGCGCGGCGGTAGACGCCTCCATGGAAATCGCTGCCGCCACCGGCAAGGAGCGCCCGCTCATCGTCGGTGTCACGGTGCTGACCAGCATGGATGAGAATGATCTTTCCGCCACCGGCGTGAACGCAGGCGTGCAGGCACAGGTGCTGCGCCTTGCCGAGCTGGCAAAGGAAAGCGGGCTGGACGGCGTGGTCTGCTCGCCACACGAAATTGAGGCCATCCGCAAGGCCTGCGGCGCGGATTTCAAGCTCATCGTACCCGGTATCCGCCCGGCCGGCAGCCATAACGGAGACCAGAAACGCGTGCTCACCCCGCACGAAGCCATCCGGGCAGGCGCGGATTTCCTGGTTATCGGCCGCCCCATCACCGGCGAGACCAACCCTGCCGCCGCCGCCCGCAAGATCCTGGCCGAAGTATGAACATTGTATTTGTCATCCCCGCGAAGGCGGGGATCTCAGGCTTCCTCCAGATCCCCGCTCTACGCTCCGCTCCGGCGGGGACGACAGGAGATAGGCTATGAACACCGTCCGCCGCTACTACATTCTCAACGTGCGCGGCGCCTACGAGGGGCCGTATGACCTTTCCACCATGATGCGCAAGATACGCGCCGGTAAAATCCAGTCCACCACCTTCGTCACGCCCGAAGGCGAACAGCAGGGGCGGTCGGCCTCTGAAATATCCGAGCTTGCCGCGCTTTTCACGGTCCGCCCGATCAAGGGCACCATGCAGGAAATTGTCACCGGCACCGCCGAGAGCCGCTTCATGCATACCATTCATACCGGCTGGCGCTTTGTTGGCCAGCAGCCGCTGATCCTGGTGATCGCAAGCCTCGGCGTCATGGCCTGCGTCAGCGCCGGCCTGCTGTTTTCACGCGTGCTGCCGTGGTGGATATGCCTGGGCATCAGCTTTGGCCTTTACCTCACGTTCCAGTCGCTGATGATGGCCACGGTCTTGCGCATCTACCGCGGCCAGTATCTCGATGGCCAGTTCCTCAACCGCTATATTTCGCCGCTCATCCTGCCACTGCTGACCATGTCGCTGATCCTGACCGTGCTGGGCATGGTAGGGCTGGTGGCCTTCATCCTGCCGGGCCTGCTGATCTTCTCGCTTTTCGTCTTCACCCCCTTCATAATCTCTGAAGGAAAGGGCAGTGCTTTCTCGGCATTTTCCCAGAGTGCGCAGCTGGTCACCAGCGACGGGCTGGACAGTTTTGCCGTGGTCCTGGCGCTGGTCACGCTTAACCTCCTCAGCATATTGCTTATTATTACCCTGCCGATTATCGCTGTGGCACTGACCGAATTATACGACGAATTTAGCCACTAAAAACGCCCCGAAATGCTTGATTTCATGCCTCAGGTCCGCTACCCCTTTTAGCCTATGACAAACACCGTACTGACCCCCGAGCTCATCCCCGTCTCCATTGAAGACGAGATGAAGAAATCCTACCTCGATTACGCCATGAGCGTGATCGTCTCCCGCGCCATTCCTGATGTGCGTGACGGCTTAAAGCCTGTCCACCGCCGCATCCTCCATGCCATGCATGACTCGGGCAACCACTACAACCGCCCGTACCGCAAATCGGCCCGCATCGTCGGCGAGGTAATGGGTAAATACCACCCGCACGGCGACGGCGCAATTTACGACGCCTTGGTACGCATGGCGCAGCCTTTCTCCATGAGCCTCATGCTTATAGACGGCCAGGGCAATTTCGGCTCCATGGACGGCGACAACCCGGCGGCCATGCGTTACACTGAATCGCGCCTTGCCAAGGCCGCGCACGCGCTACTGGAAGACATCGACAAAGACACCATCGATTTCCAGGACAACTACGACGGCACGGAAAAAGAACCCACCGTCCTACCCGCGCAGTTCCCCAATCTGTTAGTCAATGGTGCGGGCGGTATTGCCGTCGGCATGGCAACCAACATTCCGCCGCATAACATCGGTGAAGTGATTGACGCGTGCCTGCTGCAGGTCGATAACCCCGAAGCCACGATTGAAGACCTCATGGCCGTCTGCCCCGGCCCGGATTTCCCCACCGGCGGCATCATCCTCGGCCGCAGCGGCATCCACTCCGCCATGCACACGGGCCGCGGCTCCGTCATCATCCGCGCCAAGGCGGAAATTGAAGAAATGACGAAGGCGGGCCGCTACGCCATCATCATCACCGAGTTCCCCTACCAGGTGAACAAAGCCAAGACCATCGAGCGCATCGGCGAGCTCGTGCGCGAGAAGCGCATTGAAGGCATTTCAGACCTGCGTGACGAGTCCGACAAGCAGGGCGTGCGCGTGGTGGTGGAAATCAAGAAAGACGCGGTGCCGGAAGTGGTGCTGAACCAGCTTTACGCGCTCACCCCGCTGCAGACCAGCTTCGGCGTCAACATGCTGGCGCTGGATGGCGGCCGCCCGCGCGTCATGAATTTCCAGAACGTCATCACCGCCTTCATCAGCTTCCGCGAAGAAGTTATCACTCGCCGCACCAACTTCTTGCTTAACAAGGCACGGGACCGCGCCCACGTGCTGGTCGGTCTCGCCATTGCGGTAGCGAATATCGATGAGGTGATCGCCGTCATCAAGGCGTCCGCCAACCCAGATGTCGCCCGCGAAGAACTCATGAAGCGTGACTGGAAGGCGGACGACGTGCTCCCGCTGCTGGCGCTGGTGGACGACTCAGGCAACAAGGTTACCGGCGGCCGCATCAAGTTCACCGAAACGCAGGCCCGCGCCATCCTCGAACTCCGCCTCCAGCGCCTGACTGGCCTCGAGCGCGAGAAGATCGACCAGGAAATGAACGAGCTTGCCGCCGAAATCGCTAACTACCTTGATATCCTCGGCCACCGCAGCAAGCGTATCGAAATCCTGAAAAAGGAAATGCTGGAAGCCAAGGAACAATTCGGTGTTCCGCGCCGTACCACCATCGAGATGGGCGAGTTCGAGCAGGACATGGAAGACCTGATCCAGAAGGAAGACATGGTCGTCACCGTTACCCTCGGGGGGTATATCAAGCGCACCCCGCTTTCCGCCTACCGCGCCCAGCGCCGTGGCGGCAAGGGCAGGAGCGCCATGGATGTCCGCGAGGAGGATATCACCACCGAGTTGCTGGTAGTTAACACGCACACTCCCGTGTTGTTCTTCTCCAGTGCCGGTAAAGTCTACAAACTCAAGGTGTACCGCCTGCCCATCGGGGCCGCCAACACGCGCGGCAAGGCGCTGGTCAACATCTTCCCGCTGGCGGAAGGCGAGACCATCACCACCTTCATGCCGCTGCCCGAGGATGAGAGCAAGTGGGATGCCATGCACATCTTCTTCTCCACCGCCAAAGGCAACGTACGCCGGAATGACCTTTCGGATTTCCATGATATCCGCGTGAGCGGCAAGATCGCCATCCGCCTGGAGGAAAAGGACAAGCTCGTCTCCGTGCTGCCGTGCCATGATACCGACCACGTGCTGCTTTCCGCCGCCTCCGGCAAATGCATCCGCTTCCCGATCAACGATGTGCGCGTCTTTAAGAGCCGCACGTCAGACGGCGTGCGCGGCATGAAGCTGGGCGAGGGGGACGAGGTAGTTTCCATGTCCATCCTGCACGGGCTTGCGGCTTCCGCCGAGGAGCGCCTGGCCTACCTCAAGCGCCGCCGTACCGTTATCGGCGACGAAGGCAGCACCAATGGCAACGATGAAGAGAAAGTCGCGGAAATCTCACTTTCGGATACACGCTACGCCGAAATGCAGGGCGCCGAGCAGTTCATCCTCACCGTCACCCAGAGCGGCTACGGCAAGCGCAGCAGCTCTTATGAATACCGCACAACGGGCAGGGGCGGCAGCGGCATCGTCAACATCATCACCAACACCCGCAACGGCAAGGTGGTGGCGAGCTTCCCGGTGGCAGACACAGACCAGTCCATGCTGATGACCAATAAGGCCACACTGATCCGCACCCCCGTGAAAGACATCCGCATCGCGGGCCGCAACACGCAGGGCGTCACCATCCTGAAAACCGCCGAGGGCGAGAAGGTGGTCTCCGTGGTGCGCATCCCGGCAGGAACGGAAGCGGAAGTCGGCGAGGCGCCGGATGCGGAAAACGGTAGCGCGGAATAATCCGCCATGAGTACCACCCGAACCGGCATTTACCCCGGAACGTTCGACCCCATCACCGTGGGACACATGGACATCATCCGCCGCGCCCTGCACGTGGTGGACAAGCTCGTCATCGGCGTAGCGCTGGATTCAGGCAAGGACCCGGTTTTCCCGCTGGAGGAACGCCGCCAGCTGGTAGAGGCCGATATCCGCCATATCGACCCGGATGGCCACCGCATCGAGGTGCGTTCCTTCCCAGGGCTGCTGGTCAATTTCGCCGAGGAGATCGGCGCCAGCCTCATCATCCGCGGGATCCGGGCCGTCTCGGACTACGAGTACGAATTCCAGATGGCCTGCATGAACGCCCGCCTTAAGCCCGGCATCGAGACGGTTTTCCTAACCGCCTCGGAGGACACGCATTTCATTTCTTCCCGTTTCGTCAAGCAGATTGCCCGTTTAGGGGGTGATATCGGCACGTTTGTCTCGCCGGACGTGGCCAAGGCCTTGAAAGCGCATTACCGCAAAGCCCACGCTTGACTTCTACCCCCCCAATGCCTAATCCCTAAACCCTTGTCTTGATGGCGGGTGTAGCTCAATTGGTTAGAGCGCCAGATTGTGATTCTGGAGGTCGCGGGTTCGACTCCCGTCACTCGCCCCATATTCTGACTAGTTTGAGCCGGGAATTGGGTTTTTAGGTTTTTTCTTTATATTCAAATTATTGACTCGCAAAAAACTGCGAATTTAGCGGGTTTTTTTTGCATTGCTGCGTAACTTTCATCGAATTATAGCACATATTTTTTAACCGGATCCCGGCATGCGCCGGGATGACAATGCAGTGTGGCATGGGAGGAAGGAAGCCGGAAGGGACTAGCTTTCTTCTACGAAATGCCCGTTGCGGACCATCTGCGGCTCTTCCTCGTTGGCGGCGCGGCGCTCGGCACGCGGGCGGTTCTGCTCCACGCGCATTAAATCCTCTCCGGCCTGAATGAGCAGGAGTTCATCATCCCCCGCCATGTCCTCGTCAATCTTCATGCCCTGCAGGTCCGACGGGGCTTTACGGGCCGTGTGGGGCAGCTCCATCTCCGCCTCGATCATGGCATCCTCGATGGGTCTGGGCACAGACTCAGGCACCAGCACGCCGCCCATGTCGTCAATGCGGTCCAACTCGGCCAGGTATTGCCGGTTGCCCACGTCCTTGCGCTTGTCGGTCATAACACTCTCCTTTGCTTTAAGGAGAGGCTGAAAATAATAAAAAGTCTGTAGGAAACCTAGCGCTCCATTGCCATGGCAGGGACTGGCACAACTTGCTGCTCAATGGCGTCCATGATGCGGGTTTTCAGCGCTTCGGGCTTTAATTCCACCATGCGCAGCCATTGCTGCTTGCTCATGTAATCCACGGCGTCATCCACCAGCGCTTCGCGGCGCTCCAGCGATTCGGCGGCCAGCATCTTCGCTGCAGCCTGCACCACCTGTTCCTGCGCCGCACTGTGCTCTTCCGGCGTACCGCTCATTTTTTTAGAACTAACGCCAGTCAACGCATCGCCGCCGAAAAACGTGGCCAGTGTGGCCACCGAGAGCAACGACATCACCGGCATCCATGCTTTCATGGGATTGCCCGCAGGCAGCGTTCTAGCACTTTGATGTTCACCCCAGGCCTGTCCGGCGAAGGTAAGATCCCCCGCCAGAAACAAAGGCGCGGCATAGGCAAGGGGGCGTTCCTGCAATTTGCCCGACAACGTGCCGCCCTGGCCGCTTTCTTCGATCTGCTCCTTGGTGCGCTCCGGCGTGAGCAACACCAGCGCGGAAGCACCAAGCGCCAGCACCCCAATGCCGAGATTGGCATTACCTGCGCTCTGTTCTCCGCGGTAGCGGCGCAAGATGCCGCTGATCAGCATGCCGCCCGAGGCTATGCTGTTTGCGTAGTTCGCCATTTCGATAGGATGCTCGTAGAAATAATCTTCCAGCTTCTGAAACGTGCCGCGGCGCGTTTCCTCGTCGGCCTTGCGCAGAGCATCCGCATCCAGCGCCACGCCCTGTTCTTGCAGATGCACCGCGAGCTTACTCTCCAGCCGCTCCAGCTGCTTGGGCACGGCCAGCTTGCCGTATTTGGCCAGGAACACACCGCCGGCGTTCCACGCCATCGCAGCGGTCATGCGGCTTACACCGGCGCGCTTGAGCTCCGGCGTATCACCATGCAGATGCGCGATCAGCCCGTTGGCAAACAGCGTTGCGTTGCCAATCAGGAACCCAACGCCTGCAAGCTGCCTGGTATCCCAGTTTTCCATAGGTTTCTCCAATGCTAGTCTATTATTTTTTCAGATTTTTTTATGTGAAGTTGGGATGACATCGTTTTTTACAGCGTTGGAAATTAGATAAGTGATTGTAAATAAAGAACTTGATATGTACCCGAAGATACATAAACTGCCGCGATGGCATTGACTCAGCTTGGTAAGAAAACTCCTGTCCCGGCTTCGCCCAGTGCGGCGAAGCTGGAGAAGATCAAAAACCCGCATCCCGGCACGGATTACGCGGTGCGTTTTACCTGCCCGGAATTTACCTCGCTCTGCCCCATTACCGGCCAGCCGGATTTCGCGCAGCTGGTGATCGACTACGTGCCGGATGCATGGCTGCTGGAAAGCAAGTCGCTTAAGCTTTACCTGTTTTCCTTCCGCAACCACGGCGCCTTTCATGAAGACTGCACCGTGGCCATCGGCAAGCGCATCGTGCGCGACATTAAGCCGAAGTGGATCCGCATCGGCGGCTACTGGTATCCCCGGGGGGGTATACCGATTGACGTGTTTTACGAGCATGGGAAGAAGCCCGCGCAGGTGTGGGTGCCGGAGCAGGGTGTGGGGCCGTATAAGGGCAGAGGTTAACTCACTCTCGCGTAAGTTGAGAATAATACAACTTGTACGTGCTTTCTCTTGCGATAAAATAAACACCATGAACGCCATTACATTCGATACGTACAAAGCCATTCGCAAACTCACCGCTGAAGGTGTATCAGAAAAGCAGGCAGCCGCTATTGTGGATACGATACGCGAAAACAATTTTTCAGAAATAGAAAACCTAGCAACTAAAGCTGATATCTCACTTCTGAAATCCGATATGTCTACCCTCAAAACTGAAATGGTAGAGATCAAGGCTGAGATTATCAAATGGGTGGCTACCGGCTTTATGGCCATGATGACACTGCAGGTAGCAACTATGATTAAAATAATGGGCTAAGCCGCTTCTTCGGTCTCGGGCAATAAGTCAATCACATCCGGGTGCTCGGGCGACACTTCCGAACGGCCAATAGACACATAGCGGAACCCGGCGGCCACCATGCGGCGGCGCTTGTAAATATTGCGCAGGTCTATCACCAGCGGGGTTTTCATCAGCCCGCCCATGTGCACCAGGTCCGCTGATTTGAATTCGTTCCACTCCGTGATCACCACCGCGGCGTCGGCGCCCTTGACCGCGTCATAGACGTCGGAAGCCCATGCGATATCACCTGCCTGCGCGAAGCCAGAGCTTCGCTCCGGCGTAGGCAGGCCGCTGAAAATGCGCTTCGCATGCTCCATGCCCTGCGGATCATAGGTCCGCATGCGGGCGCCCTGAGCTAGCAGGGCAGGCAGAAGAGTCAGGCTCACGCTCTCACGCAGATCGTCCGTCTCCGGCTTGAAGGTGAGGCCGAGCAGGGCGATGGTCTTGCCCTTCACGCTGCCGCCGCACACCTTGATAATTTTCTCCAGCATGCGGTGCTTGCGCTGCAAATTGCTGGTGACCACGGCGTCCACCAGCGGCGTGATGAGCGTGTGCGAATTGGCGATGCCCTGCAGCGCCTGCGTATCTTTGGGGAAGCAGGAGCCGCCGAAGCCGGGGCCCGCCTGCAGGAACTGGCTGCCGATGCGCGGGTCCAGGCCCACGCCGCGGGCGACGTCGCGAATGTTGGCGCTGACTTTTTCGCAGATGTCGGCGATTTCGTTGATGAAGGCGATCTTGGCGGCCAGCATGGTGTTGGCGGCGTACTTGATCATCTCCGCGCTTTCAAACGTGGTGACGATTAGGGGGATGCCGTTTTCCGTGAACGGCAGGTAAAGCTCGGTCAGCTTGTCGCGCGCGGTGTTGCTGTTGACGCCGATGACGATGCGGTCCGGCGTCATGAAATCGTCCACCGCGCTGCCCTGGCGCAGGAATTCGGGGTTGGAGGCGACCACCGGGCCGGTGTTGCCCCGGAACTCCGCCACCTGCTGCGCGGTGACGCGCACCGTGCCGATGGGGACCGTGGATTTGATGACGATAACGGCGCCGTCTTTCGCCGCGCGCGCCACGGCGGCGGTGGCGGCCTTTATTTGCCCGAGGTCCGGCAGGCCGTCCTGCTCCGAGGCGGGTGTGCCCACGGCGATGAAAATGATTTCCGCTGACGCGCAGGTTTCCGCCGTGTCGCGCGTGAAGTGCAGGCGTTTTGCCTCGCGGTTGCGGGTAATCATCTCGGCGAGGCCCGGCTCATAGAGCGGGCATTTGCCGGCGTTGAGGAGTTCGATTTTGCTGGCGTCGGAGTCTACGCAGGTCACATCATGCCCGAGATCGGCGAAGCAGGCGCCGGTCACAAGGCCCACATAACCTGTTCCTATAACGGCAATACGCATAGTTTAACGGGCAGGATACGTATCCGCAAAGCCGCGGCTACGCGCTTTCTCGAATTTGTGGGAAAGCCCCCCTTCCAACACAAGCTCCTGTATCCTTTCCGCAGGTTCTCCGCGTATTAGGACCGCCTCGGGACTGGTACGCTCGATGTCGGTCATGGGCGTATAGGGAAGCTCCCGGCTTGCAACGGGAGTGACTGTTACGCCCAGATAGGTCGACAGGACCGCCAGTACTTGGTCGCGCTCGCCTGCGTTCTTGAAAGCCATTTCGACTTCTGTCTCTGCCGCATCGCCCGGGCGGGGGTCAGCCGTCCCCCTGAAGATGATACAATTATCATGATTGGGTTGGCCATCTACCGTGCGTTCAGCAACTGGCCTAAGGATATCGAGAACTTCCTGTTTTTGCATATTGTTACTCCCTAATTTTTTTCTAGAATTTCACGTGCATTCTTACGAACCTGTTCCTTGATCTCCGGCCGCTCCAGCGCGTAGGCGAGGTTGGCGCTGACATAGCCCAGCTGGTTGCCGCAATCGTAGCGCGTGCCTTCATACTGGAAGCCGAACACGTCCTGCGTGGAGATGAGCGCGTTGATGGCGTCGGTGAGCTGGATTTCGCCGCCAGCGCCGGGTTTCTGCTTGGCGAGGATGTCAAACACCTCGGGCTGCAGGATGTAGCGGCCGATGATGGAAAGCGTGGAGGGGGCTTTCTCGGGCGCGGGCTTTTCGACCAGTGCTTTTGCCTTCACCACGTTTTTTTCCGTTTTGGCTTTTTTGTCGATATCGACGATGCCGTAGCTGCTGGTTTTAGCGCGGGGAACCTCGGCTACCCCCAGCAAATTGCCGCCGGTTTTCTTGTAGGCTTCCACCATCTGCTTCAGGCAGGGTTTTTTGGAGAGCACCATGTCGTCGGCGAGGATCACCGCGAAGGGCTCGTCCCCCACCATGTGGCGGGCGCACCAGATGGCGTGGCCGAGGCCCTTCATCTGCTGCTGGCGGGTGAACATGATATTGCCGGGACCGGGCAGGAAGTTCTTCGCCCGCGCCAGCTCTTTCTGCTTGTTTATATTGGATAAATGCGTTTCCAGCTCGTAGGAATGGTCAAAATGGTTGTCGATGGTGCTCTTGTTGCGCCCGGTGACGAAGATGAACTGCTCCATCCCGGCGGCAGCGGCCTCTTCAAAGGCGTAGTGGATGATGGGCTTGTCCACCACCGGCAGCATTTCCTTGGGAATTGACTTGGTTGCGGGCAGGAAGCGGGTGCCGAAACCACCCACGGGGAACACTACTTTTCGTATTTTTTGGGCCATGGCCAAGCAGATAACCGCCTGAAAAAGCGAATGTCAAAGGGAAAGGCTTGACACCCCCCGCAAAATCGCTATTTTTCACGCCTCTAATCGAAAAGGACGCGTGCCGCCATGGCCAAGAAAAACATATTGCTCATCAAGCTGGTTAGCTCTGCCGACACGGGCTACTACTACGTCGCCCAGAAGAACCCCAAGAAGCAGACGGAAAAGCTCAAGCTGAAGAAGTACGATCCCAAGGTGCGCAAGCACGTGGAATTCACCGAAGCCAAGATTAAGTAGCCCGGCCGGTGGCTGCCGACAGCAAGATTGCCGTGAAAGACGAGGGTGGCAAGACCGCCACCACCGCGCTTACCACCACGCCCACCGAGCAAGCACCCTACGAACTCTCCATGGACAAGATGCTCATGGACACGCTGGTCTTCCTGGGCCTGCTGTTCGGTATCTTCTATTTCCTCCTCATCCGCCCGCAGCAGAAGCGCCTGAACGAGCACAAGGCCATGCTGGGCACCATGAAAAAGGGCAGCCGCGTGCTCACCGGCGGCGGTATTGTTGGTATTATTTCCAAGCTGGAGAGCGACAGCATCATCGTGGTTGAAATCGCGCCGAACGTGAAGGTACGCGTGGCGAAAGATACCATCATCGAAGTGCTGGATGACAGCAAGATGCCCGCGGACACCGCTAACGATAATTGACATATTTTCTTAGCGGCTTTGCCGCTTAGAAAATTGTCATCCCGGAAGCCGCTTTGCTCGAAAGCTTGCTTTCGTAAGCAAAGCGAGCTATCCGGGATCTTGTGCCGCTTGAGATCCCCGCTTTCGCGGGGATGACGGCCAGAGGTTTTATGCTTCATTTCTCCCGCTGGAAAATCGCCCTGATTCTTTTTGTCTGCATCGGCAGCATTGTCATGGCTATCCCCAATTTCCTGAGCAAGGAACACCGCGCCAAGCTGCCCGGCTTCATGCAAAACACCGTGAGCCTGGGGCTGGATTTGCGCGGCGGCAGCCACCTGCTCATGGAGGTGGATTTTGCCGCCTACATGCGCGAGCAGCTGCAGAACTTAACAGATGACGTGCGCACGCGCCTGCGCGCCGACAAGGTGGGCTACCGTAACCTCGCCGTGCGCGACGGCGCGGTGGTATTTTCCTTACGCGAAGACCAGGATGTTTCCATTGAAGACGTGATCCGCCGCCTGGACCCGGACCTCACGGTGGAGAAGAAAGGCGAGGACTACCACGTCTCCTACGGCGAGACATGGCAGCGCAAGCGCAAAAGCCTAGTGCTTGAACAGTCCGTGGAGATCGTCGCCCGCCGCGTCGATGAAACCGGTACGCGCGAACCCATCATCCAGCGGCAAGGCGAAGACCGCATTGTGCTGCAGGTGCCGGGGCTTGATAACCCCGAGCATTTGAAAGAACTCCTCGGCCGGACCGCGAAAATGACTTTCCACCTGCTGGATGACAGTGTCACCCCGGAAGACGCGGAATCCGGCGCCGTTCCTTCCGGCACACGCATCATCCTGGGCGACGACCGCGACAAGGGTCCGGACGGCAGGCCGAACAGATACCCCGTGTTCACCAAGGTTGAAGTCTCCGGCGACATGCTGGTGGATTCGCACGCCGGCTATAACGGGCAGACGGGCGAGCCGGTGGTGAATTTCCGCTTCAACGCCGTGGGTGCCGCCAAATTCGGCACCATTACCTCGGCCAATGTCGGCAAGCCGTTTGCCATTGTGCTTGATAACCGCGTCATCACCGCGCCGGTAATCCGCACGCCCATCATCGGCGGCAGCGGCGAAATCTCCGGCAATTTTGACGTGAAAGATGCCAATGACCTCGCGCTGCTGCTTCGCGCGGGCGCGCTGCCGGCGCCGCTGAAAATCGTTGAGGAACGCTCGGTGGGCCCAAGCCTTGGCTCCGACTCCATCTCCGCCGGTACCAAGGCGGCACTGATCGGCACGGTGCTGGTGATTATTTTCATGCTCGCCGCCTACGGGCTGTTCGGCATCTTCGCCAACCTCGCCATGCTCGTAAACGGCTTCATTGTGCTGGCCTTGATGTCCATGCTGCAGGCTACACTGACGCTGCCTGGCATCGCCGGTATCGTGCTGACCATGGGCATGGCGGTGGACACCAACGTGCTTATTTATGAGCGCATGCGTGAAGAAATGCGCAATGGAAAAACCGTTTACGCCTCCATCGAGGGCGGCTTCCGCATGGCGTTCGGCACCATCATTGACTCGCACATCACCACGCTCTCGGCGGCGCTGATCCTTTATTACTTCGGCTCGGGTACGGTGAAAGGCTTCGGCATCACGCTTTCCATCGGTCTTGTGGCTTCGCTGTTTACCGCCGTGCTGGTCACCCGCCTGATGATTGTAACCTGGCTGAAACAGACCAAGCCGAAGACGTTGCCAATATAAACAGCCTGTCATTCTGAACGAAGTGAAGAATCTACTTTAAGTAGATCCTTCGCTACGCTCAGGATGACAATCAGCCGAGATTCTTGTTCACGAAATCCCAGTTCACCAGCTTGTCGAGGAAGGTGGTGACGTAATCCGGGCGCTTGTTCTGGTAATCGAGGTAATAGGCGTGCTCCCATACGTCGCAGGTGAGGAGAGCCTTCTGGCCGTGCGCCATGGGCAGGTCTGCATTCGGCGTCTTGGTGATTTTCAGCTTGCCGCCATCCAACACCAACCAGCCCCAGCCGCTGCCGAACTGCGTGACACAGGCCTGTTTGAAATCTTCCTTGAATTTGTCGTAGCCGCCAAGGTCGCTCTCGATCTTTTTGGCAACTTCACCCGTGGGCTTGCCGCCGCCGTTCGGCTTCATGCAGTGCCAGTAGAAGGTGTGGTTCCACACCTGCGCGGCGTTGTTGAAGATGCCCGCCTTGGCCGGGTCTTTCGCCGAGGCCATAATGACTTCCTCCAGGCTCATGCCTGCCATAGGCGTGTCTTTCACCAGATTGTTCAGGTTGGTGACGTAGGTCTGATGGTGCTTGCCGTAATGAAAGGAAAGCGTGTTGGCGGAAATATGCGGCTCCAGCGCATTCTGCGCGTAAGGCAGCGGGGGGAGGGTGAAGGGCATGGATTCTTCTTTCTTTTGGGGCTGGGACATAACATTCTCCTGTGCATGCGCGGCCAAAACGTTATCACAAGTCGCGATGAACGCCGCCGCTACTTTACAAAACTCTCGCTTAGTCAATAACATGAAACCTCTTACTCTGCACAAGATAAAATTTCAATGACGGACCCGTTAGAGCACTGCATTAGCCTTGCCCGCAAGGACCGCGCGGCTTATCTGTGCTGCCTGAAGCTTGCACCGCCCGCGCGGGCAAAGGCGCTGGCGCTGGTGGCGCTGGAGGTGGAGCTGGCGGAGATCGCCGCCAAAGTGCATGAGGCACTGCTGGCGCAGATGCGCTTCGCGTGGTGGCGGGAGGCCCTGGAGAGCAAGAAAATACAGGGCCACCCGGTGCTGGAGGCGCTGAAGGATATCGCGGTGGATTTTACACCGATGGTGGACGTGGCGGAGCATGCATGGCCGGAGCCGCCCACGCCGTTATCGCAGGCGCTGGAGGAGGCGGTGAGTGGCGTTATCGGCGCGGAGGCTGCGAAATGGCACAAGGCAGTGCTGATCGCCCGCCTGCACCCAGGACCACTATTGCCGCTCAGGCTGCTGCTTGTGAGGGGGTGAGCCAGCCTGCAAGATCGTTCAGCGCGCGGGCGCAGTAGGCGGCGGGGCGGTCCATCTTCTTGACGCGGCCGAGCGGCGGGAACAGGCCGAAATTCACGTTCATGGGCTGGTAGCTCTCGGCGTTGGCGCCGCCGGTGATGTGCGCAAGCAACGCGCCCATGGCGGTGGTGGCGGGCGGCGGTTCGGCCAATCCCGCGGCAAAGCGCCCGGCCATGAGGCCGACGGCGGCGCTTTCAACATAGCCTTCGCAGCCGGTGATCTGCCCGGCGAAGCGGATGTTGGGCGCGGCCTTGAGGCACAGATCGTGCGCCAGCAGCTTCGGCGAATTGAGGAAGGTGTTGCGGTGCAGGCCACCCAGCCGCGCGAACTCCGCGTTTTCTAAACCGGGGATCATTTTCAGGACGCGGGTCTGCTCGGCGTATTTCAGCTTGGTCTGGAAGCCGACGATGTTGTAGAGCGTGCCCAATTTATTGTCCTGCCGCAGCTGCACCACGGCATAGGGTTTTTGCGGGGAATGCGGGTTGGTGAGGCCGACCGGCTTCATCGGGCCGTGCGCCAATGTTTCCACGCCGCGCGCGGCCATGACCTCGATGGGCAGGCAGCCTTCAAAATACGGCGTGTTTTTCTCCCATTCCTTGAACTCGGTTTTCTCGCCCGCGTTGAGGGCTTCGATGAAGGTGTAGTACTGCTCCTTGGTGAGCGGGCAGTTGATGTAGTCCTTGCCCGTACCGCCGGGGCCCGCCTTGTCGTAGCGCGACTGCATCCACGCCTTGCTCATGTCGATGGATTCTTTGTAGACGATGGGGGCGATGGCGTCGAAAAACGCGAGGTATTTTTCGCCCGTTACCTGCTGGATGCTTTCAGCGAGCGAAGTGGAGGTGAGGGGGCCGGTGGCAATGATGGTGTTTTCCCACTGCGGCAGGGACGTGACTTCTTCCGCCGTGAAGCGGATGCGCGGGTGGTTTTTGAGCGTGTGGGTGATTTCCTGCGAGAACGCATCGCGGTCCACCGCCAGCGCGCCGCCCGCAGGCAGCTTGTGCGCATCACCCGCCCGCATGATGAGCGACCCGGCGCGGCGCATTTCCTCGTGCAGCAGGCCGATGGCGCTTTTGCTGTGGTCGTCGGAGCGGAAGGAGTTGGAGCAGACGAGCTCGGCGCAGCCGTCGGTCTTGTGGGCTTCCGTCATACGGACGGGCCGCATTTCGTGAATGACAACAGCGCAGCCGCGCTCGGCCAGCTGCCATGCCGCCTCCGAGCCCGCCAAGCCCGCGCCGATGATGTGGATTTCACCCATTGAGCCTATCCAGCAGCTGCTGGTGCGCTTCCGGGTTACACGTCGCCACCACGTCACCTTTTGATTCCAACGTCAGGTGCTTACCGGACCAATCCGTGATCACGCCGCCGGAAGCCTCCACCACCGGCACCAGCGCGCAAAAATCATACGGCTTCATGGCGGCGTCGATCACCGCGTGCAAATGGCCGGATGCCAGCATCGCGTAGGCATAGGCGTCGCCGCCCTGCACCAGCGTGTGGCTGAACGAGGCGCGCTGGAACGCCTTCCACTGCTCCGGCGTGAAATACGGCATGGAGGTGGTGGCGATGGAGAGCATGTCCGGCGCCTTGCGTGAAAACGCGTCGATCGGTTCATACACCGCCGCCCAGCGTTCCTTCAGGAACGGCTGGTCTATCACGCCCAGTCTCGGCACGCCGTTTTCGCACAGCGCGATCAGCGTGGAGAAGGTGGGGTAGCCCGCCATGAAAGCCCTCGTGCCGTCGATGGGGTCCAGCACCCATTGCAGGGTGGCGGTGTCTCTTTCACGCCCGCCTTCCTCGCCCCAGATACCGTGCGCCGGGCATTTTTCGCGGATCAGCATGCGCATGGCGGCTTCGGCTTCCTTGTCCGCCTGCGTCACGGGACTGCCGTCATCTTTTTCCTCGGTGCGCAGGACTTTGCGAAAATGCTGCAATATCGCCGCCCCGGCCACGTCGGCCAGTGAGTGGGCCAGCTTGAGATATTCCTTTGTCATGCTATAGCTTTGTATATGTCGGAAAATGTATTCACCAAGGCAGGCATCCTACCGTTTCTGCCCGCCCCCACAACGGAAAACTGGCGCTTCCTGCTGATGAAGCCGGTGGGCCTGCGCCCGGAAAAAGGCGAGCCGCCCTTTCAGCTGGCCAAGGGCACGCGCATGCACCTGCTGAACGGCCGGTGGCAGGATATCCGCGACCCGGCCTTTGTCGGTGCCAAGCTGGAAACGCTGGAAGAAACGGCGCTCCGCGAGGGGGTGGAGGAGCTGGGGCTGGACCGCGATAAGGTTAAGCGCATCGTTGATATCGGCGAGGTAACCTTCACCTCCGTGAAAACCGGCGAGAAGAAATCCATGTGGATGTTCGCCGCCGAGCTGGAGAATGATGCCGCTCTGCTGCCGGAAAGCGCCGTGGCTCCCACCACCGCCGCCCGCGCCTGGATGACCATGGCCGAATACAAGGCTGTGGGCAGGCTGGACCACCTGCCCATCATCGAACACGCCGTGGCCGTACTGGAGCGGCATTACGCATGAACCAATTAGCCAAAGCCGCCAGCCCCTACCTACGCCAGCACGCCCACAACCCGGTGCAATGGTACCCGTGGGGGGAGGAGGCGCTCAACCGTGCTAAGCAGGAAAACAAGCCCATCTTGCTCTCGGTGGGCTATTCCACCTGCTACTGGTGCCACGTGATGGAGCGCGAGGTTTTTGAAAACGCTTCCATCGCCGCACTCATGAACGAGCATTTCATCAATATAAAAATCGACCGGGAGGAACACCCGGACCTCGACGAGATCTACATGCTCGCCCGCCAGCTGATGACGCAGGAAGCGGGCTGGCCCAACAACGTGTTCCTGACGCCGGATCTGAAACCGTTTTACGCGGGCGGCACCTACGCACCGGCAGATCAGGGCACGCGCCCCGGATTCCCTCGTGTACTGGCTGCCGTCTCGCAGGCGTGGGACCAGAAGCAGGACGAGGTGATACGCCAGAGCGAGGAGATTACCGGGGTTATTACCGCGCATCTTTCGCAGGTGGGGCACAGCGTGGCGCTGGATGTGGGCGCGCTTGCCCGCGGCACGCTGGCACAGCTGAAGCATTTCCATGACCCGCGGGCGGGCGGCTTTTTCCAGGCGCCCAAATTCCCGCACGAGGCCTATCTGTTGTTCCTCGCCGAATATTATGAAAAAACGCGCGACGACCACGCGCTGGCCATGCTCAACCGCACGCTGCACCGCATGGCGGCAGGCGGCATTTATGACCATATCGGCGGTGGCTTCCACCGCTATGCCGTGGATAAGGACTGGATGGTGCCGCATTTCGAGAAGATGCTCTACAACCAGGCGCTGATGGCCGCGGCTTTTACCGCGCATCACCGCATAACCGGCGATCCCTACACCGGTGATACCGCCCGCAGCGTGCTGGAATTTGTGGGCGGGCCGTTCACTTCGCCGGAGGGCGCGTTCTACAGTGCCATTGACGCCGAAACGGATGGCGTGGAGGGCGAGTATTACGCGTGGAACTCCAACGAGCTTGCCGCGCTGCTGACGCCGCCGCAGCTCGCATTCCTGACCGACATGTACATCATCTCCACCATCCCCGCGCATTACGGCATGCCCGCACCCGCAGGGGGCGTACTGCACGCCGCCCAGCCACTGCCCGCGGCGGCGGCTGCCCGTGGTTTTACATATTTAGAGGTAGCGGGGCATGCGCACCATATTTTCAACATCCTGCTACCCGCCCGCAATGCACGCAAGGCGCCGCGGCTGGACGATAAAATCCTCGTCGGCTGGAACGGGCTGATGATCGCCGCGCTCGCCGAAGGGGCGGAAGTGTTCAAGCAACCTTCTTACCGTGAGCGCGCCGAAAAAGCGGCGCATTTCATCCTCACGCGCTGCCGCCTGGCGGACGGAACACTCGCGCACGGCTTTGCCGGGGGCGGGCCGCAATTTCCGGCGCTGCTGGAAGATTACGCCTATTTGATCAAGGGCCTCATCGCGCTGGGCAAAACCGAAGACGCTACGCGCCTCGCGCAGGAGGCGGACCAGCATTTGTGGAATGCCGAAACCGGCGGGTATTATTCCTTCATCGAACAGGGCGGGCGGATTGCGCCGATCTGCACGGTGGATGACGGCGCGCTGCCTTCGCCCAACGCCGTCATGCTGCAGAACCTGGTAGCGCTGGGGCAGGTGGAGCAGGCGAAGAAGCTGGTTGATGCATTCTCAGCCCATGTCTCGCAGGTTTCTCCGCTGCAGAACGCCACGTTTGTGAGCGGGCTGATGCGCCTGTTCCCCGCGCAGGTGAAAACGGGGCCGGGTGAGGGCTCCATGCCGATTTATTCCGAGTTGGTGCAGCTTTCGGGCGAACTCAGCAAGGCCGAGCACGGACAGGCCTGCGAAGCGCGCATCACGGTGAAAATCGCGGAAGGGTGGCACGTGCAGGCCTTCCGCGCCGAAACACCGGACATCCTGCCCATCCAGATTGATCTGCGCGGGCCGGGGGTGGCGGGGCTGGTCACCACGCATTTCCCGGAAGTGACCCGCAAGCAGTTCCCGTATGTGCAGGGGACGCTGCCGGTTTATACGGGGAGCGTTGAAATTACGGCTTCTTTCGTGCGGGGCGAAGGGCCGGTGACCGTGCATATGGCCTGCCAGCCCTGCTCGGAAACCACCTGTTCCAGGCCCCTTTACGCCACCGTCACGCTTTGATTTTGCTTACGTTTTAGGGTCTTGCCTTCCTGCGCCCGCTGTTGCATAATGGTCGATCATCACCAGCAAAACCCGAAGGGAGGTAACTGCTCAGTGGTAGAAGTGATTGTACGTGATAACAACGTCGACCAGGCCCTGCGCGCGCTGAAGAAAAAAATGCAGCGTGAAGGCCTGTTCCGCGAAATGAAAATGCGCCGTCATTATGAGAAACCCTCGGAAAGGCGCGTACGCGAAATGGCCGAGGCACAGCGCCGCAAGCGCAAGCTCGCCCGCAAGATGGCTGATCGCAACGATTAGTCTTTTCTCTTCCTGTCATTCTGAGCGTAAGCGAAGAATCTACTTTTTTAAGTAGATCCTTCACTTCGTTCAGGATGACAGCCAATCCATAATCAAATTGATTTCTATATCATCCGTAAGCGTCGGCGCGTGGCCCACGCCGGGCACGGTGTGCAGTTGCACGCCCGGTTTTTCCGCCATCGCGGCGGCAACGGCTTCCGGTAGAATATCAGACTTGCCACCGCGGATGAGCAGCACCGGGCAGGTGACCTTTTCCCACACGGCTTCCAGTGAAACGTCTTTAGGCTCCGGGTCTGCCTGCAGGGCGGCGGCGATGGCGGGATCATAGGCCATGCGCACGGTGCCGTCTGCCTGCGGCATGAAGCTGTGGTCGAACAGGTGTTTCCACACCAGCTGGCTCTTAATGCCGAACGGGGTGTATATCTCGCGGAAGCGGGCTTCCGCAGCGGCGCGAGTTTCAAACACCACGTCTTTACCAACATAAGTTTTAAGCCGCGCCAGCGCCGGGCCGGGGATGAGAGAGCCGACATCGTTCAGCACCAGCGCGCTGACCATGCCGGGGAATTGCGCGGCGAGTGCCATGCCCAGCATGCCGCCCATCGATGTGCCCACCCAGCGCACGGGTCCGTGAAAAAGCTGCGGCAGCAGGAAAAGCATGTACGCGGCATAGGAAGCAAGGTTGTATTCCTCCGGGTATTTCAGCCATTCGCTCTTGCCGCGCCCCGGCATATCCGGCGCGATGACGCGGAATTTCTGCGCGAGTTTTTGCGCGAGGAAATCAAAATCCCGGCCGTTGCGGGTGAGGCCGTGCACGCACACCACCGGTGGCGCGTCTTCCGGGCCCCATTCATACCACGTCATGCGGAAAGTTTCGCCCGTGTGCGTGGCGTAGGGCACCGCCAGTTCCCGTGTGCGCATGCTCATGGCTTCAGGCGCATCATGCGGTAAACATAATTGCGGATGAGCAGGGCCACGCCCACACCCACAATCACACCCGCCACCACGTCTGCCGGGAACTGCATGCCCACCGCGACGCGCGACCACGCCACCAGCAGCACCATCACTACGCCCACACCGTGGGCGAACGGGTCATTGAACCGCCGCCACAGCGCGGTGACGATGAACGCCATGGTCGCCGCGTGCGCGCTGGGGAAGCTCGCCTGGTACTCGGCCGGATCTGGGTACGGACCAGCGAAATGCATGGCGGCGCGGATCTCGGGAATCATGAAGGGCCGCGGCACGTTGACGATGGATTTGAGCAGCCCCACCACCAGGCCAAACGCCGCGTAGCCCATGACCATGAGGATGAGCATGGCAAACACAGCGCGCACCTGCTCAGGCGTGACAGCCTGCCGCTTGTATTTCAGCTGCGCCAGCTCGCCGAACAGGCAGATCGCCAGCGCGCCGAGGTAAAACTTGAAGCTCGCGGGTTCGCCGGCGCGGGAGAGGAGGAGCATCATTTCATCGTAACGCGGCCCGAAATCGCGGTTGATCACCTCGAAGAGCAGCGTGTTCAGCCCGCCCCAGTCATAGATCACGAAGGTCATGCCGCCTCCATGGTCAACCCGTCCAGCGTGATGCCGGGGGTGCGCTTTTCCATGACATCGGCGACGATGGCGGCGCAGCCCGCGGCCTGCGTCCAGCCCAGCGTGCCGTGGCCGGTGTTGAGGAAAAGATTTTCAAGCGGTGTCGCGCCCAGTATGGGCATGCAGCTTGGCGTGGCGGCGCGCAAACACGCCCATTCATGCGTGCGGTTGTCCCAGTTGATGTTGGGGAAGAGGGCTTTTGATGCCTTGACCATGGGCTTCATGCGCTGCTCGAGGACCATGTCATTATAACCCGCGAGCTCGGCGGTGCCGGCCACGCGCAGGCGGTCTCCCAGCGGGGTGAAGACAATCTTGTGCGTGTTGTCCATCACGCTTTTCTTCAAACCGTGCGAACCGGCGATGGTGAAGCTGTAGCCCTTCATGGGATAAACCGGGATGCGGATGCCCAGCCCCTGCAGGAAAAGCGGGGTGTAGGAACCAAGCGCCATAACATAAGCATCGGCGGTGTGCTCGCCTTTGTCCGTGGTAACAGAAACGATGCGCCCGTCTTCAGCCACGATGGAGCGGATATCCGTATCGCAATGGTATTTTACGCCGAATTTTGCGCTACCGCGCTTCATCAGCTCGACGCAGAACTTGTACGCATCGCCGATGGCGTCCTGCGGCGAGAGCAGGCCGCCGGTGATATCCGACCCGGCGGGGGTGAGGGCGGGCTCGGATTCCAGCACTTCCTCGCGCGTCAGCACCTTCTGCTCGACGCCGAACTTGGCCTGGAATGAGGCCTGCTCCAACGCGGCCTTGAAATCCTTCTCGGTCTTGAACACCTGCAGGATACCGGTTTCGGCGTAATCGAAATCAACCTGCGCCTCGGCCACCAGCTCCTGCATCTTCAAGCGGCTGTAAAGCCCGAGCCTGAGCAGGTTCACCGTGCCGCGCTCGGCCCGCGCGGTGGTGCAGTGGGCGAGGAATTGCAGGCCCCAGCGGAACATGTCCGGGTCCCAGCGCAGGCGGAAGATGAGGGGAGAGTTGGGGTCCAGCAGCCATTTGGGCAGCTTCTTCAGCACGCCGGGAGTGGGCCAGGGTTCACCGTAGCTGTAGGAAAGCTGACCGCCGTTGGCAAAGCTGGTTTCGGCGCCGCACTCGTTCTTGCGGTCAATGACCGTAACCTCATGCCCGCGCGAAGCCAGCACGTACGCTGTCGTCACGCCGATCACGCCGGAACCAAGAACCACCACCTTCATAATTCGTCACCCCGCACTTGTTGCGGGGTCTCCTGCAATTTCCGGGAGATGCCGCAACACGTGCGGCATGACATATCAACCACCTTCATGCGATAGTTTTAGGCTGTCGGCTGCAAATATGGAAAGAAAATTTTTGATTCGCCAGATCGTCATTCCCCGAGTTGCGAAGCAACTATAGGGGAATCCATGTTGCGGCATGGATCGCCCTATAATCGCTACGCGATTCGGGCGATGACAGCGCAATAAAAAAGCCCCGCGGAGGCGGGGCTTTTTAGGGGGATATTTATCTTAGACGATTTTCTTGCCGCTATCCATCTGCTGGTGCAGGTGGTGCAGTTGCGAAGCGGGGTCACCCTTCGACGCCATCACACCGGTCGCTGCAGCTACGGAAGCAGCACCCGCGATAGCACTTGTTTTGGCTACACCGAGCGCAGTGTCAGGGGCAGCTACTTGCGCTACCGCGATGCGGCTGATCTCATCGATCCGTGCGGAAAGAGCGCTTAATCCGATACCTATTGCCATGTTTTTCTCCTTAACCCGTGTGCAACTACGTTTTGTTATAACCTATATTAAATCAACGTCCAACAAATGTGCATGACACTTTTGTGAACATTGGGATTTAGCTGTTTTCCTCGGCCTTTTTCCTAAGTTCCTCGATTTTTCGGGCGATTAGCGACTTGGGCTCCTCGTTGTTGAAAAGCTCCGTCACCGCCGTATTGAAGGCTTTGGCGATCTGCTTGGTGACCTCCTGGGGCGGGTAAAGCCCCGGCCCGGAGACCAGCACTTCGCCAAAACCGTCTTCCCGGAACGTGTGCAGGTTGAGTTTCCCTGCCTTGAGGCTGGCGTTGAACCGGTCAAACTCATTGGGCTTGACGGCCACGTAACACCAGTAGGTGCCCTTGCCATCTTCCATGCGTCCGTAGGTGAGCATCACCAGGCGGGCGACATTGTCCGGGTTGAGGGGTTCGGCAGTCATGGCCTAAGATTGCCGGATAATCATTAAAAACTAGTGAAAGAAACGGGTTAACCGCGCTGCATGCCAGCGAATTCGGGAGTCTGTGCCATCATTGCCGAACGGGCGCGCATCATGGCGCGGTCCATGGCAATCTGCTCGGCAAAACCGCCCTCGACCGGCACATTGGCTGCCGCATCCATCTGGTTGTCGCGCAATTCCTGTTCATGGCGGTGCATGGAGCGGTGCAGCGCGTAGCCGCCGCCCAGCAGGCCTGCGCCTGCCACGGCCTGCCCCGTGCGGGATTCCAGTAATTTACCCAGTTTGTCGGAATCGATTTCCGGGCCACCGCCGCCAAACAGCTTTCCGATCCAGTTTCCGATATCTTCAATAACCTTGCCGATACCGCCCTCGGACGCCGCCCCGAGAAGCAATACCGCGCCGCCCGCGATGGCCGCTCCGGCTACCACTTTACCGACTGTAATTTTCATAACCGCCTCCTTAGGTAATCCGCATCTAGTCTATATCTTACAGGATAATATATAATTAACACCTTGGAAACCAGAAGATTTTTGTGACAAAACGGTGACATAGCGCTATGGTCCCCCTCGCATGTTACTTATAACGGGCTGTAAAGGGCAGGTTGGAAGCGCGCTGGTCAAGCTTTTGCGGCCTGTCTGCATCGCGCTGGACAAGGACGAACTGGACCTCACCCAGACCGGCTCCATCGTCAAAAAACTGGACCAGTACACCCCCACGGCCATCATCAACGCCGCCGCCTACACGCTGGTGGACCAGGCGGAGGCCGACCGCCAGAACGCCTGGGCGCTTAACACCGAGGCGCCGGGCATCATGGCGGACTGGTGCAAGAAGCGGGGTATTCCCTTCATCCATTATTCCACGGATTACGTGTTCGACGGGCTGGGCACCAACCCGTGGACGGAGGATGATGAAACCCACCCCTGCAATACATACGGCCGCAGCAAGTGGGCGGGCGAGGCGGCCATCATCGCCTCCGGTGCCAAATACATGATCTTCCGCACCTCCTGGGTGTATGACGAAAACAACCGCAATTTCCTCAACACCATGATGAACCTCGCACGTGAAAAAGAGGTCTTGCGCGTGGTGGATGACCAGCACGGCGCGCCCACTTATGCCGGGCACCTGGCGGAGGTGACCCTCAAGGCCTTCCAAAAATTCCAGAACGCGCCGCAATTTCCGTCCGGCGTCTACCATATCTGCCACGGCGGGGTGACCACCTGGCACGGCTTTGCCGAGGCCATTTTTGCTGAAGCCAAGGCGCTGGGCGAACGCCTGCGCGTGCAACGGGTGGAGCGCATCACGAGCGCTGAATTCCCCACCCCGGCGCGCCGCCCGCGCAATTCGCGCCTCTCCTGCAACAAGGCGCAGCGCGTACTGGGGATCGCATTACCGCAGTGGCAGGACGGGCTGAAGGTGTGTATGAAGAACAAGTATGTTCGTTCGTAAGACGCCTCTTGAGAACCTGCTGGTCGTGGAATTGAAAGTGCATGGAGACGCGCGCGGCTTTTTTGTCGAGCGCTATAATGAGGCACGTTTCAAGGAAGCGGGCCTGCCCACGCATTTCGCGCAAGACAACCACTCGCGTTCCGCCCCCGGCATCTTGCGGGGCATGCACTGGCAGACCGGGCCGGGGCAGGGCAAGCTGGTGGGCGCGATCACTGGCAAAATCTGGGATGTGGCGATAGACATGCGCAATAATTCGCCCACCTTCGGGCAGCATTTCGGGCTGGAGCTGACAGGCGAAAACGGCCTGCTGCTCTGGGTGCCGCCGGGGTTTGCGCATGGGTTCTGCGTCATGGGCAATGAAACGGCGGACGTGATTTACAAGGTGACCACGCCTTATAATCCCGCAGGCGAAGGCGGCGTGCGGTTTGACGACCCGGAGCTTGGTATCAGGTGGCCGGTGGCGGCGCCAACGTTGGTGGAGCGCGACCGCAATCTGCCGCTGTTTTCGCATTACAAGAGTAATCCTGTCGTATGGTAGGCACCGCCTCCACCAGCGTGGTCATGGTTTCGTACCGCACCGGCGCAGTGCTGAAACACGCGGTGCAAAGCGTGCTGAAGCAGGAAGGGCTGCATGAACTCATTGTGGTGGATAACGGCAATCCCCCCGGAACTTTTGAGCACTTACAACTCACGACTAGCGACTCACGACTTAAAATAGTCACCGGGCACGGCAATGTGGGGTTTGCGAAGGGCTGCAATCTCGGCGCGCAAGCCGCCACGGGCCGCTACCTGCTACTGCTGAATCCGGACTGCCTGCTGCCGGAAAATACGCTGGTGACCATGGCGGTTGCCATGCAGAACCACCCGGAGGCGATGGTCGCAGGCTGCCGCCTGTTGAATGCGGACGGCAGCGAGCAGCGCGGCAGCCGCCGCGAGCTGCTGACGCCATTTACCGCGTTTACCGAGAGTACGGGCCTGCACCGCCTGCTGCCGCTGAAGCGCCTCAACAACCACCGCAAGGCTGCACCCACGCGCGCTTGCGCCGTGCCCGCCATTTCCGGCGCGTTCATGTTTTTCCGCCGCGGCGAATACACGCAGCTGGGCGGGCTGGACGAGGGCTATTTCCTGCACGTGGAAGATTTGGATCTCTGCCTGCGCATCCAGCGCGCGGGGCGCACGGTGATGTTCGTGCCGGAGGCGTCGGCCGTGCATTTTCTCTCTACCAGCGAATCTTCCTCCCGGTTTATCGAACGCTGCAAGGCAGAGGGTTTTTCGCGCTATTTCCGGCTGCATTTCCCCACGGCACTGCCGTGGATGATTGTGCCCATCTGGCTGCGCTGCGCCGTGAAATCCGTGTTGCCGCGCAACACCTCTACCGTGGATTTCAGCGCGAAACTCATGCTGCTGCTGGCCTCGCGCGACAAGAAACCGGTGCATGACCTAGCCGGAAAAACCGTGCTGGTCACCGGCGCCACGTCACCCGTGGGCATGCTGCTCGCGGGCCGCCTGCTGGGCGCGGGCGCGCATGTAAAAGCGGTGACGCGCGGGGAGGGGTTTGCCATTCCCGTCGATGGTCTGGAATGGGTGCGTTCAGACATCAACACGCCGGGTTTCATCCCGCCCTCGGCGCATTTCATGGTGCATTGCGCGCCGCTGTGGCTGCTGCAACCGGCGCTGGCCGCGCGCCAGAAAACCGTGGCTTTCGGCTCCACCTCCGTTTTTGCCAAGGAACATTCCACCGACCGGAATGAACGCCTCACCGCGCAGAAACTACAAAAAGCGGAGGAGGCGCTGGCAGGCAAGGCCACCATCCTGCGGCCGACGCTGATCTACGGCACAGGGCTGGATGCCAATGTTGCGCGCATCAAGCGCTTCATCCGCCGCTTCGGCTTTTTCCCGCTTTACCCGCCCGCGGGCGGCCTGCGCCAGCCCGTGCACGCGGAAGACCTCGCCATCGCGGCCATCAACGCGCTGCTCTCGGAGCGCAGTGTTGGCCGGGCCTATGACGTCAGCGGCGGCGAGACGCTGACCTACCGGGACATGGTGGTGCGCGTTTTTGCCAGCTGCGGCAAACGCCCGCGCATCCTCATGCTCCGCTCGCTGCCGCTGCTGCTTGACGTGGCGGGCCGCTTGCTGCACAAAACGCACGTGAACGCAGAGATGGCACGGCGCATGAACACCAACCTCACCTTTACGCAGGAGAACGCCGCGCGCGATTTCGGCTACGCACCGCGTGAGTTCACGCCATGACCCGTATTTCCTACGTGGATGGCGCCTATGTAGAGCACGCCAATGCCGTGACGCATATTGAAGACCGCGGCTACCAGCTGGCGGACGGGGTGTATGAATACATCGCCTTTTACAACGGCAACTTCCTGGATGTGGACCCGCATCTCGCGCGGCTGGGCCGCTCGCTCTCACTGCTTAAAATCCCGGCGCCGATGGGCTGGGAGCCGCTGAAGCTGGTGATGCGCGAGCTGATCGAGCGCAACCACCGCACGGATGGCGCGGTCTATTTGCAGGTCACCCGCGGCATCGCCCCACGCGATCACGCTTTTCCTAAGCCCGGCACGCGGCCAATTTTGACGATGACAGTCTGCGCGCCGAAGCTGCCCAAGCCGCACCAGATTGCCGACGGCGCGGCCGTGATCACGCGGCCGGACGAGCGCTGGAAAAACTGTGACATCAAGAGCATCGCGCTGCTTGCTAACGTAATGGCTAAACAGGCGGCGGTGGAAGAGGGCGCGCGTGAAGTGTGGCTCACCCTGCCGGACGGCAGCATTACCGAGGGCTCGGCCTCCAATGCCTATATCGTAACACCCAAGGGGGTGATCACCCACCCGGCGGACCACCACATCCTGCCCGGCATCAGCCGCCACGCGGTGCTGAAGCTGGCGCGCGAAAACGGCATCGGCGTGCAGGAGCGGCCCTTTTTCGTAGACGAGGTGAAGGCGGCGGAGGAAGCCTTCATCACCAGCACCAGCCCGAACGTGCTGCCCATCGTCACCATCGACGGCCACAAGATCGGCAGCGGCAAGCCGGGTGAGGTGACGAAGAAGATTATGCGCCTCTACCACCTCTACATTTTCAAGCAGACCGGGCGGAATTTCGCATGAACCTGCCCAAGCCCAAGGCGATCATTTTTGACTGGGATAACACGCTGGTGAACACCTGGCCGGTGATCCACGCCGCGCTGCATGACACCTTCACCGAAATGGGCCACAAACCATGGACGCTGCAGGAAACCAAGGAGCGCGTGAAAAAATCTATGCGCGATTCCTTCCCCGAGCTGTTCGGCGAGGGCTGGCAGAAGGCCGGCCAGCTCTACCAGGACCGCTACAAGGCCCGGCACCTCGAAATGCTGGAAGCGCTGCCCGGGGCCGTGGAATTGCTGACCTTGGCCGTTGAACACGGCATTCCCACCCTGGTCGTGAGCAACAAGAAGGGACACACGCTGCGCGCCGAGGTAAAGCACCTCGGCTGGGACAAATATTTCTCTTCGGTGGTGGGCTCGGATGACGCCGCCCGCGACAAACCCCACCCGGACCCGGTGCACCTGGCCCTTTCGCACCTCGAAATGCCTGCCGGCCCGGAGATCTGGTTCGTGGGCGACAGCGAGGTGGACCTGGAGGCGGCCGCCGCGGCCGGCTGCACCCCCATCCTTTTTGGTGACTTTGCCCCCACAAGGCCGGGCTTTACGCCCACGCATTACCTAGGTTTTGCCTATAGTTGCTACGCTTGCGACCATGCGGCCCTGCTCAAGCTGCTAAAGCCTTGAAATAAGGCAATTGTGACAGGTGCTGTCACACAGTTTCAGGCCCCCGTGTCATCAATAATTCATAATGGAATTGAGGGTATTATGTTATGTTAATAGCGTAGGAATAAACCCTGCTGAAAGGCAGAAAAGCAAGGAAAAGATGGGCTGGCTTTGGAAAACAGGCGGAAAAGGGGCTAACGGCGCCGATGGCGGCCTGACTGTATTCCCTGACCTCGTGGAAGCCGTAAAGCAACTTCCGGGCGCCATGAAGGACGCGAATAACGGTATCCAGATCCTTGCCGGCACTAGACCGGGCACAAATGCCGAAGGCATCATGCAAATCTGCGACGGTACCACCAATTTTTATAAACCCGTTGGCCGCGGCTGCGCCTCTTTCGTCAGCATCTCAAACCCGGCGGGCTGGCTTTATGGCAGCGCCCCCACGGAAACAATTCTGTTCGAAGTGCCGATGTTTGTCAGCAACCGCGGGCTGAACATGCTCCCGGGCCCCCAAATGCCCGATACTTACATCACCCCCTGGAGAGACCAGGTAAGCAGCGTGGTGAATGACGGCTTACCCGGCCTTGGCTACACGCTCATAACCGGCAAAAAGCCTACCGACTCTGAGGTGTTTGCCGATATCGCCAAGAGAACCGGCATGCCGGCAGACTGGAAAACCGTCACCTTTACTATTGAGCAGCTGAATGAAAAATTTACTGCATACCTAAAGAAGCATTATAACCGCCCGGTAACACCGGATGAATACAATACTGCCATTGCAGGCGTGATGAACGATATCCGCAAGGAAGCCGGTACCGACAAGGTGGCCATTGCCATGAAAGGCAAAATCCCCGGCACGGAGGTGGAATATCACACGCTGCTCGAAGGCGGCAATAAGCCGATTTTTGAAACGCAGGTGGAAGACCGCAACAAGGCGGTCATCGAGCGTTTCCGTATCAAAAAAATCTACACGAACGAAGAGCTGGAAAAACGCTTCCTGGAGAACAAACCGGGGCTTGAAGGCAAAGCGCGTGATGAGTACCTCCAGGCAGAGCTCGAAAAATTCATCAAGGCAAACCCCAACGTGGGTATTGTGGACAAGCAGACGGGGTACCTGCGCTATGCGCCGGGGCTGGGCCAGCAGGTGGTTTATGAATCACTCGTAAAACACATGACGGCGGCACCCGCGCCCAATCTGTCCAATAAATCTCCGTTTGCCGATGAACCTGACGCGCCGGCTTCGTCTGGCGCACCGGCTTCACCAGATGCGCCTGCTGCGCCCGCCGCAACGGCACCGCAATCTGCTGGCGGCTTTAATATCAAGACCATCATGATGGCGCTTGGCGGCATTACGATGGTCGGCGGCGTTGCCACCGGTGGCATGCTGGGCGTGCTCGGCGGCGCGGGCATGCTGCTTGGCTCTTTCCTGCTTGGCGATGAAAAGAAGCCCGATGCCCCAACCAGAGATACCGTAAGCACCAATAATACTCCGGCGGACAACAATTCACCGCCGGCCGACGCGCCGCGCCGTGAAAAAGATCGCGGTGAAACAGAATATACGGTAGGTTACCTGCCGTCCCCCTTACCCGGGTTTGCGATGCAGCCCGCAGTAGCAGGAGCAATGAGGTAGACCATGGGTAGTAAAGCAACAGCAGTAACATTGACAAGCGCAGCCTTCATCGTCGGTGTTGGTGCCTGGCATTACCGTGACGTTAAGGAGATGTGGACTGGCTTCCGCGACGCCCAAAAGACCAGGAATTTACTCAATGCCCCTATGGAAAAACGCCTGCCGCTGCCGATTGTGGAGCGTAATGGCGAACGCTTCCTGTTCATGCCACTGCTGGAAAATGGCAAGCCGATAGTATCGGGAGCCTCGCCAACCGGTGCAGGCGGCATCTTCAACGCATCCGAGGATGATATTAATAACCGCAAGGTCAAGTTCCTGAAAGATGAGAAGGGGCAGATCAAAGGTTATCTTATCAGG
>CAZUKF010000004.1:0-32690 GCA_964620765.1 uncultured Rickettsiales bacterium | reverse complement strand
AATTAAGTAGATTCTTCGCTTTGCTCAGCATGACAGGGAGCTATTCAACCCGGTTGTGCTTGAAATTATCGGCGTAGGCCTTGCGCACTTCCTTGCGCGCCTTGGGCTCGGCCACCTCGTAATCCAGCCCGTGTTTTTCCGCGTACGCAATGGCGGCTTCTTTTGTTGGGAAGCGCAGATGCAGCTGGCGGGTGGTGTCTTTCATGCCGCTCCAGCCCATCAGCCCCTCGATGAAATACGAAGTGCCCGGCTCAAACTCCAGAAACCACAGGCGCGTTTTCGCGGTGCCGGATTGCATGGCGGTTCTGGCGGGTTTATGGATACGGACTTTAGGCATTACTCATCCCTGTATTTCTTCTTATTATTTTTATGGTCACGGCCCCGGCGCGTCAAGGGCGGCATGGGGATATTGGGCATGTCGGGGGTGAAAAGCAGGCTGCCGGTGATGCCGCTGGCCGCCTCCACCCGGATCATTAACGCTTCGCCCAGCGCGTAAACCTTGCGCGTGCGCTGGCCGGTGAGTTCGGCGCGGCGCTTGTCATAATGGAAGAAATCCTGCCCCAGCGTGCGCATGGGCGTAAAGCCGGTGACGCCGTTTTCCGGCAGGGTGATGAAGAGGCCGGCCTCCGTGACGCCGGTGATGATGCCGCGGTAGACCTCGCCCACCTTGTCGGACATGTAGGAGGCGCGGTAGCGGTCCATGGCATCACGCTCGGCCTGCATAGCCTTGCGCTCGGTATCGGAGATGTGCTGCGCGGCGTCGGCAGTGCGCGAGAGGGTTTCACGGCCTTTCCTGCCCGGCTCGTCTGCCAGTATGCGCACGATTTCGCGGTGGACCATGAGGTCCGCGTAGCGGCGGATAGGCGAGGTGAAATGCGCGTACTTGGTGAGGCCGAGCCCGAAATGGCCGAGGCATTGCGGCGCGTAATAAGCCTGCGTCTGCGCACGTAAGATGGACTGGTTCACCACGTGCTCTTCCGGCGTACCGCGGGCTTTTTTCAGCACGCGGTTGAAAACTTCCGGCTTCACGTTGCCGCTGCGGGGGAAGGCGTAGCCCATGTGCTCCAGCAGCGCGCGCAATTCCTCCAGGCGGCTGCCCTCGGGCGGGGAGTGCACGCGGTACACGCCCAGCCCCTTGTGCGTGAGCAGGAAATCCGCGGCGGCCACGTTGGCGGCGATCATGAACGCCTCGATCAGCCGGTGGCTCTCGTGCCGTTCTTTCTCAAAGATGGCCTCCACGTTGCCGGAAGCATTCAGGCGGATGCCGTATTCGGGCATGTTCAGCTCCAGCGCGCCGCGGTGCTCGCGCTCGCGCTTCATGGCGGCATAGGCGGCATAAAGCGGGGTGATGAGCACATGTTCGCCGCTATCGGCATGTTTCTGCACTTGCGTGTAGGTCATGCGCGCCACCGAGCGCATGATGCCGCGCTCAAAATGGTAGCGTTTTATGTGCCCGTCCGCATCGATGTGGATGTGCGCGGCCACGCAGGCGCGGTCTTCATCGGGTTTCAGCGAACACAGCCCGTTGCTCAAGTGCTCCGGCAGCATGGGGATGACGCGGTCTGGGAAATAGACGGAATTGCCGCGCTGAAAGGCGTCGCGGTCCAGCGGGCCGCCTTCGTCTACGTAGTGCGAGACATCGGCGATGGCGACGACGAGGTTGAAGCCGCCTTTGCCATCCGGTTCTGCATAAACCGCGTCATCAAAATCGCGCGCGTCTTCGCCGTCGATGGTGATGAGGGGGATGGCGCGCAGATCCGCGCGGCCCTGCAGGGAGAGCGGCGGCGCGGCATCAGCCTGCGCCAGCGCCTCCTTGGAAAAGCGCGTGGGCAGGCCCTGCGAATGGATGGCAATGAGGCTGGCGGCGCGGGCGCTGCTGATGGTGCCCAGCCGCTCGGTGATTTTGGCTGTCTGCCCCTGGAAATCCCGGGAGGGCAGGGTTTCACCGGCCACCAGCTCGCCGTGCTGTGCGCCGCCGCTGTGCTCACGCGGCACGAAATACACGTCGCGCTCCTTGCGGCTTGCCGGTTCGATCACACCGTTCTCGCCTGCTACTACGTATACGCCCAGCACGGGGCGGCTTTCCTCCGGCGGTAGGACCTTGATGGCGGTGGCGCGCCAGGCATGCTTACCGGTGCGCTGGAGGCGGGCAAGCACGCGGTCACCCGTGCCGGGAGCGGGCTTAAGCTTGGCGCGCAACGTGATGTGCGGCGGCACGCGGCGCATGTTCCAGGTGGCGGGTATGGCCACCAGCTCGCCGTCTTCATCCACGGCGGTGATCTGCAGCACGCAGATTTCAGGGAGGGCGCCTTGCGAATCTCTTTTACGGTCTTGGTGGGGGCGGCGCGGAGGTCTTTTCTTGGGCATGGATAATTTTGCCATGAAGGCAAAATAAAAGCCACCCCAGGGTGGCAGCTTTTATTCTTAGGAGTACAGCGCTCTGCCGTACTCAGGATTTTCTAGGCCTCGCCGGTCTCGTTGATGCCGGTCACTTCCGTGTCAGCTCCCCACTCTTCTCGTTGGAACGAGATCGTCCACTTAAGGACCAGCTCCATCGGTTTGTCGGTGACCGGCCCGGTGGCCAGTTGCATCGTTGCCAGCTTCAGCAGGTACTCCGGGCTGTTATGCCTCACGTTCGAGAGCTTGTGGTCACCCAGCCAGCGCTCGCAGATCAGCGTTCCCGCGTAGTCCCGCTTCAGCTTGAGTAGGATTTTGAATTTTTCTTCTGCCATGTTCTCCTCGAACGTTTGAGGAATCCGAACCGGTTAGAGGAAAGACAACCATGACTGCCCTGGATGTCAGCAATGTGCCGACCAGCATGGTTCAAAAAACGATAAACGTACAATAACTATGAAAGCTATGAGACGGGCTGATTATAGCAAAATCTTAAGAAAAATCAACAGCGCGCTTACTGCGCTCCGCCGGCCTTCTTTGGCTTTTTAGCCCCCGTTTTCTTGGCTGCGGCCCGTGCCTTGCGGGCAGGGGCGCTTTCGGCGCGGGCGGCGATCAGCGGCACGGCCTCTTCCAGCGTGATGCTTTCGGGCGTGGAGCCCTTGGGGATGGGGGCGTTGATCTTGCCGTATTTCACATACGGGCCGTAGCGGCCCTTGAGCACCTGCACTTCGCCGCCATCCGGGTGTTCGCCCAGCGAGCGGAGCACGGTGGAGGCACTGGCCGAGGCCTTGGGCGGCGCGGAGAGAATGGTCACGGCGCGGTTCATGCCTACGGTCAGCACGTTGTCATCCGACGGGAGCGAGGTGAACTTGCCGTTATGCTGCAAATAGGGGCCGTAGCGGCCCACGCCCGCCATGATGGGCTGGCCGGTATCCGGGTGTGTGCCCAGCTCGCGCGGGAGCGCCAGCAGTTGCAGGGCAATCTCCAACGTGACGGAATCCGGTGTCATGCCTTTAAGCAGGCTGATGCGCTTGGCTTCTTTGCCTTCGCCCAGCTGCACGTAAAGCCCGTAAGGTCCTTTGCGCAAGCTGACTTCTAGGCCGGTTTTCGGGTCCGGCCCCAGCTTCTTGGGCAGGCCCGCCGCTTCCGGGTCATCCGCCGCCTGCACGCTGAGCAGCTGCGCGCGGTAGGTGCAGTCCGGGTAGCCGGAGCAGCCCACGTAAGCGCCGTAGCGGCCCAGCTTCAGGCCGAGCTGGCCTTTGCTGCAGGCGGGGCAGATGCGGTAGTTTTTATTGTCGCCCGGCAGGCCGAATACGTAAGCCTCAAGCAGCGCATCGACGGCGGCCAGCACCTCGGTGATGGAGAGTTTCTTGCTGTCTTCAATCTTGGCGAAAAACTCTTTCCAGAAATCTTTCAGCACGGCTTTCCACTGGCGCTCGCCGGCGGAAATATCGTCCAGCTGGGCTTCCAGATCTGCCGTGAAATCATACTCCACGTATTTTTCAAAGAAGCTGATCAGGAACGCGTTGACGATGCGCCCCAGCGCTTCCGCCACGAAGCGCTTCTTTTCCAGCTTCACGTAGCCGCGGTCCTGCAGCACGGAGATAATGGCGGCGTAGGTGGACGGGCGGCCGATGCCAAGTTCTTCCAGACGCTTCACCAGGCTGGCTTCGGAGTAGCGCGGCGGCGGCTCAGTGAAGTGCTGCTCAGGCGTTACTTCGCGGGTGGCGAGTGATTCATCCTGCTTTATCTGCGGCAGGCGGCGCTCTTCTTCATCCTCTTCGTCGTCGTCATGGCCTTCCTGGTAGAGCTTCAGGAAGCCGTCGAACTTCACCACGCTGCCGGTGGCGCGCAGGAGGGCTTTTTTATCGGTGGATGCGATGTCCACCACCAGCTGGTCATAGAGCGCGCTTTCCATCTGGCTGGCCACCATGCGCTTCCAGATAAGCTCGTAAAGGCGGCGCATGTCGGACTCCACCGAGCCGAGCGAATCCGGCGTGCGCGTGATCTCGGTGGGGCGGATGGCTTCGTGCGCTTCCTGCGCGTTCTTGGCCTTGGTTTTATAGGCGCGTGGCGCCTCCGGCAGGTAGGGCTGGCCGAACTGTTTGCCAATGAAAGCGCGTGTGGCATGCAACGCATCCTGCGACACGGTAACGGCATCGGTACGCATATAGGTGATAAGGCCGGCGGTTTCGCCGCCGACATCCACGCCTTCATACAGCTTTTGCGCCAGCTGCATGGTTTTCTTAGCAGAATAGCCCAGTTTGCGCGCGGCTTCCTGTTGCAGGGTGGAGGTGGTAAAGGGCGGTGCCGGGTGGCGGCGCACCTGCTTTTCTTCCAGATCCGCGACCATGAATTGCTTGGACTTCAGCGCACTGGCGATGGCGGTGGCACGGGCCTCGTTGGGGATGGAGAATTTTTCCAGTTTCTCACCCTCAAACTCGATCAGGCGGCTTTTCAGCGCCTCGCCGGAGGAGGAGCCGAGCAGCACGGAGATATCCCAGTATTCGCGGGAGACGAAATGTTCGATCTCGTCGTCGCGCTCGCAGATCAGGCGCAGCGCTACGCTCTGCACGCGGCCGGCCGAGCGGGAGCCCGGCAGCTTGCGCCACAGGATGGGCGATAAGGTAAAGCCCACGAGGTAGTCCAGCGCGCGGCGGGCCTGCTGGGCGTTGACGAGGTTCATGTCGATGTCGCGGGGATTCTCCAGCGCCTGCAGCACGGCCTTCTTGGTGATTTCGTCGAAGGTGATGCGCTTGACTTCAATCTTCTTGGGCAAATGGCGGCTGGCCTTCAGCGCCTCCAGCACGTGCCAGGAGATGGCTTCGCCCTCGCGGTCCGGGTCGGTCGCAAGGTAGAGCGTTTCGGAGCCCTTGAGGGCCTTGGCGATGGCGGAGAGGTGTTTCTTAGATTCCGGGTCGGTCTCGTAGATCATCTCGAAATCGGCATCGGGTTTCACCGAGCCGTCTTTCGCGGGCAGATCGCGGACATGGCCGAAACTGGCAAGTACCTGATAGTCCTTGCCTAAGTATTTATTGATGGTTTTGGCCTTGGCGGGAGATTCGACGACGACAACGTGCATGACTACTCTTTAGGGTATCATTATTAACTTAGTGCTAATCGAGGGGCGGTCTTAGCACATATATGTAGATAGAAGCAACCAAAAGTAAAAATCAGGGGTAGAGGCGGGCCACTTTACCACCCGGCAGGCGCGAAATGCGCCCCGCCAGCTCCAGTTCCAGCAGCACCGTGAAAACCACGCCGCCGGGCAGCTCGCACTGGGCGAGCAGCTCATCCATGGAAACCGCCGTGGGGCCGAGCTTGGACAGCACGTCTTCACGCGCCTTGTTCAGCGTGGCTTCATCCGGTTCCATGAAGGTTTCAAACGGCAGCTCCGGCGGTTCTTCCAGCCGGAACCAGCCGGGGGCGCTCAGGGCTTCCAGCACGTCGGCGGCGCTTTCCACCAGCTGCGCGCCCTGCTTGATCAGCGTGTTGCCGCCGGAAGAGCGCGGGTCCAGCGGCGAGCCGGGCACGGCCAGCACTTCGCGCCCCTGCTCATTGGCGAAACGGGCGGTGATCAGCGAGCCGGATTTGAGCGAGGCCTCTACCACCAGCGTGGCGCGGGAGAGCCCGGCAATGATGCGGTTGCGGCCGGGGAAGCTGCCCGCGAAGGGCGCGCCTGCAAACGGCTGCTCGCTGACGATGGCGCCCTTTTCACGCAGTTCGGCGTAGAGTTTTTCGTTTTCCGGCGGGTAGATGTTGTCGATGCCGCCGGCGATGGCGGCGATGGTGCCGGCGGCCAGCGCGGCGCGGTGGGCGTGCGTATCAATGCCGCGGGCAAGGCCGGAGACGATGGTGATGCCCGCCGCGCCCAACTCACGTGCCAGCCGTGCCGCGATGGAGCAGCCCGCCGCCGAGGCGTTGCGCGCTCCGACCATGGCCACGCAGGATTTGCGTGCGAGCGTGATATCACCCAGCACGGCCAGAACCGGCGGTGGGTCCGGGATGGCGGCGAGCAGCGGCGGGTAATCCGCGGCGCCGTGCACCAGCAGGCGGGCGCCGAATTTCTCCGTCGCCTCGATTTCGGCCTCCGCTTCCTGCACGCTGCAGGGCACCAGCTTTTTGCCGCTGCGCTGCGTGAGTTCCGGCAGGCGAGCGAGTGCGTTCGTTGCACTACCGAAACGGCGAATTAAATGAAAGTAGGTGGTGGGGCCGACATGCGGGGTGCGGATCAGCCGCAGCGCGTCAATGAGCGTGTCAACGCGCTCAGGCGCTCTTTCTAAGGTCGAACTGGTGCTCGGTGCCATTCTTCAGACGCTTGATGTTTTCCTTGTGCCGCCAGGTGACGATGAGTGCAATCGGCAATGCGGGTAGCGAGAACCAGAGCTCGCCCGTGCTCCAGCCGATGAGCGGCGCGATGAAGCCGAGGCTGGTGATGGAAGCGAGCGAAACATAACGCGTCAGCGCCCACACGCCCAGCCACGCCAGCACCAGCCAGCTGCCGAACACCGGGGAAAGCGCGAAATACACACCGAACGCCGTGGCGACACCCTTGCCGCCCCTGAACTTCAGCCACACCGGGAAAACGTGGCCCGCCACGGCGGCTAAAGCGCAGCCCAGCGAGGTGACGATGGCGTAGCCTTCGTGCGCGCCCATTTCGTAGCCGATCTTCACGGCGGCATAGCCCTTTACGGCATCCAGCAGCAGCACGATGAGGGCCAGCTTCTTGTTGCCGGTGCGCAGCACGTTGGTAGCGCCGATATTGCCCGAGCCGATCTGCCGGATATCACCCAGCCCCGCCGCGCGCGTGAGCAGCAGACCGAACGGGATGGAACCGAGGAGATAGGCAACAACGAGGGCGAGAAAGATTATCATGAGGCTTGGCTGCAAAGTGATTTGCAGGGGATACTAGAGGCTTAACCCGGAGGATGCAACTAGGCCTTACCGGCGTATTCCGTGCCGCTGCCGAGGCCCACACTGTTGAGCATGTATTCCATCACGCCGACTTTGGTGTCCGGTGTGCCGTTGGTCTTGGGCTTGGCCACGTCATTGCGGGCAAGTGCCGCCAGTTCCGGGATGAGCTTGCTCACCTCTTCCTGGTCCATCTGGATGCGGGCTTCAAGCTTGTTGGATTGGTACGGCTTGTTGAAGGTAATGGGCGGCAGGGCTTGGCCCTTATCCTCGCCCGTTTCCGGGTGGTGTATCTTGAACAGGTCGCTTTCCTCGATTTTTTTCGCGAGGCCGGTAATACGCGTCAGCTTCTCCGGGTCATTCGCCATTTCTTTCTTGATGCGCTCCATTTCCTTCAGCAGCACCACCTTCATGTCATGCCGCCCGGCGATAAGGTTGAGCATTTCCTCCACGTTTTCGCCCGCGTGCAGGAAGGAGCGCGAAATGGCTTTCTGCAGCTGGGGGTGCGGATTCCCCGGCGCGACTTCAAAATGCAGCGAGTTAAGCGGGTTGGTGGCGCGCAACTCATCCGAATTCGGCGGGGTATTGTATTCCTGGTAGCCCGCCTTCTCAAAGGCAGCGGCCTGTTCCGGCGAGCGGATGGAAACCTCCACGCCTGCCGTGTAATTGGCGTCGCGCATGCCGATGTTGAATTGCAGTTTCTCCAGCTGCGCCTTTGCCTTTGCCATTTCTTGCTCAAACTGCTCCGGCGTTTTTTCCCGCTTCTTAAGCTCGGCAAGGCTTTCGGCGACGAGCTTTTCAACCTCGGCCGGGCTCTTGCCCATGTGCTCAAGGTTCTTGCGGTAAGAATCGTTCAGGTGCGCCATCTCTTCCGGCGTGTGGGGCGCAAGATTCTCGCGGAGGTATTTTTCGGCCCGCTTCAGCAGCAGGGCCTTGATGGCGGGCAGGTTCGACTTGAATTTCGAGTCGAGATATTTACTGATGCTCTCCTTGCCGCCTTCCTTGGTGGTAGGGGCGTAAACGATGAAATCGATGCCATAGGCCGAGGAACGCACGTTCTGGATGGCGAAATCGCGGATGCTTTCGCCCGGTGCCAGCTTGCCGCTCGCGAAGATGGGGCTTTCAATGTAGTGCTGGTTGAAGCTGGTGCCCTTGGTGGCCTCGTTGATTTCCTTGTACATCTCGCCGCCCATCTCGCCTTCGTCGCGCGTTTGTACGCGGTTTTTCAGGGGCGCGAGTTCGCTGAAGGCGGCGCGGAGTTTTTTTTCCGCCGCGGGCTGGTTGACGGTGGCGTCCGCATCTTCGACGGTGATGACAAAATTGGTTTTTTTCTTATCTTCCCGGCGGTGGAAATGTGGACTTTCAAAATCCCCGGCGCCGATCTGCACCTTGCTAGGGGCCACGCCCAGCTTGTCGGCAATGGCCGTGGCAGCCTGATTCAGCAGCTGCTGTGACGAATCCATGAGAAAACCTCCAAGTATCAATACCTGGCCCCATATTACCCGATGCCCGCAGTAGGCTTAAATGAAGGTTTAATGACATGTAGTTGGAAAGTGTTTTAGCGGGATTCGCCTGATTTCAGGGCATCCAGTGCACCCTGCAGAATGTAGGCTGCCGCCATCTTGTCCACCACCTCGGCGCGGCGCTCGCGCGAGAGGTCTGCCTCCAGCATCAGCCGCGTGACGGCGGCGGTGGAGAGGCGCTCATCCCACAGTAGCACGGGCAGGGCGATGGTTTTCTCCACGTTGTTGGCAAAGGCGCGGGTAGACTGGCAGCGCGGGCCTTCCGAGCCGTCCATGTTCAGCGGCCAGCCGATGACCAGCGCGCCCACCTCTTTCTCGGTAATAATTTTGGCCAGCATCTGTACGTCCACGCTGAACTTGCCCCGGCGGATGGTTTCCAGAGGCGAAGCAATGGTTTGCGACAGGTCAGACAGCGCAAGGCCGATGGTTTTCTCGCCCACGTCCAGCCCCATCAGCCGTTTATTCTTCAGCGGGGGTAATTCGTTTACTTGCTTAAACAACATAAAGACTTGTGTTTACCTGATAAAATCATTAAAAACCATAGTTCTTTCAGGAGAAAATCACGCATGATCGACGCTAAGACGGTTACCCGTATCGCCAAGCTTGCCCGCATAAGGGTGGAAGAGAGCGAAAAACAGCATTTCGCCAAGGAGCTGACCGGCATCCTGCAGTGGATCGAGCAGCTCAACGAAGTGAAGACGGATGGCGTGCCGCAGATGGTATCTGTCGCCGACATCCGCCTGCCCATGCGCGAAGACAAGGTGACCGACGGCAGCCAGCAGGATGCGGTTGTCGCCAACGCGCCGAAGGCCGATCACGGCTGTTTCGTGGTGCCGAAAGTAATCGAGTAGGAGGCTGTAATGGACGATAAAACTTTCATGGCTGCCTATGTAGCGGATGAGACAACAAGGTTGAAAGACCGCATGAAGGAGATGGTCGAGCGCGGCGAGATGCCTTCGGAGGAAGAAAAAGAAGCGCTCATGAAAGACATGACGGAATCGTTGGACAGGCTGATGCGTACGCTCGGTCAGTTGCAGCAGATGGCGGATGAAGAAAAGGAAGACGAACCGACATGACGCCGCATATGCTTTCCGAAATGCGCTTTTTCCGCGTAATCGTCGTCCCGGCGAAGGCCGGGATCCACGGGTGCGCGGGGCGTGATGTAACAATATTGACCGAATCTGTTGAACAGTGGATCCCGGCCTTCGCCGGGACGACGGGTATATTATGACACAGCTCACCGAACTCACCCTCACCGAAATGCGCGACGGTTTGCGCGCGAAGAAATTCTCCGCCGTGGAACTGACACAGGCGCACCTAAAAGCCATGGAAGCGCAGCGGCACCTCAACTGCTTCATCACCGAGACGCCGGAACTCGCGCTCTCGATGGCGAAAGCCTCGGACGCCCGCCTCGCCAAGGGCACGCCCGGCGCGCTGGAAGGCATTCCCGTGGGCATGAAAGACTTGTTCTGCAGCAAGGGCGTGCTCACCACCGCCGCCTCGCACATCTTAGATGGCTTCAAGCCGCAGTATGAATCCACCGTCTCCCAGCGCATGTGGGATGCGGGCGGCGTGCTGCTGGGCAAGACGAACCTCGACGAATTCGCCATGGGCTCGGCCAATATCACCAGCCATTACGGCCCGGTGAAAAGCCCGTGGAAGGGCAAGGGCGGCAAAGATCTGGTGCCCGGCGGTTCGGGCGGCGGTTCGGCTGCTGCCGTTGCGGCGCGGCTCTGCCCGCTGGCCACCGGTACGGATACGGGCGGTTCCATCCGCCAGCCGGCATCCTTCACCGGCACTGTCGGCATCAAGCCCACCTATGGGCGCTGCTCGCGCTGGGGCATCGTGGCGTTTGCCAGCTCGCTCGACCAGGCGGGCCCCGCCACGCGCACGGTGCGCGACGCGGCCATCGCGCTGGGCGTGATGTGCGGTTATGACCCGAAGGATTCCACCTCAGCCAACATGGCCGTGCCGGATTTCGAGGCGGCGCTGAACGGAAACGTGAAGGGCAAGAAGATAGGCATTCCCAAGGAATACCGCCCGGACGGGCTGAACGCGGAAATCGCGGCGCTGTGGGACAAGGGTGCCGCCATGCTTAAAGACGCGGGCGCAGAACTGGTGGATATCTCGCTGCCGCACAGCAAGTACGCGCTGGCGACGTATTACATCGTTGCCCCGGCGGAATGTTCTTCCAACCTCGCGCGGTATGACGGTATTCGCTACGGCCTGCGCGTGGAGGGCGATTCGCTCTCCGACATGTATGAAAAAACCCGCGCCGCCGGTTTCGGCGCCGAGGTGAAGCGCCGCATCATGATCGGCACCTACGTGCTCTCTGCCGGTTATTACGATGCGTATTACAAAAAGGCGCAGCGCCTGCGCTGGTTGATCGCCGAGGATTTCCGCAAGGCGTTCGAGAAGGTGGATGTGATCCTCACCCCCACCGCGCCTTCGGCGGCGTTTGCTATCGGCGAAAAGCAGGATGATCCCATTACCATGTATCTCAATGACGTCTTCACCGTGCCCACGTCTCTGGCGGGTTTGCCCGGTATTTCCATCCCGGCGGGGCTGAACGCAGACGGCCTGCCGCTTGGCTTGCAGCTCATCGGCAAGGCGTTCGACGAGGCGCAGGTGCTCAACACGGCGTTCGCGCTGGAGCAGGCCTTCGCCTTCAGCGCGAAGCCGCAAGCTTTAGCGGCGTAAGATGTCAGACGGCACCAATATACTCTTTATCCGCATCATGCGCGGGGAAGAGAGCCTGGCCATGGCATTCTGGGTGACGCTGCTGGTGATGGCGGCTTACGCGGGCTATGAGCTGTTTGTGCCGTCGCTGTCGGACGTATTCAACCCGTTCTACAAGTTTTTCCGCGTCGCCATCGTCACGTTCACGGTGGCATGCATCCACAATTCCTGCCACGATTCCGCCATATTCTGGCGCCTGCTTGCGCGCACTTACGTGCTGCTGCTGCTCATGGCCGGGACTTACACGGTTTATCTCAATTACGGCCAAGTCTGGGCGGTGGCTTACCCGCTGATCGCGATGGCCGTTGTATTCGTAGTGAAGGAGTAGTTATGGCGAGCAATCTCATTAAAGGCGCAACCGGCGAGTGGGAAGTGGTCATCGGGCTGGAAGTGCATGCGCAGGTGGCAAGCGAGAGCAAGTTGTTTTCCGGTGCGTCCACGGAATTCGGCGCCGAGCCGAACATGAATGTTGCCTTCGTGGACGCGGGCATGCCCGGCATGCTGCCGGTGATCAACGAGCGCGCCATTGAATACGCCGTGAAAACGGGGCTGGCCATTGATGCGCAGATCAACCTGAAGTCAGTGTTTGACCGCAAGAATTATTTTTATCCCGACCTGCCGCAAGGCTACCAGATCTCGCAGTACCTGGACCCGGTGGTGGGCAAGGGCAAGATCACGCTCGACATGTCCGACGGCAGCGTCAAGGAAGTGGGCGTTACGCGCATTCACCTGGAGCAGGACGCGGGCAAATCCTTGCACGAGTTCAACCCCAAATTCACGTATATCGATCTCAACCGCGCTGGCGTGCCGCTGATGGAAATCGTCTCCGAGCCGGACATGCGTTCCAGCGATGAGGCTGCGGCTTACATTAAAAAGCTGCGCGCCATCCTGCGCTATATCGGCACCTGCGACGGCGACATGGAAAAGGGCAACATGCGCGCCGACGCCAACGTTTCCGTGCGCCGCCCGGGCGAGAAGCTGGGCACGCGCTGCGAAATCAAGAACGTCAACTCCGTGCGCTACCTGCAGAAGGCGATTGAATATGAAGCCATGCGGCAGGTGGAAATCCTGGAGAGCGGTGGCACCATCGACCAGGAAACGCGCCTGTTTGACGCCGCCAAGGGTGAGACGCGCACCATGCGCAGCAAGGAAGACGCGCATGATTACCGCTATTTTCCGGACCCGGATCTGCTGCCGCTGGAGTTCACGCAGGAGTTCGTGGAAAACATCCGCAAAAGCCTGCCGGAACTGCCGGACGAGAAAAAGAACCGTTACATGAAGGAATACGGGCTCTCTGCCTATGACGCGGGCGTGCTGGTGTCTGATAAAACCTACTCGGATTACTACGAGTTTTTAGCCGCGTCGCATGACCCTAAGATCTCCGCTAACTGGATGACGGTGGAGCTGTTCGGGCGCCTGAACAAGGCGGATATGGAGCTGGAAAACAGCCCGATCACGCGTGAGAAGCTCTCCGGCCTGCTCGGCCTCATCGGCGACAACACCATCTCCGGCAAGATCGCCAAGGACGTGCTCGACAAGATGTTCGAGACGGGCGACGAGGCGGCGGTGATTGTGGAGCGCGAGGGCATGCGGCAGGTGACCGACACCGGCGCCATCGAGAAAGCCATCGACGAGGTCATGGCCGCCAATGCCGACAAGGTGGCGGAATACCGCGGCGGCAAGGACAAGCTGTTCGGCTTCTTCGTCGGCCAGGTGATGAAGGCCACCGGCGGCAAAGCCAACCCCGCCGCGCTCAACGAGCTGCTGAAGAAAAAATTAGCGGGATGAGCCTCGCCCGGGCCGTAAAACTTATCAACGAACAGCAGTTTGAGCAGGCGCGCACGCTCCTGCAGCCGGTGCTGGAGGCAGAGCCGGAAAACGCCGAGGTGCTTAACGTCTACGCCGTGACCATGATGGCACTGAACCAGCCGGAGGTGGCAGCGGGCATGCTGCAGAAATCGCTCAGGCTGGCGCCGCGCAACGCCAGGGCGCACAACAACATGGGCATTCTCCTGCGCGGGCAGGAGCGCCTGCGCGAGGCGGAGCGGAGTTTCTTAGAAGCTATTGCTTGCAACGCGGATGCTACTTACGCCTACCAGAACCTGTGTAACCTGTATTTGCAGAGCAACCGCTTCCGCGAGGCGTGGCCGCACTTACGCGTGCTGGTGCGCCTGCTGCCGGACAACGCGTTTTACCTGCGCGCGCTGGCCATCACCACCTATCAATACGGCGACAGCGCCGAGGCGCTGAAGCTGCTGGACGACCTGGCCACGCGCTTCCCGGATGATGCGGGCGCGCAGCTGGCGCGGGCGGTTTTCCTGCCGCATATCATGGGATCGGTGGAAGAGATTGCGGCGGCACGCAAGGACATGGGCGCGCGGCTGGATGCACTGAAGGCGCGCGCGCAGCGCGAGCCGAAATTCCGCCTCGGCGAAGACCCGGTGCATGAAACCGCCTTCATGCATTTCTACCTTTCCTATCACGGCCTCTCCAGCCGCGAGCTGCTGGAAAAGCTGGCTGCAACCTGCTGCGCGCTCTGCCCAACGCTGAATTTCACGGCGCCGGTAAAGCCGCGCGGCGAAAAACTCCGCATCGGCATTGTTTCGGGGCTGATGTATGACCACTCCATCGGCCGCTGCTTTGCCAAGGTGATCGATTACCTGGCGCAGCAGCCGGGCTGCGAGCTGGTGCTGTTTGCAATTCTCGACGAGAGCAAGCGCGACGCGGTGCACCAGCAGGCCGCCGCTGCTTGCAAAAAAGTGGTGTATATCCCCGAGTTCGCCACACTCGGCCACGCCAAGGCACTTGTCCTTTCCGAGCCGGTGGACCTGCTGCTTTACACCGACGTTGCCATGCTGCCGCTGACCTACTGGCTCGCTTATTCGCGCCTCGCGCCCGTGCAGGCGGTGCTGCCGGGTCACCCGGATACCACCGGGCTCTCTACGATTGATCACTACGTGGTCTCGGAAGAATTGGCTACGGACGAGGCGGATGATTATTACACTGAGAAGCGCGTGCGGCTGGAAGGTTGGCAGATTGTCATGCAGCCGCCGCCGCAACCGACGCGCCTCAAGACCCGCGCCGAGCTGGGCCTGCCGGAAGACAAGCGCATCTACGCCTGCCCGATGCTGCTGCCCAAGCTGCACCCGGATTTTGATGCCGCCATCGTAGGCATTCTGCGGCAGGACCCGGAAGGCGTGATGGTGCTCAACGAAGACATGAACAACCCCAGCTGGGCGCCGAAGCTGCGCGCGCGGCTGGCGCAAGCGGCGCCGGACGTGGCGGAGCGCGTGCTGTTCCTGCCGTGGCTGCCTTTCGGCGATTTTGTATCTTACGTGCAGTACGCGGCGGTGGTGCTGGACCCGTTCCATTTCGGCGGCGGCACCACCTCCATCTACGTGCTGGGTTTGGGTACGCCGGTGGTAACCTGGCCGGACCCGTATGAGCGCAGCCGCACCGCGGCAAGCTGCTATCAGCGCATGGGCGCAGGCGAGGAATGCGTAGTGGATTCGCTGGAAGCTTACGTGGCGCAGGCGGTGCGGCTGGGCACGGACGCGCCCTACCGGGAAGGCCTGCAGGCCCGCATCAAGGAGCGCGCGCCGGAAGCGCTGTTCGAGGATACGCGCGGGGCAGAAGCGCTGGCGCAGTGGATGCTGTCGCTGGCACGTTAATTGCTTCCTTAAGGAGTATGAATCTACGTTTTGTCATTCCACTGCTGTGCGGGGCCAGCTGCCTTGCGGCTTGTGCCGACCTACGCGAGGGCGCGGTCGAGATGAAGCGCAGCGTCTATGCGCACCGCGATACCATTAAGGAATTGGCCAAGCCCACCCCGCCGCCACCGCGGCACGGCGGCCTGAAGCCGGTGCGCGAAGCCTATTGCTACCGCGTGCTGCAGGACGTGATGTGCTATCACCAGCCGGTGGCCGGGGCCGAGGCGCGGCTGGTGGCCTACCAGGGTAATGCGCAGGAGGAATTCGGCGGCGAGGGGGTTGCCAATTCCAAGCCGCAGGATACGCAGATGGCGGCTGCCGTGCAGCCCGTGGCAGTCACGGAAACGGGCCCGAAAGAATCTTCCATCCACGTGCCGCTGCTGGTGGAGCCGCAGGCCAAGCCTGCCGGGCCGCCGCCTGCCGAGGAGGCAAAGGCCGACAGCCGCGCGGTGCAGAGCATGAAGAAGTTTGACAGCAGCCCCGCCGTTTTTGTGGGCGAGGGGCCCAAGGTGAAGCCGGATATGACGCCAATCCCCGAGGAGCCGGTGAGGTAATAACACCTCGTCATTCCCCGAGTTTTGCGTAGCAAAACTATAGGGGAATCCATCTATCCTCCGCTTGGCGACATGGATCGCCCTATAGTTGCTTCGCAACTCGGGCGATGACGTTAAGCCGCAGCGTATCTTAAGCTGCGCTGTTTCCATTCCATTGTGTCGAAGCTGTGGCAGCGCGGGCAGTGCGTGTGCCATTCGGCCTCGGAGTAGCTGCAGGTATGGCAGGTCCATTCCGGTTCGGCCCCGGCGGAGCTTGCGCGGATGCTCCAGCGGGCGGTGGCCTCCGAATCCTGGTATTGCGCGGTTTCCAGCTCTGCCATCAGGCGGCAGGCGCGCCCGCTTTCACGTAAGTTAAGCGCGGCTTTCAGCGCGCGGCGCGCCTCGTCCCACAGGCGGCCGCCGATGGCAGTTTCGGCCTTCAGCAGCAGACTTTCCTCGTGGTCCGGGTTGCTTTTCACCACGCGCTGCACCGTTTTCCACTGCTCGGCGGCGGGCGCATCTTTCAGCACTGCCAGCAGCTCGCGCGCCAGCTGCGCGTGTGGCGTGCGCTTCCATTCCTGTTGCAAAATACGCACCGCCGTTTCCTTCCGGGCCCCGGCATTGGCAAGCCACGCGGCCAGCGCGGCGGCGGGCACAAAATCCGGCAGCTGCTTGCTGGCCATGCTGGCAAACGCGAACGCGGCCTCGTATTCATGCGCGGCCTTGAGCGCTTCGGCGCGGGCGTAATAGGTAATGGCGTGCAGGCGGCGGCGCTCGGCGCGGTTGACGGCGAGCGAGGAGCGCTTCAGCGTCTGCTCCGCCTCCTGCCACTGGCCAAGCCGCGCATAGAGGCTGATCAGCGTGCGCAGCGCATCTGCATCACGCGGATTTAAGGTAAAGGCGCGGCGGGCATGCGGCAGCGCGTGCTCGGCCTGTTCGCGGCGGTGGTGGTATTCGCTCAGGCCCTTGGCGGCAATCAGGCGCGTTTCCTTGTGGCGCAGCATGGCTTCCAGCGCGAGCCGCGTGTCGGCGTCCTTGCCTTCGAGCTTGGAGATCTGCGCCGTGAGCAGCAAGGTGATCGGCGCTTCACCGAGATATTTTTTGACGTTCTTCAGTTCTTTGCGCGCCACCGGCACCTGCCCGCCCGCCAGCGCGGCAAGGCTATGCGTAACGGCGCTTAAGCCCAGCGCGTAGTTGCGCTTCTGCTGCCGCTGCTTCCAGCCCAGCGGCAGGCGCAAAAGCGCCGCGACCAGCGAGGCCAGCAGCGCGCAGGCCAGCGCCGAGAGGGCGATGATGAACATCAGGAAGGCGGCGCTGGTGTCGATGCGCCAGCCCAGCCAGTACAGCGTCACGCGGCCCGGGTTGAGGCTGAGCCAAGCCGCCACCCCGGCGACCGCTGCCAGACCGAGCACGAATACGGTAAGGCGGATCATCCCGCGGGCTTCAGCGCTGCAATAGCGCTTTTGATCTGGTCCAGCGCGGAATCCCGCACGAGATAGGCCTTGGCGTCGCCGAGCCATGACTGCATGGCGGCGCCCGCCTTGTTCTGCAGGCTCGCCACTTCACTGGCGGCTTTATCGACATCGCCCTTGCCGAGCGCCGCTTCCGCCCGCGCGATTACGGCATCCGGCGCTTCGCCCGCTACCTGCCCCACGCGGCGCACGGAAACAACGGAGGAGAAATTGGCGGCGAGTTTTTCCACTACGCCCGCATCCTTGTTGACCGGCGGCAGCAGCGCGCGCCTTGCCGCCGAATCAAACGCCGCGCGCAAGGACTCCAGCCGGGGAATGCCGGCGGATGCCAGCGGGCGAAGGTCATCCAGCGCGAGCGTGAGCTTGCCGTCATCCCCCGCCAGCAGCTGCAGGCGGTCCAGCTCCTCGGCGAAGGGCTTGCCGGTAAGCACACGGTCTTTCAGGCGGTCATACCCGTCCATCAGCGCCAGCGCGCGCAAGGCGGCGCGGTGGCTGGCACGCAATTCCTCAATCGCCTGCTCGTGCGCTTCCAGCTTCTCGCGGAGTGCGCGCATATCCTGGCTCTCGGCCTGGCCGCGCACGGCGGTTTCCATCAGGCGGTCAAGCTTTTCCTCCATGGTACGCATGCGGGCAACGGCTTCAGCATCTACTTCGGCGGCTTCCTGCTCTTCTTCGATAGGCTTGAGCTGCACCGGCGGTGGCAGGGGCTCTTCTGCCTTCGCGGCTTCAGGTGCGGGTACGGGCGGCAGGGGCAAGGCCGGTGGCGCCTCTGTAACCGCCTGCGGTTGCGTCTGCGGCGGTGCGAGCTGCAACATGGCGCGCGGTGTAATCTGTAGGAAAACCAGCCAGAACACCAGCAGCAGGCCGGTGGCGATAACCAGCCGCCTGACGGGAGGCGCAAGGCGCTTGCCCTGCGGTTCTTCACTTTCTGTCATGTTTCTATTTTTAATCCGCCGCCGCCAGCTTGTCTACTTCGGCGAGCAGGCTGGGAATGTTGGGTTGTTCACAAATGCCGATGGCCTTCCATTTCTCGGGCTTGCATGCCTTGGCGATGTTTCCGCTGAACACGGCGGCTTTCATGGCGGCCAGCTTGCCTTCGAACCCGGCGGCCTCGGCCAGGCCGACGAAAACCTCGGCCGTGCGGGCCGAAAGGAAGGTGGCAATGTGCAGTTCGCCCTTTTCCAGCCGGGTGGTAAGCCGGGTGGAGAATTTCTCCAGCGCCCGCATGTCATACGCCACGATCTCTTCCACCGTGAAGCCCTGCCGCTTGAACATGCGGGAAAGATCATGCGTCACGAAACTGCCGCGGATGTAAATCAGCGGGCCGCCTTCCGGGGAGCAATCCGTCATGATGCTGCGGAACAGCGCCTGCACGTCGCGCACCACCACCATGCGGCCGAAATTACGCTTCATGGCGCTGTAGGTATCGGCGTCGCCGATGGCAAAAAGCTGCAAATCGTGCAGGAAGGAGTAAGCCTGCAGCGCCGCCATGGCGTGGCGGCTGGTGATGATCAGCGCCTGCGTTTTGCGCACGTTGATTTGCTCGAGCAGCATGGTGCTGGCCGGCGCGGTGCGCAGCGAGAGCATGGGCTCGCAGAAGGTTTCATAGCCGCGCTGCTCGAACGTGCGGGAAAGATTGCCCGCGTCTTCGGCCGGGCGGGTGATGAAGACGCATTTTTTCTCTGTCATACGGCCTCGATTAAAACAAAGGCCCACGCATAGGGCGCTTCGTCGCTGACGGTGATGTGCAGCTTTGCCTTTTTCCCCTTGGGCGTGAGGGCCCTCAACCGTGCCAGCGCCTTGCCGTGCAGGATGAGTTCCGGCGCGCCGCCCTTGCTGCTCAGCAGCTCAAAATCGCGCATCAGTATGCCGCCGCGAAACCCCGTGCTCAGCGCCTTGGCGGCGGCTTCCTTGGCGGCAAAGCGCGTGGCGAACGTCGCCAGCGCGCGGGCCTTGCGGCTTTTGGCAAGCTTGATTTCACGCGGCGTATACACGCGCGCCTCGAATTTTGCGTTCAGCGCTTTTTCAATGCGGCGCATATCTACCAAATCATTACCGATGCCCAGAATCATCGTGCCATCCTCTTTTTCATCTCGCGCACGGTGGCATCGAGCCCGGTGTAGAGCGCTTCGCCGATAAGGAAGTGGCCGATATTGAGTTCCTTTATTTGCGGGATGACGGCGATTTTACCCACGTTCTCAAAATTCAACCCGTGTCCCGCATGCACCTCCAGTCCGAGTTTATCGGCCTGCGCGGCAGCGGCCTGCAGGCGGGCAAGCTCGGCTTCCGCTTTCGGCCATTTATGCGCATATGAGCCCGTGTGCAGCTCGACGATATTCGCCCCCAGCCGTGCCGCGGCCTCGACCTGCGAGCCTTCCGGGTCAATGAACAGCGAGACACGGATATTGGCGCCCTTCAGCCGGGCAATGAGCGGGCGCAGCGTTTTTTCCTGCGCCGCCACGTTCAGCCCACCCTCGGTGGTGAGCTCCTCGCGCCGCTCCGGCACGATGCAGGCGGCATGCGGCTTGATGCGCAGCGCGATGCCCAGCATCTCCTCCGTCGCCGCCATTTCCATGTTCAGCGGCAGGGGGATTTCTCTTTTCAGGCGTTCCAGGTCCGCATCTTTGATATGCCGCCGGTCTTCCCGCAAATGCGCGGTGATGCCGTCCGCGCCCGCGTTTTGCGCGGCCTTGGCGGCCCGGATGGGGCAGGGATGCGCGCCCCCGCGGGCGTTGCGCAGGGTCGCCACGTGGTCGATGTTTACGCCCAGGCGCGCGGTCACTAGCTCTGCCACCTCTCCACGCTCTGCACCACTTCCTTGCTGCGCAGATTGGCGATGATGTTGTTCAGGTGGCGTACGTCGCGCACCTCGATGTCGAGCATCACTTCAAAGAAATCCGTGCTGCGATGGGCGATTTTCAGGTTGCTGATATTGCCCAGCTCCTTCGCAATCACCTGCGTCACCGTGGCCAGTGCCGCCGGCTCGTGGCTGATATAGGCGCGGATGCGGCCGATATGCGGCGTTTCGTCCTTCGTGTCCCACGCCACGTCTATCCAGCGCTCGGGCGCATCGGCATAATTCTCCAGCGTTTCGCAGTCCATCACGTGAATCGTAATCCCCTTGCCGGTGGTGACGATGCCGACAATACGGTCCCCCGGAATCGGGTGGCAGCACTTGGCAAAATGCAGCGCCATGCCGGGAATCAGGCCGCGGATGGGCATGGGCGCACCGGCGCCGCCGGCCTTGCTCTTGCGGCGCAGCGGCTTGGTCAGCGCGTCGAACATGCCGCCCATGCCGCCGCCGCTGCCCGCGGGTTTGCGGTCTTCCAGCAGCGCTTCCAGCACTTGTTGGCGGCTGATCAGCCCTTCGCCCAGCTCGGCGTATAAATCTTCCACCGTCTTCTTGTTGAACTTGCCGATGATGGGTTCCATCATCTTGTCGGTGAGGTCAATGCCTTCCTGTTTCAGCGTCTTGGAGAGGATGGCTTTGCCGAGGTTCAAATATTCGCTGTGCTGCTGCGTGCGCACGAATTTGCGGATTTCCGTGCGTGCCTTGCCGGTGACCACGAAGCGCTCCCAGCTGGGGGAGGGGGTTTGCGTCTTGGAGGTGATGACCTCGATCTGGTCGCCGTTTTTCAGCTGCGTTTTCAAGGGCACGATGCGGCCGTTGATCTTCGCGCCCACGCAGGTATCGCCGATGGCGGAGTGAATCGCATACGCAAAATCCACCGGCGTGGCGCCACGCGGCAGGGCGATGATGTCGCCCTTGGGCGTGAAACAGAACACCTGGTCGTGATACATCTCGAGCTTGGTGTTCTCGAGGAATTCTTCCGGGTTGGCTGATTTTTCCAAAATATCCAGCAGCTCTCTTACCCACTTGAGCTGCTTGCCGTCTTTCAGCGCTTCTTCCGTGAGCTTGCCCTGCTTGTAAGACCAGTGCGCCGCCAAACCATATTCAGCAATCTCGTGCATTTCATGCGTGCGGATCTGGATTTCCACGCGCTGCTGGTTGGGGCCGATGACGGAGGTGTGGAGAGACTGATAACCGTTTGATTTGGGAGTTGAAATGTAATCTTTGAAATGGCCCGGCACGGTGTGCCAGCTGGCGTGCACCGCGCCCAGCGCCTGGTAACACTCGGCCACGTCACCCACCATGATGCGGAAGGCCACAATGTCGGCCAGCTGCTCAAAGCTGATATTCTTGCGCTCCATCTTCTGCCAGATGGAGAACGGTTTTTTCTCGCGGCCGTAGATGACGGCGCTTTTCAGGCCCGCTTCTTCCAGCTTTTCGCGGATGGTGGAAACGGTTTTTTCTACCTGCGCAATACCCTGCTCACGCAGGAATTCCAGGCGTTTGACGATTGATTCGCGCGCCTCGGGGTAAAGCTCGGCAAAGGCCAGATCCTGCAAATCATCTTTCAGACTGCGCATGCCGATGCGCTCGGCCAGTGCCGAATAAATCTCCGCCGTTTCGCGGGCGATGCGCTGGCGTTTTTCCGGCTGCTTGATGTATTTCAGCGTCTGCATGTTGTGCAGGCGGTCTGCCAGCTTCACCAGCAGCACGCGCAAATCTTCGCTCATCGCCAGCAGCAGTTTGCGGAAGTTCTCTGCCTGCCGCAAATCCTCGGATTTTCCTTCCAGCCGCGAGAGTTTGGTAACGCCGTCTACCAGCGAGCGTATTTCGGAGCCGAATTGTTTTTCCACGTCATCCAGCGTGACGCCGGTGTCTTCCACCGTGTCATGCAGCAGTGCGGTAATGATGGAAGCCGTATCCAGCCGGTACTGCGTGAGGCTGATCGCCACTTCGAGCGGGTGGGTGATATAGGGCTCGCCGCTGGCGCGTTTCTGCGCGCCGTGCGCTTTGGCGGCAAAGGCGTAGGCACGTTCGATGAGGTCGCCATCCACGTCCGGGTCATAGACGCGCATTTTCTCGACGAGATCGGAAGTTGTGAACATAAGCTGCGCATTATAACCGCGAGTAGCGCTCTAAGCAAAGGCCGGCGAGGCGCGCGGTGTAATGTATTATTAATAATAATATCTGATTAAAGTATGAATTTTTCAAGCGCAGCACAATCTGCACGCGCGGAAAGCCTGCTGTTTCACATGTCATTCAAAATTAGTGATAATTTTTGCATAACTTCGTGAAAACTACACGGTAAAAACGTACTAATAACCGCCTGATTGTTATTAAAATCTTGGCGCTTTTGCTTAACTCTATGTTAAGAGCGCAGGCGTAGGATGAGGGTAAGATTCCAACATTCAGGTGATTATATATGGCCCCGCGCAACATACTTCTGCTGATCATCGCCGTCGTTTTCGCGGCCGGCACGGCCATGTTCGTGCGTAACCGCGCCAATACGCCGCCGCCTACCGAGGTGGTGGAGGAAGCGGCGCCGGTGGTCACCAAGCGTATTCTCATCGCCAAGAAAGACATTCCCCCGGGCAGCTTCGTGAAAAGCATGGAAGCCCTGGAGTGGAAGGATTGGCCGGAAGCCGACATGCAGGAAACACATGTGCGTGAAGGCACGGAAAGCATCGACAGCTTCGACGGTGCCGTGGCCCGCCGCAAGATCATGGCCGGCGAGCCCGTGACCGCCGCCGTACTTATAAAGAAGGGCGCGGGCGGGTTCCTTGCCGCCGTGCTTGAGCCCGGTCTGCGCGCCGTTGCCGTTGCCGTTTCTCCCACTTCCGGCGCCGCCGGTTTCATTTTCCCCGGCGACCGCGTGGACCTGATGGTGACGCACCGCCTCAAGACTCAGCAGACCTCCAGCACCGGTGACGACGAAACCGTCATCAGCGACACCTTTATACATAACGTGCGCGTGGTGGCGGTGGACCAGATGCTCGACAACCCCGAAAACAAGGCCATTCTCGCCAAGACGGTGACGGTTGAAGTCACGCCCGTGCAGGCGGAAAAAATTGTCGTGGCGGAAGACCTCGGCAAGATTTCTCTCAGCTTGCGCAGCCTCGTGGAGGAAACGCCGAAGACCGATACCGCTGCCAAGAAAGATGAAACAGGGCAGGGCGGCCCGCTTGAGCCGGCCAAAGAGGAAGCTGATTTTGTTTCCACGCTGCAGGGCGCCAAAGCCTCGCCGCAGGCCCGTACCTTTACCAAAGGCGGCGATGTGAGCCGCGTGCTGGACCGTGCCGATGATGCGCGCCCCAGCATCCTCGTGATCCGGGGCGATTCTGTTGAGCAACGCGAATTTTTCCAGGAAGGTAGATAATGCGTAAGCTAGCTCATATCATAGGGCTTTGCCTGGTAACGGCCATGATGGCCGTGCCCGCGCCCGTGCTGGCCGCCGAGACGGTCCAGCTTGAACTCAACAAGGGCCGCATGGTTCGCCTTGCGCGCACTGCCGCCACCGTGATGATCGCCGACCCCAACGTGGCCGACATCCAGGTGGTAAGCCCCCGCATGGTTTACGTGCACGCCAAGAAGATCGGCGACACTTCTTTATATGCAATCGATGCCAACGACGAGACCATCCTCGACGCGACCATCGAAGTCACCCACAATATCAGCAAGCTCGAACGCTCTGCGAAAGAGCTGGTTCCCAACGCCGACGTGGCCTTTAAATCTGTCGATGGCGGCCTCGTGGTGAAGGGCTACACGGATTCGCCCGCCGAATCCGAAAATATCCGCTCGCTCGCCAGCACGTTCATGGGCACCAATGACAAGCTCGTCAACATGCTGACCACCGCCGGCTCCGACCAGGTTACCCTCATGGTCAAGGTGGCCGAGGTTTCCCGCAACGAGCTGAAGCGCTTCGGCATCAACCTCGCCTCGGCGTTCAACCCCGGCAATTTCGCCTTCAGCCTGCTGCAGGGCCGTACCTTCCTCGATGCCACCAACGCGGTCACCCGCACCGGCAACGACAACAGCATCTTCGGCAGCTACACGCGTAATAACTTCAACATCAACGGCATTATCGACGCGCTGGAAACGCAAGGGTTGGTCACTACGCTGGCCGAGCCTTCGCTCACCACCACCTCCGGCAAGACCGCGAATTTCCTCGCGGGCGGCGAATTCCCCATCCCGATCGTCTCGGGTAACGGCGAAGTATCGGTGGAGTACAAGCCGTTCGGTATCAGCCTGAACTTCACGCCCATCGTGCTCTCGAAGGAGAAGATCAGCCTCACCGTGGCACCGGAAGTGAGCTCCATCTCCAGCGTCGACGAGCTGACGTTGGGCGCTTCCGCCACCTTCGCGATTCCCTCGATCCAGACCCGCCGTGCTGAAACCACGGTGGAGCTGGGCAGCGGCCAGACCTTCGCCATCGCCGGTCTCCTGAAGAACGACCGCAGCAACAGCGTCGACAAGTTCCCGGGCCTCGGCGACATGCCGGTCTTAGGCGCGCTGTTCCGCAGCCAGGAATTCCAGAACGACCAGACGGAGCTCGTGATCCTTGTCACGCCGTTCATCGTGCGCCCGGTCTCCGACCGCGCCAAGATCCAGTCGCCGCTTGACGGCTACGTGCCGCCGACCGACCTCGCCCGCATGATGCTCGGCCAGCTCTACACACAGCAGTCCGTGCCGTCTGAAGGTGGTGAAAACAACATGACCGTCATGCCCGAAAAAGCGCCGAAGCTCTATGGCAACGGCGGGTTCATACTGGAGTAATGCCATGAAAAACCCTCAATATCATTCGTCATCCCCGCGGACGCGGGGATCTCAGGCATCCACGGGACATATGGGCTTCTCCCGGATCCCCGCTCTCCGCTGCGCTGCGGCGGGGATGACAATTTCTCTTTTGCTCGCAGGCTGCGATTCGATCATGGGGCCGAGTCCGGATGATTACATCACCGGCACCGCGGTTACCGCGTCCGGCCAGCTGAACATTGCCGCGAACAAGGTTGTGCCGGAAGCCTCCGGCCATGACGTGCAGTTTGATCACGGCACTACGGACATGGACCCCGCAGCCAAGACATTCATCGCCGCGCTGAAAGATAACGGCGTGCAGACCGCCGAGATTCTCATCCCGCCGGGCGACCAGTTCCGCGACGCGCACGTGCTGGCCATTACGCGTGCACTGCGTGCTTCTGGCATTGAAAACACCCGCATCTCCTCGCGCATTTCCACCGACCTGGTGGGCGGCGATTACCGCGTTGAAGTGGTCACCGCCAGCGTGAAGGGCCCCAACTGCCCCAACTGGAGCAGCAGCCCCACCACCTCCGGCGCCAACCTGCCTTTCTCGCAGATGGGCTGCAGCATCACCACCAATATCGGCCAGATGGTGCAGGACCCGAAACACCTGGAGCGCGGCGTAGGCAACAGCACACCGAACGCAGCGCGCAACTCGGCCGCGATCCAGACTTATGAGACCAACGCGTCCACCTCGACTTCTTCATCCTCTGAAGGCAGCGGTGAAAGCAGCTCAAGTACCTCCGGTACCAGCGGCACTTCCAGCGCCAGTACCTCGAGTTCACAGTAACAGGTAGTACGTATGCAGGCAGGCAGCCCGACAGTCTCAGTTAAGCCCGCTACCGGCGGCAAGGTCCCGCTTTACGCATTCGTGAAGGACGCCGCCGACGTGGAAACGCTCAAGGCATTCGCCGAGAGCAAGCATCTTCCGGGTGCGAATATCCTGGAAGGCGATGCGGCCACCGCAGCGGAATTTCTCAAGAGCAACCCGTCTCCTTCGGTTCTCTTTATTGAAATCACCTCTGCCCAGAACGCGCCGGACCAGCTCAACGCGCTGGCCGAAGTGTGCGATGCTGAGACCAAGGTTATCGCCGTTGGCACTGTCAACGAATACAGCTTCTTCTGCTGGCTCATGGAGCTCGGCATTGCGAGCTACCTCTTAAAGCCTCTCAAGCAGGAGTCGCTGGAAAGCGGCTGGTCCAAGGCCATTGAGCCGCCGACCGCGCCGGGCGGCAAGCCCAAGGATCCGGCCATTCTCACCGGCTTTATCAGCGCGCGTGGCGGCGTAGGTGCTACCACGCTTTCCGTGCTGTTTACCGCCATGCTGGCGCAGCAAAGCGGCAAGAAAACCGCAATCGTGGACCTTGACCCGCATGATGGCAGCGTATCTCTGCTGCTGGACGTGGACCCGAGCCGCGGCCTGCGCGAAGCGCTGGAGAAGCCCGACCGCATCGATTCACTGTTCCTGGACCGTGCCATGCACAAGACGGAAGCCGGTTTCCACGTGCTCTCGGCTGAAGAGCCGCTGCACGCGCCGGTGCATTATCATGAGCACGCGGCTGATATCCTGCTCAAGGAACTCAAGGACCAGTTTGACTTTGTGGTGCTGGATCTGCCCCGCCAGATCAACGGCTTTACGCAACCATTCCTCATGGCCTGCAACCATAAATTCGTAGTCACCGAGATGACGCTGCAGGGCCTGCGTGACAGCTTGCGCCTGGCGGATCTTTTCCGTGATTACCTGCGCATCACCCCGCCTGTTTTCGTGGCGAACCGCGTGGGCATGGCACCCAAGCAGGAAATGGGTGACGCCGAATTCAAGAAAGGCCTGAGCGCCGAAATCGCGTACCACGTGCCGTTCTCACCGGATTATTTCATGCAGATCGGCAACGAGCTTGAATCGCTCAAGAACAAGAAGGCGCCCGCCGGCAAGGTATTGCAGCAGATGGTTACCAGCGTGATACCAGTGTCTGCGGAAGAAGCTGAAGAAGGGAAAGAAGGCAAGAAGAAGGGTTTTCTGAAGAAAGGCAAGTGACGTTAGTCACCCCGCACTTGTTGCGGGGTCTCCTGCAAATACCGGGAGATGCCGCAACGAGTGCGGCATGATAGTAATGCGAAGGAGAGAAGAGAGATTATGTTTGGCAAACGGGGGATAGCGGAAGCACCGCCGCCGCCGCCTTCCGCTCCCGCGGGAGGCGAACCCGTAACTGCACCCGCAGTACCCGCCGCCGCCGCTCCTGCCGTTGCACCTGCCGCGCCTCCTGGCCCACCCAAGCTTGCAACCCCTGCCGCTCCCAAGATGCCTGCTGCTCCTGCAGCGCCCGCTGCTCCCGGTGCGCCCGCTGCGCCGAAGCCCGGCGGTGGCAAAACCGTGGAAGAACTTACCAAGGCTGTTGAAAGTGGGGGCGATGCCGCTCCCAAGCCGCCGGAGAAGAACGAGCTCACCGCCACCAAGGACAAGATTTACAACCTGCTCATGGAGCAGATCGATATCGCCACTTCATCGCGCATGCCGCGCGATGAGCTGAAGCGCCAGATCATCGACCTCATCGGCGAAATCGTGATCGAGCAGCGCCTGCCGCTCTCAAGCGCAGAGCAGCAGTTACTGGCCAACCAGATAGTGGACGACATGCTGGGCTTCGGCCCGCTTGAACCGCTGCTGCGTGACGAGTTTGTCACTGATATCATGGTCAACGGCCCGTGGCAGGTTTACGTGGAACGCAAGGGTAAGCTGGAGCTGACGGACGTGAAATTCCGCGACAACGCGCACGTCATGGCCATCGCCACCCGCATCGTGACCGGCGTGGGCCGCCGCGTCGACGAATCCAGCCCCATCTGCGACGCGCGCCTGCCGGACGGTTCCCGCGTGAACGTCATCGCGCTGCCGTGTTCCATCAAGGGTTGCTCCATCTCCATTCGTAAATTTTCGCAGAAAAAGATCACGCTGGACATGATGGTCACTACCAAGAACGTCTCTGAAAACCTCTGCAAACTGCTGAAAATCTGCGGCGCCATCCGCCTGAACATCATAATCTCCGGCGGTACCGGCTCTGGTAAAACCACGCTGCTCAACGCCATTTCCCGCATGATCAACCACGGCGAGCGCGTGGTGACCATCGAGGACGCGGCGGAGCTGCAACTGCAGCAGCCGCACGTGGTGCCGCTGGAAACCCGCCAGGCCAATCTGGAAGGCGACGGCGAAATCACCATGCGAGACCTGGTGAAGAACGCCCTTCGTATGCGCCCTGACCACATTATCCTCGGCGAAGTACGAGGCGGCGAGGCGTTTGACTTATTGCAGGCCATGAACACGGGCCACGACGGTTCCATGGGCACCTGCCACGCCAACAACCCGCGCGAAGCGCTGGCCCGTATGGAAAACCTCATCGGCATGGCCGGCACCAACCTGCCGTCCAAGGCCGTGCGCCAGCAGATTGCCTCCGCCGTGAACCTCATCGTGCAGATTCAGCGTATGCGTGACGGCATGCGCCGCATTACGCACGTGACCGAGGTGATCGGTATGGAAGGCGACGTGGTGGTGACGCAGGATCTCTTTACGTTCGAGTTCAAGGGCGAAGACGAAAACGGCAAGCTTGTCGGTGAGTTCAAATCCAGCGGTATTCGCCCGAATTTCATGCACAAGGCCCAGTATTTCGGGCTCGAGCAGGCGTTGCTGGAGGCGATGATGGTATGATCAACCTTTCCGAAACCATTGGCCTGAAATCCGACGACATCATCATCGGCTGCTCGGCTGCGGGCATCATGATCATGTTCATGCTCTACGGCCAGTCGCAGAAGCAGGCGCAGATAAGAAAACGCATCGCGCGCATGAAGCAGCGCAAGTTCAGCGGCCCCAAGACCTCTGCCTTTGATGCGCTTAGCTTGCGCCGCAAGGAAGGCCAGAAAATGTCGCCGCTGTTGGAGCTTCTGCTCAAGCCGCTGCCTAACATGGATGCGTTCGGCGACAAGCTCACCCGTGCCGGCTACACCATCAACCCCAAGCAGTTCATGCTGCGTGCCCTTCTTTGTACACTGCTCATCGCCTTCATCATTCACCTCATGCACAAGCCGTTCCTCGCCGGGCTTTGCGGCGGCTTCATCGTCTCGTTCTGGATTCCCATCAAGGTAGTCAATTTCAAGATCAACAGCGAGCAGAAGCGTTTTCTTAGGCTGTTCCCCGATGCGATTGACCTGATCGTGCGCGGCTTGCGCTCGGGCCTGCCGGTTTCAGAGTCCATCACCCTGGTGGCGCAGGAAGTGCCGGAGCCGGTATCCAGCGCGTTCCGCACGGTGTCAGATACCATGAAGCTCGGCGTGCCGATGGAAAAGGCCATGCAGGAAGTGGCGAAGAAACTCGACTACACGGAATTCAATTTCTTCGTCACTTCCATCATCCTCCAGCGTGAAACGGGCGGCAATCTCTCGGAGATTCTCAACAACCTTGGCGAAGTGCTGCGCAAACGCCTCATGATGGCCATGAAGATCAAGGCCATGACCTCGGAAGCGCGCGCTTCTTCCATGATCATCGGCTCGCTGCCGTTCATTGTCACCATCGCGGTCTCGGTGATGAGCCCGGATTACATTAAGCCGCTGTTCAACGATTACCGCGGCAATTACGCCGCCGCCACCGCCGCCTCGCTGCTGTTCCTGGGCATCTGGTCCATGAACCGCATGGCGAAATTCGAGATATAGGGGTGGCGTATGTACAAGGGCCAACCCGTCAAACTCTCCATGCTCCTCCCGCAGGGAATGTCGGAGAACGAGTTTTACACCTATGCCGGTATTGCAGCCGTAATCGTCATGGGCACGCTCACGGTGCTGCCCAGCTTTATCCGCAAACGTAACCGCGCCGCCAAGCGCCTACGCATGATCGAAGACCGCCGTGCTGTTCTGCGTGGTGAAGCCGTGAAGGGAAAGCGGCGCAAGCACGCCAAGCAGGAAGGTAGCGTGAATTTGATGCGCCAGGTGGTGAATCGCTTCCAGCTGCTCAAAAGCGACGGCGTTACGCAGGTACAAAACCTGATGATCGAAGCCGGCTTCCGCTCCAAGGACGCGATAGTTATCTACGCTTTCTTCACGCTTGTGCTGCCGTTTGTGCTTGTCATCATCGGCGTGGTGCTGATGCAGATGGATATCTGGGGCGCGGGCAAGATGGCGAAGTTCCGTTACGTCACGCCTATCGCGCTGATGTATGCGGGCCTGAAGGCGCCGCACTGGTTCGTCTCGCGCGCCCGCAAGAAGCGCTATTACAAGATCCAGCGCGCGCTTTCCGATACGCTTGATCTGATGACCATCTGCGCCGAGGCGGGCCTTAGCCTTTCCATGGCGCTGGAGCGCGTAAGCCGCGAGCTTGGTATTGCCTATCCCGAGATGGCGGAAGAGCTGGCGCTGACGGCTACCGAGCTCGGTTTCCTGCCGGAGCGCAACCAGGCGCTGCTCAACCTCACCAAGCGCGTTACGCTGCCGGAAATTCGCGGCATCATCAGCGTGCTCATCCAGACCGAGAAATACGGTACGCCCATAGCCCAGGCCATGCGCGTGCTGTCTGCCGAGTTCCGCGAGCAGCGCATGCTGCGCGCCGAGAACAAAGCCGCGCGCCTGCCCGCGCTGATGACCGTGCCGATGATCCTTTTCATCCTGCCGACGCTGTTCATTGTGATCATGTCACCGGCAGTGATCAAGATCATGGATACGAAGTAGCTAGCTTTACTTAGCGAGCGTGAGCGAGCTTAAAAAAACTGCTATCCCGGCGAAGGCCGGGATCTCGTGCATCTAGGAGATTCCTGCTTTCGCAGGAATGACACTTACTCTTCCGTTCCCAGCTCCCTGTACCCGAAACCGCTGCCCTCGTGCTTGTGCGCGGTGTAAGGGTCTTCTGCTTCCTTCACCGGTTCTTCCGGCGGCGGCGCTTCTTCTTCACCTGCCTGCGCAGAGCCGGAGCTCTGCTCCGGCGTAGGCAGGCCTGCTGCCGGCGCAAGGCTTTCATGCTCCTCGGCCGGAGGCTGCTCTTCCGCCACGTTCTGCGCGGGCTCTTCCGGCGGTGGGGGCTCGGCATAATCTGCCGGTGCATCCGGCTCTACTGCCGCAGGCTCTTCGGCGTAGCCTTCACCTTCGCGCGGGGAGACATGCTCATCTGGCGCTTCCGGCTGCTCGGCGGCCAGCGCAGGTTCTGCCGGTGCAACAGGCGCGGGCTCTTCCGCTACCTGCGGCGGTGGCGGTTCGGCGGGTTCATTGATGGGCGGCGGCTCCGGCTCTGCAGGAGCAGCCTGCTCCACGGGCGGTACTTCTGCCGCGGACTTCGGCTCTTCCGCCACTTGCGGCGGGGCAGGCTCGGCAGGTGTTTCCACCGGTTTATCTTCAGCGGCGATAGCCGGCGGCGCGGGCTCTTCCGGCGGTTCAGCCGGCAGCTGCGCAGCAACAGACGCGGGTTCTTCTTTTGCTACGGGCGTGGCCTGCTCAACCGGTTTGGCTTCCACCGGCGGCGTTACCGCAGGTGCTGCTTGTTCCACCGGCTTTTCGCCCTGCACAGGCTTGCGGTCCACGGCGGCCACCGGCACGGCCTGGAAGGTCGGCTCGCCGGCCTTTTTCATGTTCTGGTAGTATTCATAGAACTTGAGATTCTCCTGTGCCTGCTCGGCAGAAAGATCTTTCAGCCCCATTTCCATCGCCTTGGCGCGGTTGCCCTGCAGGCCATAGGCAAGCGCCAGGTTTTGGCGCATGGTGGGTGTAGAATCCGGTGCTGCCGTGAGACGCTCAAGAATCGCAATCGCGTCGTCATACTTATCCGACAGGATCATCGACAATGCGAGATTGTTCAGCACCGCTGTGTTGTTGGCATTCACCAGCAGGGCACGGCGGTAGGAGTCCTGCGCCTTAGCGTGCTGGCCCATGGCGTCATAAGCCACGCCGCGGCCGTTCAGCGCGCTGATGTCATTTTCGTCCAGTGCCAGCGCTTCTTCAAAAGACACCAGGCCGTCACGCGGCTTGTTGTCTGCCACCAGCGCACCGCCCAGCGCGCGCAGCACGAACGGGTCCTTGGGCTGGGTTTTCTGTGCTTCGCGCAGCACGTCCACCGCCAGCGCGGGCTTGCGCTGCTGGCGGTAGATGGATGCAAGCTCCAGGTGCGGCACAATGGAGTCCCCGGAAGTGTTGGTCATGCGGCGGTAGAGATCGGCGGCGCCGTCCAGGTCGCCGGAGGCGCGGGCGGAACCGGCGATGGAGAGCAGGTTCTGCTCTTTCTCGCTGAACTGGCCGCCGTCGGCAGAGCGCTGTTTGGAGGTGTCGGGTGGCTGGGTGCAGGCCGCGAGCGACGTCGTGGTAAGGGCGAGCAGCAGAAGGCGTGAAGGTTTCATGGGGCATCCACCTGTTGTTTGGCGCATGATACAAGCGTCAGGCGCGCATATACAAGTGTAAAAGAAGACGGGCGCCCGGGGGGAGGCGGGCGCCCGTCTTGTCGGCTGGCCGTCTTATTGGCTGATGCGAAGGTTGGCCAGCGAGTCGCCGATGGTATGGAATGCGGTGTTGAGCGAAGCGGCGTCAGGAGACTCGAAGTAATATTCTGTCTTACTGGCGCAGTTTCTCAGCATGTTCTTCGCTGTGGTGCCGATACCCGAGCCAGAGGCGATGGTATAGACGATGATGCCGTTGTTCTTCATGCTGGTGCAGACGTTGCCCGTGCGGGTGTTGAGGCGGGATTCCGCCGTACTTGAGCTGGTGGTGCCGAGCTTGCCGTGGTCGTCCTGCAGACCCACCTGGATTTCGCG
>CAZUKF010000003.1:0-36532 GCA_964620765.1 uncultured Rickettsiales bacterium | reverse complement strand
AGATAAGAAGTAATGTATTTCATTACAAAGACCCTGATTACTGCCCTAATCGTTGTCGCCGTGTCCGAACTGGCGCGGCGGTACACGGTTTGGGCGGCATTGCTGGCCTCGCTGCCACTGACTTCGATTCTGGCTTTTATCTGGGTTTACAAGGATACCGGGGACACCGGCAAGATTATCGAATTATCCTATTCGGTATTCTGGCTGGTGTTCCCCTCGCTAGCCTTTTTCCTCATCCTGCCTTTCCTTCTTAAACAGGGTTTGGCCTTTCCGGCGGCGATGGCTGGGGCAGCAGCGGCAATGGCTGCCCTCTATGGCTTTGGCCTTTGGCTCGTTAAAATAGCGGCATAGGACAGTTTATGGATCATTCCCACCACCAGCCCGAAGATCACTCAAAACATGGCGATAGCTGCCCCCATAAAAAGGCACAGCAAGGCGCGATAAGGTCTGAAATCCCTGCGGGTGCAGAAGTCATCTACACCTGCCCAATGCACCCGCAGATACGGCAACCGAAGCCGGGAAGCTGCCCGATTTGCGGTATGGCTTTGGAACCGGAAAGAGTTTCGCTGGATGCAGCCCCTAACCACGAACTGATGGATATGACGCGCCGATTCTGGGTATCGGCGGTGCTATCTGCGCCTTTGGCATTGTTCGTCATGGGAGCGCATCTTATTCCCAATTTTCCGCATGAATGGCTGAATTCATCGCTGGCGCATGTGGTGCAAATGCTAGTCGCCACGCCGGTAGTGTTGTGGGGCGGCTGGCCATTTTTCGTGCGGGCGGTGGATTCAGTCAAGCACCGCAGCCTGAATATGTTTACCCTCATCGCGCTAGGTGTAGGCGTAGCGTATATTTACAGCCTTATTTTGACCCTTTTTCCCGATACGGTGGCTCAATTCTCTGGCGGCATGATGCTGGATGTATATTTTGAGGCGGCAGCGGTTATTACCGCGCTGGTACTACTTGGACAGGTGTTGGAACTAAAAGCCCGCGAACAGTCCAGAAACGCGATGCGAGCCTTGCTTGACCTTGCCCCCAAGATGGCGCGAATCGTCCGTGCTGACGGCAAAGAAGAAGATATACCGCTCTCCGAAGTGCATAAGGGCGACGTGTTGCGAGTCCGTCCCGGCGAGAAAGTGCCGGTGGATGGTGTCGTACTGGAAGGCCATAGCAGCGTCGATCAATCCATGCTGACGGGCGAATCTGTACCCGTAGAAAAAAGTGTGGGCGATAAGGTAACAGGCGCAACGCTGAACGGTACCGGCGGTTTCACCATGCGGGCCGAACGCGTTGGTAACGAAACCATGCTGGCTCAGATTGTGGACATGGTGGCCAAGGCCCAGCGCACCCGCGCACCGATTCAGCGCATGGCCGACACGGTTTCCAGCTACTTCGTCCCTATTGTCGTTCTGGTGGCAATTCTCACGGCTGTTTCATGGTTCATATGGGGGCCGGAACCCAAACTGGCTTATGCCATCGTGAATGCGGTTGCTGTGCTGATTATCGCTTGCCCCTGTGCGCTTGGACTGGCCACACCGATGTCTATTATCGCTGGCACCGGGCGCGGTGCAATGGCAGGGGTGCTGATTAAAAATGCCGAATCGTTAGAGATCATGGAGAAAGTCGATACATTGATTATCGACAAAACTGGCACGCTGACCGAAGGCAGGCCAAAGCTAATGGAAGTGGTCACTGCGGCAGGCTTTGACCAAAACGAGGCATTACGGCTAGTCGCCAGTTTAGAGCAAAGCAGCGAACATCCCTTGGCATCTGCTATTGTCAAAGGCGCACAGGAAAAAGGCATTACGCTTTCTGCTGTACAAAACTTTTCTTCTACCACTGGCAAAGGCGTACAAGGCATCGTGGATGGTCACAATGTCGCGCTGGGGAATGCGGCAATGCTTACCTCGCTTGGTATGAATGCCGATTCACTTGTGCAAGCCGCCGATCAGTTGAGAGCCAAAGGGCAAACCGCTATGTTCGCGGCGATTGATGGCAAGCCAGCGGCAATCATTAGCGTTGCCGACCCGATCAAGGCCACTACGCCCGAAGCCTTGAAGCAACTGAAAGCCGAAGGTCTGCATATCGTGATGCTTACCGGCGACAGTAAAGCCACCGCAAAGGCAATCGCAGAGCAGCTTGGCATTGATGATTATGAAGCCGAAGTGCTACCGGAACGCAAAAGCGAACTGGTGCGCCAATTACAGGAAAAAGGCCGCAAGGTAGCAATGGCGGGCGATGGGGTGAACGATGCGCCCGCACTCGCGCAAGCCCATGTTGGCATTGCAATGGGAACCGGCACCGACGTAGCAATGGAAAGCGCGGGAGTTACACTGGTAAAAGGCGATTTAATTGGCATCGTTCGCGCCCGCCGTCTGAGCCACGCCACCATGAGCAACATTCGGCAAAACCTGTTCTTCGCGTTCGTTTATAATGCGTTTGGTGTGCCTGTTGCAGCAGGGCTGCTTTATCCGTTCTTTGGACTGCTTCTAAGCCCTGTCATCGCCAGCGCAGCAATGGCGCTCAGTTCCGTGTCGGTAATTGTGAATTCGCTTCGGTTACGAAATGTGGAATTATAACCACAGGACAAAATTCTAACCAGCTAATAGGCAGAAAGCCCACAACTGCCATCTATCGACCGCATAGATATTTTTAGAAATCAAAAAGTTCGTGAATTTTCACGCCAAGCGCCTTGGCAATGCGGGCGATGTTATCAATTGAGATATTACGCTCGCCGCGTTCCACGTCCCCCATATAGGTGCGGTGGATACCGCATTCATGGGCAAAGTCTTCCTGAGAATAACCATGCTCTTTTCGGAGAGCGCGGACATGCTCGCCAAACTTCTTTCTAACTTTCTGTAACTCAGCTTTTTCCATGGAGCCAAGTCTTGTATTATGAAGACTATGAGTCCACCGACTATGAGTGGAGTTTTTCTTGCAATATCAGCGCGTGACACTTATAGTCTTCATCGAAACCATACCATCGGTGTCATTATGGAATACAATTTTTGGGCGGATGCGCTCAGTAAATATCACACCAGCATTCCGCTGATTCAGGCGTTGATTGTGCTGGCAGCAGCCGGGACTGTCACGGCAGTGGCTTTCTGCCTCTGCTACGCCGTTAAAGCCTTCTCGCCTTACCAGGAGCACCACCGGCAATCCGCGACACTGGAAGGCGCAATCTCCATGACCGCAGCCGCCAGTGCTATCTTACTCGCTATCCGCAAAGACCCGCATTTCAAACTAACACCCGAACGCCACGCCATGTTTGAACAGGGGCGCGAAGCCGCGCATCAACTATACTGCCTGTTTGAGTATGCCGAACGCAAACATATCGAGAAAGCGAATGGCAAAAGCGAACAAGCAAACGCTATTACTCACTCACCGTCTGCACCGCTTGCTGCATAACCTTACGACGCTGCAAATCATTGAGTAATTGCAAAAATTCTTCCTCGGTTATGTTGTCGTAGTCTATGCCGCGTGTTTCCTCGTATTTGAGAATCAGCGACTTAGGCACCAATGAAACAATCAACCTGAAATACACTTCCGGGTCGCGTGTTCTCAGCTTCGCTAACGCCTCCGCTCCATTGGCCGCGAAGTCATCCACCAATGTCTTCATGAATAGTTCGCTGAAACGATTGCGCGAACCTTTGGGCCGTCCTTGTGGATTGCCACTAACCCCCGGCTGAAACTGGGCCGTATTCTGTACTTGGCCTGTAACATCAGGCGGTACAAATGAACTCCCCCCGGAAAAAATGACCATGTTTTTTTCAGCCCCCCGTGTATTTTTCACAGGATGGGTATCAGGGGATGAATTTTCTATGGGGGGTGGGGGTGGTACGTTCGGCCAATCGTTCATGTTCATACTCCTTTTCGCTATGCGTCTTCCACCACGCCACCACCCATAAATAGGGGTGGTGGTGGCGCAGATTCGGGGACTACCGCGCTACCTTGCTCCACTGCACCTTGTGAGGTGGAGCAAGGTGCTTTTGACCAATCTTTTACGCGAACATACGAACATTCTTTGCGTGTCTTATTTCGTGTAGTGAATAGTTCTAATGCACCTAAATTGAGTAATTGCTTCACTAGGTTTTCGAGGTAACGCTTATGTTGTTTTGCATGGAGGCAGAGTACGTTCGCAAATTCATATCCTATCCATTCTTTTGCTTGCGGGTCATAACGCCAATCATTGCCAGCTAATGCTTCCCCCAATGCGTGCATTTGTTCATTTGAGACATGCAACGTAGATTGCGGCCATCGCCACGGTACTGCAACGCCGACCAAATCTCCGTCTGTACCCATCAGGCCATTGCCAAGTGCTATGGATTCTAGCTTAAACCACCATGCGTGTTCAGGTAGGGCAAGGTTGGGCTTACCTTCATCAACACGCACATAACTACGGGGCACATCAATTTGCAGTTTTTCGGCATCCGATTTTGACATTAAGTTGAGTGTGCGTGCTGAACGTACGGCAGAGGTCAACGATGATGCGCCACGCGCATCATCAATCGTTGTTTCGTTACCATTGGTTTTGCGAGAGTGATGCACCAGTTCTATCGCGCATCCGGTTTTTTCAGCGATTCTGCGCCATATCTTAACAACCTGATTAATTGCGCCGTTATCGTTCTCCGAAACCTCATGGCAAGTGATAAACGGGTCGATAATTAATAGGCCGATGTCATTGGTGATAATGGCGTCTTCAACGGCTTGCACCACAGGTTCTTGTATGACTGCTCCATCTCTGGTCGTCTTCGCTACGATGATTTCCGTATCACGTCCTGAATTTACGAATAGGCGATTTTCGAGTTCTTCATATCGTACTTTATGGCGCAGCATCGTCGCTGTAATCTTTCGCCGAATTTCGTCAGCAGGGTCTTCACCGTTCCAGTACCATACTCGAACGGACAAATCGGGATGGTAGCCTAAAAGATTGCGCCCTATAGCAATAGCTATGGCTTCGGCAGTAATAAGTGAGGATTTTCCTACTGCGCCGGGTGCTACCGTAGCCGACACAAAGCCCATAATATAATGCTTACCATAAAGCCACATGCGGCGAGGAATATCAACGGGAGTCATCCACTCAAACGGGGACGCCTGTATAAACGCTGCCTGTATACTGGAAGTTCCTGATAATCCCCGCTTACCCGCTTTAAGACCAGATTGCAGCGTCTTCCATGCTACTAACGCGCCATCTTTCGCAACATACCCATTTGCTGATGCAGCTTGCCATATCTTTTCAATCGCCGTTTTTTCATCTATGAGGCCTGCCGTGATACCTTCACCCACACAACGAGCGGCGTAAAACAGTGCGCTATTGCGGTGTGTACCATCCGTCATTTCAGCAAGGCCGTTAACCAGCTTATCAAGATAAGTCGTGTTATATTGACCTGATGGCACAGCTTGTTTTGCTGGCACATCTGGTTCTAGCAGCGTGGATATGGCTTCTAAAAATGTGTCTATCACCTTTTCTGATACGGAATTAAGAGAATCTCTATGATATGCAGTCAGGGAATCAGATGGGTTCCATTGAAAAGTGGCTCCGTTTGGATGGATGCCAGCTACAACGCATTGCTGGCCCGAACCGAGAATTTCTACTTTGCCGTATTTTCCCTTTGCTGCCCGCTTCGGCGGTTTTCCCTCTGTGGCCCTGTAAAGCAATAGGCGACGTGGACTATCTGAACGGAATCTTACAGGCGCTCCGCCCAACAGCGCTATACATAACGCATGAATCTCCCCGGCAATCACTTCGTCATCGACATCAATATCGACTGCCCTAAGTCCACCGCAAATAATGCCTGTATTAAGTGCGGACATTTCAGGCGTTGCGCTAGCGGCTTCGGGAGGGTCTTGCTGTGCTCTTTCATGCCATCCATTACCAACAGGGCGTTTATCATTGCTATAGACAGCTACAGGCCGATAGCCGCACTTCCATAATTGCGACCGAAACTCTGCGATAGCGGCTATGGGAGCCGTATCAGTCATATGCTACACCGATAATTCAGAGGTGCTGTGAACCGGACGTGACATGCGCGATTCCGCCCATGCGTCCAAATCTTCGGGAGTATAAACAGGGTATGGCCCTAGCTTCTTAAAGAGAGGCCCGCCGCCTATACACGCCAGCTTTGCCAGTGTGTCATTGGTGTACGCGCCGTAGCGCTCTTGGAGATATTCAGCGGCTTGCTTCCGGCGCAGGTATTTTTTGAGTTTTTGGCTCATCGAACCATCTCCTTTTCATGTACTGAGATGGTTCGAATATGTTTGCTATTCCTCCGCTTGGACAGCGTAGGAAAATACCCGGAACAAAATACTTATGCGTATTTTTTGGGTCTTCCGCGTTGCCTCTTTTTTGGTTCTAATCCTGCCTTTTTTGATTCTTCATCTTCATACTCTATTATCGCTTCATTAAGTTTGCGCTGACTGATGTTGTAACTCTTTACAATTTTTTCTTTGGCCTTGGTATCGCCTATTGCTTCACGAAGCGCTTTATAGTCCTTAACGGCGTACCAGTGGGGTGTTTCGCCATTTTCTTGCTTATCCGCAATGCCCTCGTCTGCACGTCCCGATATTGTCAACTTGTACGCATACCCACTCTTTTTTGAAAACAACTCCGAGAGCCACAAACGTGCCTCTCTCGTAATTTCGGCGTTAGATTGCATGTATGCGGCTAATACCTCTAAATTATATCCTCGTGGAATTTCCCCAAATCTCAGCGATAACTTTCTTTTTTCGTCACGCTTAGTGGGCTTCATGGGATTGGGAGGAACATTGCTTGCATCGAAGCAAATGACTTTTTTGTACCCTTCCGGGGTACGAATATATTTTTGGGGCCAAAGGCGATTCTCAACCGTAGCTTTTAGCGCTTCAAAATCACAAAATTGGCATGAGCGTGTTTGGCTGCATAAAGAGCATTCTTGATATTCTGCCATGCTCTATCTGCCTTTTTTCAACGTCACTACCTTCTCGCCGCCCGCCGCTGGCTTAATCGCGGCAGCGATGGTACTGGCAATCTGTTCGGAGGCGCGGCGTAGCGGGTCATCGGCGAAGTGTGAATAACGGGCCGTGGTGACAGGGGAGGCATGGCCCAGTAGCTTACCTACCATACCCAAACCCATGCCGGACATCGCGCCCACGGACGCAAAGGAATGGCGTAGGTCATGCAAGCGCAGATTTTCCATACCGGCATAGCGCGTGATGCGGTTCCACGGGCGTTTAATATCGCTGCGGGGTTTATAGGGCTGTGAACCGGCGATGACATAATCTCCGATGCGCGGTAGTTCCGCCAGCACTTCCAAAGCGGGCGCGGCAAGCAGCACCATCTTTGCACCCGTTTTAGAATCGGGAAGATGCAAAAATCCCCGCTCAAAATCGACCTCTTTCCAGCGCAGATTTAGAATTTCCCCGGTGCGGCAGCCGGTGAACATCATCAGGCGAATGGCGGCAACTACGAAAGGCGAGATAATTTCCCGCGTGTTTTCCGCCTTTACCGGGCGATGCTTCGCCTTTTTGCCTTCCTCGAAGTGCCACGGCAAGCCAGTTGTCTCTGCCTCACGCAGCGCATCACCAAGCCGTTGCAGTTCCTCGGAAGACAAAAATCGCTCTCCCTTGCCATCGGCATACACCTTCACGCCAAAACGGGGATTGGATTCAAGATAACCCCGCGCCACCGCGTAGCTGAAAATGCCCCCTAACAGACGCACCGTGCGCGTGGCGGTGCCCTTGCCGCCCGTCACTCTGGCCCTGCCGTGTTTCTTAGTTTTTTCATCAACAGCGGTCTTGCCAGTCGCCACGTCGCGCAAGAAGCGCTCAATATCGGCCCGCTTGACCTCGCCGATGCGCTTGCGGCCCAAGAGCGGCTTAATGTGGCGCTCAATGCGGCCCTTATCGCTTAGAATGGTCGATTCTTTTTTGTGGTCACAGCCATCCCGCAAGTATTCATCGCATAGTTGTGCCACAGTCATTTCAGCGCGTTGTTTGGCGCGTGTGGCAGCAACATCGTCGCCTAACTCCGCTTGCGCTAGTATCTTCAATGCCGCTTTATAAGCATCCTCTACCGTCAACTTGCCGTAAGTGCCGATGGTGACTTTTCGCACCGGGCTGTTGCGTCCGCCAACGCGGTATTGAGCAATAAAGGACTTCGTGCCCGTTGTCCGTACCCGGCAGCCGAATCCAGCCAGCTTGCCGCACCATACGATGTAATCTTTCTCTTTCGGCTTTGCGTCATCGACAATCGTCTTAGACAGGCGTTTTCTGGCTTCCGCTTTTTCTGACATAAAACCTCTCTGGGTAGCACCGGGGTAGCACGCTTTGGGTAAATCGAAGTAATTTTGCTCAACCATAGGCAAAGGTCATACGTCAAAAATCAATTAATTACAATGGATATAGTAATGTGTTGCAAATCGGGGTAGCACGAAGTAAGTTGCTTCCGGCACCCTCCGAAGGCAAAGGTTGTTGGTTCGAGTCCAATCGGGTGCGCCACCCTACGCCTTCGGCTTCGGGTGGCAGGCCACTTGGCCTGACGCGCGAAGGCCGATCTTAGGCGCAGGAGTGTCTCCCGAAGCTTTAGCGCAGGGAGACTGTTTAAACAAAATTATTGCGCCGGCGGCGGCTGCGGTTCCTGCTGCGGCTCTTCCGGCGGCGGCTGCACCTGCTCACGCTCTTTCACCGGCCGGTAATGCTGGCGCATGCTGGGCCGCGCAAACAGCGGCCGCTGCCCCATGCTCTTCGCATAGGCCCATACCAGCCCCGCCATCACCACCACGGCCATGCCGAACACCCAGATGAACGCGGCGATGGTGGTGTTGCCGTAAATGCCGATCATGGTGGCACTGGCAAACACCGAGATGGCGATGAAGAAACCCAAAAGCTGCCCCAGGATGGAGCTGAAGCTATAAATGCGCAAAGAAACGCGCTCCCATTCGTGCCGGTGTTTCTGCTCGGTCTCGAACATCGCAAGAATCATGCGGGCGGAGCCCTCCACTACGTAGTTGTAGCTCTCAAGGATATCCGGGTGCGGCAGGAATTCCACCACGCGGTCCCGCGGGCGGTCTCTATTCTCGCGCGGGCGCTGGCCCTGCTGATAACCGCCGGTGCGGTAGGGCCGCTCCTGCTGTTCCTTGCTGTACTCGGCTTCTTCAGGCATTCCGTTTCCCCCGTTTACGCCGCCTTGGCTTACCGTCGGGCGACCAATCCTGCAACTGCCCGATCACGCTTTCCACGTCTTCGCCCACGCGCAGCATATCCCCGCGCAGGCCTTCCGAGGACGTGCGGTAAGGGTAGCGGTAAAGCTGTGGGCTGGCGGTGACGGTAATCACCGAGAGCATACCTTTTACGAAGTTCGCAACGACGGACATGGCCAGTTATTAGTTCTTAGTCGTTAGTTGATTAGTCATTAGTAGTAATACATATCCCCACGAAAACTGTCCACTAACTAACAACTAACGACTAACAACTACCAACTACTCCTTGTGCCCGCCGTCTCCAGCATCCGGTCCAGCCCCGGCACGTGCGGCTCGCCGCGGAAATTCACCACGTTGGCAAAGCGCGCCTCGCAGGTTGCCAGCGTTTTGTCGCAGCCCTTGATAATATCGAACGTGTCACCGGCGCTGATCGCATAAGGCATGGGCAGCGCCAATACCACGCGCGCGCCGGTGGTGGCATTATAACTGTGCTCCTTGATCTCCATGGAAAGCCCGTTGTTCGCACCGGAAGTAAAACTCACCTGCCCAAGCGCGTAAATACCGGAGGTGCCCGTAACGCCCGTGGCGGTAAATTCCTGCCGCCCCCCTGCCGTTGTAACGGCCGAACTCACCGTGTGTTCCGCCAGGTTCACCTTGCAGCGCGCATCGCCCAGCGTGGCGCGGCAACTTGGGCTGTAAAGCTCGCCGATATTCTGCGCAAGCCGTTGCGCAAGCCCGCGCAGCTCGGCCACGAAATGGCTACGGCTTAAGGACACCTCCCCCAACCAGCCGCGCCGCAACTTCAGCGTGCCCTGAGTGAGATCGGCGTAGTTGAGCATGAAAATACTGATCTCCGCGAAATCATATTTCCCGGCCATGATGTCCGCCTCGGTAATGAACCCGGCGGAAAGCATTCCCTCCACTTCCAGGTTATCCACCGCGAGACTCGCTGTGCTACCCACCGCGCCGGGCGTAAAACCGCTGGCTGCCGCGTAATTTATGCTTTCAAAGGAAATATCCCGGTCATGATCAGTAAATCCCATTACGGTTGCATCGCGCCGCGTGAGTTTCCAGCAGGTGGCGAGCGTGGTCACCTCGCCCGCGATATGCGCGGCGAGTTCAGAGCTGATGGATTTCATGGGGTTACCGTTAGTTAATGTTTTTATTATATATTGTCATACGCGCGTAACATTCGGCTGCTAGGCTGGCGCTACTGCCAAACCGTACAAAAAAAAGAAAACTGATTTAATGAGCACCTCTGAAGGCTTTCCCCTCGGCCCCGTTGAAATCACGGTTGCAACCAGCAACCGGATCGACTCGCATAAACATATTCAGCTTACCTTGAAACCCGCGGGCTTCCCCCGCCTCATACGTTTGCAACCATCCGATGAAGCCTGTTCAGCGCCTGATATTTCCGGTATCGCCGACCGGATGGAATCCCTGTTGCACGTCGGGCTCAAAACAAACGGCTTCAGTGCGCCCCGAGGAGAAGAGATGATCCAGAGGCAACCTGCAAATAATGGGAGAGTAGTTTTTCTTGTAAATGGTGAAAAAGAATCCCTTACAGACTGTACTAGTCTGCACAATACAGTTGCCGATCTTATTCAGATTACCCGGGAGCGTTTAGGTGATCTTCCCGCTTCCATGGATTGGCAGGACAAACGGGAAAAGCTGGAAGAAGTCATGGACGGGATGTTACAAGGTAAAAAAGTCATGCGGCATATACCACCTGGCTACAAACCATCGCATGGTCAGGATAGACCCGACGAAGGAGCGGATATCAAATCCTTCGAGCGCGATCAAAATAACAGGCTGGAATTCTAAACCCTGATCTCCACGATCAGTATATCCCGCCAGCTGGTAGCGCCATAGGCATCCAGCGTTGCGCTTAAACGGTCCGTATCAAAACGCGCCGGCACATCAAACTCAAAATCCGCCGTCACCGCCACGCCGCCGCCCGGCGCCGCGCTGAATGTCACCATACCGGTGCCGGTATTCACGCTCCAGCCACTCATCTGCTCCACGCCGTTCAGGTACACCTTCACCGTGCCGCTCACCGGCTTGCTGATGCTGCGCGTTTCCGTCACGCTGCCGCTGGTATATTTCTTCACCAGCTGGAACTGCGTCAGCACCCCGTTGCCGGTGCCAAGTGCCTGTGCGGTGCCGCTGTAATCAGTCCAGTCCTTGAAACGAAACCCATCCGCCCTGCCCTTGCGCGCACGGAAAAAAGCAATCAGCGCATCCAGCTGTGCCTGTGTTTTCACGCCATGCGCCACGTTCCACCGCCCGCGTGATTGCGCCCAGTTCGCATTGCGCTGCTCATACCCCCCGTGGGTTTCCACCACGTCGGTAAAATACTCCGGCCCGCCGGATGAGCCGTAAGCGATGTCTATCGGAAATCTTGTTTCAATAAATGCCATAAATACCCCTTAAAAAAACAAGGCCCGGAAAACCGGGCCTTGTGACCGCAACTAAACGGTATTCTTATGCGTGATGCATGGTGTGGTTGTTGGCCGGCGGCAGGCGGTGTATCGCCTGCGGTGTCAGCTGCTGGAACTGGTTCTGCTGACCGTTTCCGCTATACGCTACGCCATTCTGGCGTAATTGTGCGGCAGCGTTTTTAAGGCGCTTATTCAGTTTCATCTCGTCGCCCATGGCCACATCCGCGATACCCATTCCCTGGTCTTGCGCATAGAGCCCGCAAAGCGTTTGTCTATGCCCCTGCTCGCGGCCTGCTGTCACACCGGTCGCGCAGCGGAGTTCCATGTCCACATCCATTGCCTCGCCTGCAATCAGCTTTGTGCCGTTGCTGTTCATCACGGCATTGATTATTTCATAATCCTTGCTGGGTTTGCCTCCATGCATGATGGCGTCTTCACCCTTGATATATTTTACGAGCGCACCTTCCAAAGTCATATCCTTGCCTGCAGCCTTGCTCAGCATATCTTCAATGACTGCCTGCTCTTCCTCGGTAAGGCGCGTCAGCGCCAGCATCAGGGCGTGGTAGGTGGAAGTTTTTCTGCCACCGTTTTTCTCATAATGCGCTGCCGTCAGTACCAGTGCGGGAACGTTGGTATGGTTATCGGCGCCGCGCCCCATGCGCGCTAACTTGGCGCCCGCCATACCGCCCGCAACCACCTTAGCGCCGCCCAGGAGTAAACCACCGCCGGGCACCAGGTAAGCCAACGCACTTCCGCCGGCCAGACTCGCAGCGCTCTCAAAGATACCATCTTCAAAATTACCGTTCTGCTCGGCGTTCTCTTCCAGCGTTGAATTATTGGCCATCAGCAGGTCACGCAGATCTTCGGCCGTGGGCATGCGGCCGTAGGCCTGCCGGAAAGGCTCCGTAATATTAGAGTACACCAGCATTTTCTCGAAGGGCACCAGCGAGTCCTCGCATGCCCCCTCGCCGTCGCAAAGAACAGAAGCCACGCTACCATAACCGGGTATGAACCCAACCAGCAGCGAGGCTGCCTTGGTGGTAGAGGTTACGCCCGTTGCATTCTGAATGTCGTCTACCGGTGCAATACCGGTTTCCACGGCAACGCGGTCATCGCTGTCCGCATCCTGCAATAACAGGTTCCCGCCGTCGCCATCGGCATCATCCAGCGGGTCATTACCCTCCAGCTGATTCAAGGCGCCGCGCCCCATTTTGCCGTTAAAAAACCGTGTTGCCATAAAAAGGCTTTCTCCTTGCTATAATATTAGCAGGAAAGCCTGGGAAAGCTTGGGAACCTTCGATTACACCGTATATTACAGCCGTATTACAGCGTCGGCTGCTGGCCCTCGGCGGGGCTGCCTGCCCTATTGGCCAGCTTTTCGGTATGGGTGCCCACCACTTCGCGGCGCGGGGCATGGCCACCGTTTTTCAGGCGATCTACGTGAGAAACGCCCTGTTTTTCCTCATGATGCGGGACCTGCGCGGCCTGCGCCTGCTGCTGGTGCGCCGCCACGATTTCGGGGTGTTCGCGCTTGAAAACCTCAAATTCGTGCTGCAGCTGCTCAATACGCTTGTGCAGGGTGCCGTTGGACACCTCTTTCAGCACGGTATCCACCCTGGCATGGTGGTGGGCATAGAATACGCCCAGCGCCTTAGCAAAGTTACCATCCGGGCCACCGCGTGCATGCAGCTCCTTAGAAGCATTGCCGATCAGCTTGGCATACTGCTCGTTTGAGAGCTCCTGCCCGTCATGCTCGGCCTGCTTGAGCTCCTTGTAGGCCGGCAGCATCCTGCCACCCAGCATGCCACGCACCAGGATGGCATTAGCCATCGGCACGGCCACCAGCAGGGCAATGCTCTTACCCATGCTGCCATACTTGCTGTTGGTGGCGAATTTCAGGTTAAGCATGGTGTTGGCGGCGCTCAGTACGCTTGCCGGTCCGAATTCCTTGAGTATCTCGCTGCGCGCCGCGGCCACCGGTTCAGACACCTTGCCCAGCATCAGGCCCCAGGTGGAAACGTCATCGGGCTTCTCACCCGTGATGGCGCAATGCATGGCCTTCAGGTCTTTCAGCGCGGTATGCAGGTCAGAGCCGGTGCGGTAATCATCAATGGCGGCGCCCGCGATGAAGGTAGCATTCATCAGCCCGTGCACTACCGGCGCCTTGGCCATCTTGCCGGTGGCGTTGCTTGCGTAGTGCGCGAGGTTGGCCGTGCCGTCGGCAAAGTAATGGGCATTGTGCGCCTTGAGCGCAGACTTCTCCAAGCCACCTAACGACTTGGCAAGCACTGAATGCCCCACTTCGTTTGCCTGTGTTTTTGCCGCCGTTATCGCTTCGGTCAGACCATCGTAGTTGATATGCGTCGGATGCGCGACGGCAAGGTGCCCGCGCACCGCATCCAGCGATGCACCCAGCTTTGCGTCCGCTACTCTGTGCGAAAACACATCCTGCGCCGCGTCGGCCATCCTGCCGATGTGCTTGTCGAACTGGCCACTGTAGTAGCGGGACATCAGGCCGGTTATGCCGAGCTTTTCGAGCACGCTCGCGCCCGCACCCGCCACCGACATGCTGGCTTCGGAAACACCGCGTGCAACGCCGCTCATGCCGGTCATCTGGCCGAGTTCGCTGAAGGTGGTGGCTTCGACTTTCTTGAGATTGCTGGAAATGCCATGCGCGCCGATGGCACCCATGCCGCCCGCTACTATCGGCAGGCCGAATTGCGCACCCATCACGCCGATATTCGCGCGGCCAAGCCACTTATCAAACCAGTCGGCCGAGAACATGACCTCAGGCGGCGGCAGGTCCTGCACCTGCTTCTGGCCGTTCTGTACGTTTTTCTCTTCAGCATAAGCCGCACTGCGCCCACCCTGCGTCAGGGTCTTATGCACCCGGCCGTGCGCGTGCTTGGCGTCCTTGGCCCCGGGCATATTGGGCATGACAAGCTGGTTCGTCACCAGTTTGGCGACATCGTCAGAATTCTGAACGACCAGCTTGTTTATAATCTCTTTCATACCCGGTTTCAGGCCTGGTTATACTTATACTACTTTATCAGTATAACGCGGGAACTAGGGGTCTTATGTTAATATTTTGTGACAATCCAATGAGTTCCCCAGCCTTCTCTCGCTCGTCTGTGACAGCGGTACAGGGCACACATTTCCAGCGCTTTCCGGGGTTTAGGCCTCTATGCCCTGCGGGTGGGGGCGCCATCGTTCTCATGGCTGCCGCGGCGCACTTTGCCCAGCATGGAATGCCCCTCCTCGTCCCCGTCATCGCGGAAACGGCTGGCATGCGAGGAAGAGGAAGAAGGCTTATGCGCGTCGATCCAGCTGTCGTGGTCTCGTCCGTGGTCACGGTCCTTGCCGTGGTCGTTATGGCGGTTGCCGTGATCCGCCCGGTGCTGATCACGCGGGTGGTCAAAATCCCCTGAATCCTCGTGGCGGCTTGCACGGCTGCTGCGCTCCGGCAACCTCTCGGCAAAGCTCTTTTTCGGTGTCTCATCATGATGATCGTGCGGGTGCTTGTCATCGGCATGCGCCGTAGCAGCGGCGGGCGGCGTGGGCGGTATTACCTTCGGCCTGGCGCTCCGCTCCACCAGCTTCTGCCAGAAGCCACCCGGCTTGCCCGGGCCGTCCGCATCCATCGTAACATTGGCCACCACGGTCTCGGCGGCCTGCATCTCTTTCTTGTTTTTGATGATATCGGTTACATCCCTGCCCTCGCGCGCAGACTGCGCGGCAAGGTTGGTCAGCAGCTTCTTTTCGTCTTCCGTGATTTGCAGCTTGTCCAGCGCCTTCGGGTCCTGTTTCAGCATTTCTGCAATTTCGGCAACGCCCGCATCCATGAATTTTTCGAAACGGCCCTGCATGTCCTTGCGCAGATGTTCGCATTCGCTGTCGGTCAGGCCGGTCACGCGGCAAAGCACCTTGGGGTCCGGCATATGCGCGTTGACCAGCGCGAAGAAGAATACGCGCTCATCGCCCTGGAGCCCGTTGGACGAGAAAGCCTGTTTCAGTTCCGTGGTGCTGAAGGAGAACCGCCCGAGGGCTTCACCCACGGCCCTTTCATCCATCGCCACCGAAGAGGCGCTATGCTGCACAAGGCGTCCCCACTCGGCGAGTATCCCCGCCTTGACGGTTGCCTCATCCTTATGCGCTATATCTTCCGGGCCGAATTCCTTGCCGCTGTTGCGGACGAACTTGCGCTTGCTGTTGAAAACCGCCGCACCGACCGTATTGCCGTTCGCCAGGCCGAGCTTTAAATCCTTGGCCATGTGCTTGATGGCGAATTCATAAGGATTCAGCTCATCATCGTTCAGCTTCTGGATGGCCTCGTCATTCCACTTGGCTTTTTCCAGCTTCTCAAAATAACGCTCGCCAATCTCCGCGAAATCCTTCTTGCCCAGCGCAATGCTGTCCTGCTGGTGCTGCTGGAAGATCTTGTGTACATACTGGGCGTAAGAGCAATCACGCTCAGATTCTTTATCCAGCTTGATGCCGGGAACAAGATCCGGTGTGTTGCCTTCCGCCTTCTCCAACACGCGCTGCAGGTGCAGCACGCGGTCCAGCGCCTGCTTTTGTTTGAACTGGTCAAGCTTCTTGCCGCCGAAAAGATTCATGGCGACGTCACCCATCACACCGCCGATGGCGCCGGCGAACAGGTCCATCACCTTGCTGGTTTCGCCGTCTTTCTTAGGGTGGCCGTCCTTACCCGCGGCGTGCGCGCCGCGGTCTTCATCGGTCAGCTTGTTGAAGTCTTTGACAATCGTGTCGTACTGCTCTTCAAGCCGCGAGCGGATGGACTTCTCACCGCTGTTCTTGTTGTAGGCGTACTTGTCGCTGGTAGACATACCCGACGTGAGGTATTTCCGCCAGCCTTCGTCAAAATAACCTTCCTTGCGTACAAACTCGCCGCGGATCGTCTCCTCGACCGCCTTATCAACTGCTTTTTTTACATCCTGTTCGTATCTGCGCCTATCCTTGAGAGAAAGCTCCGAAACTTTCTTATTATTTTTCAGCTGCGGAATGTCATAACGGCCGCGCTTATCAACATCCCACTCGCTCCGCTCAGTGCCTTTCTTGTCTAGTAATTCCTTGCGCAACTCGCTGCTGATGCGCGCTTCATTCTCTGATTTGAACTTTTTAAACTTAGCGAGGTACTCTTTTTCTTCTGCCTCGATGAACGCCTGCTTGGCCTTGCCGCCTGAAAGCCCCATCGGCATCTTTATCTGCATCTGCTCCTGGAACCACTTGGCCTGTTCCTCCGGAGTTTTGTTCTTGATATCAGCGTATTCTTCCAGCTTCTTCTGCGCGGCGTGCTTGGCCTTGTTTTCGTTGCTCCAGATCCAGAACTGGGGAACGGCGGAAACCGCGCCTGCCATGGTCATCAGCATGCGGTGCGCGAATACGCGGTTAACCTTGGCACGCGCATTGGCAAGGCCTTCATCCGCGTCGGCGGCGAACAAGCCGCCATTGCCGGAAGCCCCCGCTCTCTGCAGCGAGCCTGAAGCCTGGTTCAGCGTATTCAGCTGCTTGGTGGTATCGTAAATCGTATCACCGATTTCCCACAGCTGCTTGCTAAAGATGGTAGCGACGCCGATGACATTTGCGGCTTCATTGCCGAATTTGATGTTATGCGCGCTGTTGGCGACATGGCCAAGGTATTTCTGGCCGAATTCGCGCGCCGCATACGTTCCCTTATCCTGCAGATAGCGGCGGAAGAACGGTAGAGCCGTCTGGTAGAAGAGGTTAAACTGGCTCGCGGTTCCTTGCGTTACTTCAAGGCCGAAGAAATTCGCGTCCTCACCGACAAGCTTTGAAGAATCGTAATGGCTGGCCTTGCCGCTGCTCTTGTTGGGCGAGAACGCGCTGCCGCTGTACTCACGGGATTCTTTGCCAAAGCCGTGTGAGTCTTTGCCGGAACCATGCGACGACGAGCCGTGAGAAGATTTACTTCCCCCGTGGTCCTTGTCCCGGTCCTTGTGGTCGTCGTGGGAGGCCAAGCGGCACGTCTCCGGTTAACGTTAAAAAATCCACTGCTAGTCAATACTATAGTAACTTACAGCCACCCCCCTGACATAGTTGATTTTTATGACATTTAGGTTACGTATGACACACGGTTGTCACATTCGGGTATTGCCGTGAAATCAATACTTTGTTAGCCTGTTTTGTGGTAGTTTTCTCTATGCCCTTACGTACTCACCTGATCATAGTTTCAATCATCATTGCTTCCGTCTTTTTAGGCTGGCAGGCTATGCGTATGATTACCCGCAGCGAACAGGTGGCCGCCGTGCCCACCGGCAACCTGATCCAGGTTGTGCGGGCGAGCTATGGCATGAACTGCAACCCCCGGTCCGCCACCGCGCGGGTCCCGCGCAACGCCCCGGCGGGCAAATTTGAGTTTGATAGTGATTCAGAATCAAAGCTTTACTGGGATAACGCCCGTGAAACTGTTGCACCGCGCTGCCAGGGCAAGCCCGCCTGCCAGGTCACCAACACCCCGGCCGCCGTGGGCTTCGACCCCGCCCCCGCCTGCTTCGAGAAAGAGCTGGTGGTAGAATACCGCTGCTACTCCTTTGACCGGCTCTGGAAGCTCGTCGTCCCGCCCAGCGAAAAGGGCGATATCGACTGCTCAAAAGTCGAGCAGCCCCACTGATGGATAAGTATGCCAAAATGGCCGCCGCGGCGGTATTGCTGCTGTTGCTGATACTCGGCGCCGCTGTCATGCATCTCAACAGCCAGGTTAAGGAACTGACCGTAACCGAGCAGGGCCTGCGCGCTCAGCTGCAGGCCGCGCAGGATGCTGCGAAAGTGGCGCAGGATGCTGCCGTTACCGCTGAAGCAAAGGCCGCTGCAGCAGCTGTGGTCGCGGCCGCACCTCCGCCTGTTATACTCCGCGCCCCGCCCACGCCTGATGAAGCGCTGGCCGAGGTGTTTGATGACAGCGCCGTTCCGCAGGCCACGCTGAACACCATCAAGACGCGCTATGAAAACCTATTCGTGAATTACTATTTCCATTCACGTTGCGGTTCCGCCACGCAGGATGACTATCTCCTGCTCAACACATTGCTGCTCGAGGAGCTTGCATCGGCGGGAGCCGGCGCGCGCATGCAGCAGAACATCCTCACCGCCGCGCGCGGCAGCTATGATGAAGTGTATGCCAAGGCCGACTGCAAAAACGCGAGCCCGGATTACCGTGCTTATCTTGATAGCGTTCGCGCGAGGCGAAAGTAATTCTCCCTTCTCCCACTTGTGGGAGAAGGTGCCGAGCACTTGCCCCTCTCTCTCGCTAAACGATGACTGGGATTGTGCGAGGCGGATGAGGGAATTAATACTTATGGCAAATTTATTTGCCAGTCAGCCGTAGGTCTGCGCCAATGCAGTTAGCAGTTCTATGCTTGATGAAATATTTATTTCCGGGCCATTCCCCACCAATCATATCGTAGGAACCTACGATTTAGGCCTTGTCGCGCTCTCCTACGTTATCGCCACACTGGCCTCCTACGTCGCACTCGACATGGCTTCGCAGATCCGGCGCGAGCGTTCGGCGCGCATTGCCCGCTTCTGGCATATCGGCGGCTCTATCGTCATGGGTGCTGGCATCTGGTCGATGCATTTTACCGGCATGCTCGCCTACAATATGCAGATGGAGCATTACTACGACTTCGGCATCACGCTGCTGTCCCTGCTCCTGCCGATGGTTTTTTCCTATATCGTGCTCGACATCGTCAAGAAGCGCGAACTTAATTCCCGCACCATCTGGACGGCGGCTCCCTTCCTGGGCCTGGGCATTGTCTGCATGCATTACACCGGCATGGCCGCTATGGACATGCAGGCAGACCTTCGCTACACGCCCGGCTGGTTTACCACCTCCATACTCATCGCCATCGGTGCTTCTGCCGCCGCCCTGTATCTCGCATTCCGGACCTCCAGGGACCAGATGGCTTCGCAGCTTCTCTTCAAGATTTCCAGCGCCGCCGTGATGGGCGCTGCCATTTGCGGCATGCATTATGCCGCCATGGAAGCCGCTGTTTTCCTACCCTACGCGGATTGTCGCATTGACCCCATCTTCAGCGGTAAGAATTTCATGCTGGCGCTGGGCATCGGCAGCGTGACGCTGCTCATACTGGGCTTCGCCATTGCTGCGCTAGGCATTAAACAGAAGCTAGCCGAACACCTGAAAGACCAGGTAGACAAGCGCACACAGGAGCTGATACGCGCCAAGGAACAGGCGGAAACCGCCACCATCGCCAAGAGTGAATTCTTGGCCAACATGAGCCACGAAATCCGCACCCCGATGAACGCGGTTATCGGCATCGCCAGCATTCTGCAGGCCGGCAACCTGCCGCCCACGCGCCAGAAAGAATACCTCGATACACTCATGCTCAGCGCAGAAACCCTGCTGAAACTCATCAATGAAGTGCTCGATTTCACCAAGATTGAAACCAACAATATTGAGCTTGAAAACATTGCCTTCAACCTGAAGCAGCTGGCAGAAGAAGTGCTGGCCCTCATGATGATTCGGGCCAATGAAAAGAGCCTGAAGCTGGAGCTGCAATACAGCCATTTGCTGCAGCAGCGCTTCATGGGAGACCCGCTTCGCATCCGGCAGGTGTTAGTCAATCTGGTGTCCAACGCCATCAAGTTCACCGACAAGGGGCAGATCACGGTGAATATCGCCAGCCACGCCCCCATGATCGCGAATGTGCGCAAAGTCGCTGTCCGGGTGAGCGACACCGGCATCGGCATTTCCCGCGACAAGCAGAAAACCATCTTTGAAAAATTCACCCAGGCCAATTCCTCCACCACCCGCCGCTACGGCGGCTCCGGGCTCGGCCTTGCCATCTGCAAGGGCCTGGTGGAACGCATGGGCGGCAAGATCGATGTCTCCAGCAGCCCCGGCAAGGGCTCGGAATTCAGCTTCTATATCCCGCTCGCCCTGCAGCAGCTGGACGAAGAGGAAACCAGCCATTCCTTCGACCGGCAGGAATTTTCTGCCGCGCTGGAACATCTTTCCGCCGAAAGGCAGGACCATAAATTCGACAGGCCCAATGTCCTGCTGGTGGAGGATTACCAGGCCAACATTCTCGTCGCCACCACCTATCTGGATGAATTCGGCTACAGCTACGAAGTGGCGCTCAACGGCCGCGAAGCCGTGGAGAAATATGCAGCGCGCCCGTTCCGCGTGGTGCTGATGGACGTGCAGCTGCCGGACATGGATGGCTACGAGGCCACGCATTTCATCCGCGAGCTGGAGAAGCGCAAATCCCTGCCCCACACACCCATCATCGCCATGACCGCGTTTGCCTACATTGAAGACCGTGCCAAGTGCCTGCGCGCCGGGATGGATGATTACATCGCCAAACCCCTCACGCCGGGTGAGTTAAAAGCGAAGATTGATCACGCGCTTGATGCACGGATGAACTAGCCTTCTCCCGTGCAACGGGAGAAGGAATCAATAGACAACTGTCGTGGCGGCGAAGGCCGCCATCCACGATCTTACTGAACCTAAGAAACAAGAAAGTTCGTGGATCCCGGCCTGCGCCGGGACGACATGAATGAATAAGAGATTAGATATAAACAAGCGCACCCGCGCTCTCCAGCGTAAGACTGAAATTTTCCTCATCTCCCACCTCACCGCTCCGGCTGTACGCCGTCACGATAAACGAGCCGGTCAGCGTGTTGCCTGCGGGAAATGTAATCCGCCAGTTATTCGCAGAACCCGCAAACGCGTAACCCCGCAGCGTTTCTTCGGCGGCGCTGGCCGTAAACCACCCCCGCCCGCTGATGCTCACGGCACGTGCACCCGTAGCCGCCGCCAGTGCGCGCCACGCCCCGCTTTCACGGTTGGTGGCCTCCAGCGGCCGGTTGGCGAGCTGCAGCGCCGTCAACCGCATGCCGCCGATAGCGGCAAAAGTTTCCGGCCCCCCGCCATTACCAGCGGCCAGCAATACATTAGCTCCATCCTGTGCGGCCATAACTACCCCTGTAAAAGTACACGGAAACGCATGATGCCCTGGTACGTCGCGCCGTCATCCTCCAGCCGCGTCTCGGCGAATTCAAAGCGCGAAAGCACAGTACTGTGCCCGGTCACCGCCAGGCTGCCCCGGTGCAGTAGCGCATGCACCCGCTCCATGATGGTCGCGGCCTGCTTGCGCCCGCCCTCGCGGGAAAAGACCCGCACAATCAGGCTGCAGGCGGCCCCGGTGGTGGTGGTGGTAGACCAGTCCCTCAGCAGGGCCTCCCCAATAGTCATATAAGGATAGGAAATATCCTGCGGCGCCTGGTCATAAACTGCTGAAATAAGGGCCATTAGCGGGGCATCCCCCGTAAGCTTCTGATATACCGCTTTTTGAAGTTCGAACTGGCCGTAGCCGCTCATATGAATCTCCCTCGTTTCGCTCCCGGAATCGGTGAGCTGTCACATAACTGTCATGGTTATTTGCTAGTATGGGTAGGCATGCTCAACATCACCACCATCAAGCCTCCGGAAGACGAAAACGATACAGCCGGTGCTATTCGCGTGTTTCATGAGTTCCTGCACCAGTACCAGGGTGCCCTTGTTTCCGCGGAACACTATTTTGAGCAAATCATGGAGCAGGTGCAGCCACAGTATTCACAGGCCTACCAGCCGTGGCAGCGCGCGGTGAAAGACCTGCTGCACGGCGTATACCTGGTGGCCACCCGCATCCCGCTTCGCAACCCGAAACAGCTGGCAGACGCGCTGCGTCTCTTTTCGCTGGATTCGGCGGTGGGCATGCTGCATGACGTCTGCGTCAGCTGCAAAATGAAGATCCCAGGCAACTGGGCCTATGCCTTCAAGGAAAACATGAAAGTCCTCGGCACCGCCTTCCGTGTGCTGATGCAGCAGCAGGTCATCGCAAAAGTTCGCTGATCCTCTCCCGCCAACGGCATTCCTTCGGAATGCCGATAAATTAAGTACAGCATCCCTGCGAAGCAGGATGCTGTATCGGGAGAGGATGCCGAGCACTTGTCCCTCTCTATCGCTTCCGATAACTGGGATTGTGCGAGGCAGGAGAGGGAATTATCAAGCCCCACCTTCTTCCGCTAAAATCTCCAGAAGAATACCCCTCTCCTCCACATTCACCACCGCGTGTATGTATAGCTCCCGCCCTGCGTGCAGCAGCCGCATGGCGGAGGTTACCCCTTCCCGGTAGCGCATATACACCCGGTGGGTAACCAGCGCCTGCACATGCTGGTCGATAAAGCGCTCATTGGTGATGTCGCGGCCGTTCAGCGGCTCAACGCCCGCCCACAGCTCCTCCACATCTTCCCATGTTTTTACATACCCCCCACCGGTATCAGAAACCATCACCGGTTGCTGCAATGTTACCCGGTGGCGAAGGCGTGATGCCAGGTGCTCCATACTCATACCCTCGCGTCGCGGTAGGGCGCATAGAGGCGCTGCACCTGCAGCGGCATGGCCACCTCCGCGTCGCCCCGGCGGTCATAAAGCTCGGCCACGTGCGCAAGCAGCCCGGCCTTGATGGGCCGCGGCACGTCCGCCGCATCGCCATAGCCGGTGCCATAAACAATCTCCACCCGGTGCGAAAGGATGCCAGTGTCGAATATCAGCGTGTCCTGCGTCGCATCGAGGTAATAGACATCCGGCGAAATCACCGTTGCCGCCCCCAGCCGGTCAAACGCCGTCACCGACGTAACCGAGGCCACCGGCCCACGCGGTAGGAACACCTCCTCCGGCGCGCAATCGTTGTAAGAAAGCTTCCAACTCTGCGTGATCAGCGAGCGGCGCAAATACTCCTCCGCCTGCTCCCGCGCCGCCGTGATGAGGTCCTCGATCAGATCGTCCTCGGCATCGCCATCAACACGCAGGTAGAGCATGGCTTCCGAAAGCGTCACCGGCTCAACAGCCGGTTCCGCCACGCGCGCGAGTCCGCGCCGTAGTAATACGGTCATGGGGTACTCCTTAAGCTAAAGGGATTTAGAAGTTGCTGTTGCCGCTGCTCGGCGGCTTCTGATTATTGATGGCGAAATACACCATCTGCGCTGCATTCTGGATATCCGCCTCGTCGGCGGAGAAAGCAAGGCGCGTCTTGCGCAGAGCCCCAACAATCTTCTCCAGGCTGGGATGCCCGTTGCATTCGCCCAGGCGCATCGGCGCCGGATGCTGATGGCCGTTGTTGCTGGCCCGCCTGTCACCTTCCACGCGCCTGTCACCGCCGGAACGCCTTTCAGCGCCGTTATCTTCATCGGCCTCAGGAATCTTGCCGGACTTGAGGTGCCCGTGCAGCCCCGCTTCGATCAGGCGGTGCGCCACTAGCGACATCAGCTCATCTTCAGATTTGCCGCCCGGTTTGGGCAGCATGTAGATGATGCGGTCATTTTCAATTTCGCGCGAAGCCCCGTTGAGATTGAACTCACCACAGTCGCGCCATTTCAGCGGCTGGATCACGGCAGCATCCATCGGACTTACCTTGCGGCCGTGACTGTCCGGGCCTGCATACGGCAGGTCGATGCACAGCACGCGCTTGCCGTGCATGGGATGATCAGCCCATTCCAACGACACATCATAACGTGTGCCGTTGTATGCCATCTCGAAAACCAATTTAGACGAATGTGGCATTCCCCGCCGCTCCAGTTGGGTGTATACCCTTGATTGTGCCCGATTTTTCTTAACAGAGCGTTTAGCCGTGCATTTTTTTTGCAAACCAATGAAATCAAAAGAGATCTCAATGCCCGGGAGGCTTGATTCCCAGCGGTCCGGGATATTTGTGCGTAGCGTAAATGGCGCCCAGACCCGCCAGCAGACCGAGGAAGTTGGGCATTTCCCAGATCATCGTATAGGCCGAGAGCTCCTGCGCCTTGTCTTCCGGCACACCGCATTTCATCAGCATGTTGCGGGTGGAGCGTATGACCTGGTCGGTGGTATGCGCAGCACTGGTATTGAGCAGGCCGAGCGCGCCGTAATGCACGCCTTCATCCGCCGCAAGAATCATGAATTCTTTGCGTGAAAGCTTCCAGAACTCCCACCATTTTGCGTCCGGCCGTGTATCGCTGGGAATATCAAACGAGCGGTTCATGTAGCGGCGGGTTTCAATCTTGAAGATCATCGCCGTTGCCCACGACGCGCCGAACACCACCAGCGTCTTGGCCAGGTGTTTAGCCCGCTCTTCCCGGGGCACATCGGGGTCGCGCTTACATTCTTCCAGCTTGCAGGCGCGGTCCAACGTATGTTCGATAGGGTCCAGCAGCGGCAGCACCACGGTATTGGCCAGCACATCGGCCGTGCCGTTGACAATCTTGGGCGCCACCTGGTCGGCGCAGGCTACCACGCCCAGCGCCGTGAGCATGGACACACCTTCGGCCACGGCAAAGCCAAGGGACTCCAGGCCGATATTCCGGCCAATGGGCTTCCCATTGCTCCCGATCATGCTCAGGCGCTTTCCCTCTTCTGCCAACAGTTTGCCTACGTAAGACATACCGCCCGAAATAGTTAAACTACGGGAAAATACACTATTTCCCCATTACATATTACCGGAAGAGGCCGCCAGTGGTCTCGTTAAGTTTATGTGACCGCAGAATAAAACCCGTGCCGCGGAAACGAGCCGCTGCAACAAAACTGTCATAATTCACAAAACACCGTCATCCCCGCCGAAGCAAAGCGTAGAGCGGGGATCTCTAGGGGCGCGTGCAGATGCTTGGGATCCCCGCTCAAGGCGGGGATGACAACGAGGGACTAGGCGTCGCCTTCTTGCTTCGGTTTTAAGGCATCATAGGCCTTTAGGTCGGAGGCGATTTCATGTGCCTTTTTCGGGTCCGGGATGTCCATCATGGCCTGGTGGTTGAACCCGTATTCCTTGGTCATGCGGTCGCGCGTGGCCTGGTCGGGCTCGCCTTCGCCGGCGGCAAGAATCATCCCGTGCTCTTCCGGGTAGAACATGCCCTTTTTCTGCGCTTCCATGAATTCTTCCAGCTTGTCGGCGCGCACGGCCACGTAAGCGTAGATTTTCCCGCCTTCGGGGTTTTCACCTCTCACCAGCAAAACGCAGACGGTCTTCTCGGCGATGATCTGTTCGGTACGGCTAAGTTTGGACACGAGTTTTTCCCTGCTGGCGGTTGCTGGTAATTGAACGCACAGTATGTGGTTCAATTATAAAAGATTTGTTAAAATAGCCACCGCCCCGTGGTGTGTCAAGCGCTTAAGGAGGTGGCGGAGGGGGAGGAACAGCTCCAGCCTGCCCCGGCCCGTTCGGGTGCAGCTCGTTGTCTGTCAGCCCGGAGGCGGGTGCCGCCTGACGCTGCCTTGCTAGGTGCTCAGAAAGCCTAACCGCGCTTTCTTCAGTCATAAACATCTGGAAGCTCGCATGCTTAATGCCCATCATTTCGAGCGTGAAACCTTCCGTTGCGTACTCCGCCCCAAGCGCAGTAGTCATCTGCGGGCTCAGTGTTACCTCAGTACTGTTGCTCTTGGCCAATGAATCACCCGTAAGACCAATCAGGTCCTTATTATCACGCAGATAGCGCATTATTTTGAAAGAAAACTCTTCGTCCTTAAACGGCAGCTTGAAATCAAACTGCATCAGACCAGGCGCTAGGTTGGTAGCCGGCTGCCAATATCTTTGCATATCGATTATTTCCACAGACGGATCAGGCACAATGCCCGCAGGCAGGCGCGGTTGCTGGAAACCGGCAGGCAGCGCAGACTCCATACGGGCCATTACCTTGTCATCCTTATACAAGGTTTGCCCCAGGAACTGCTCAACGCGCTTCACATCAAATGTATCAAGAGTCACGCCGTCCAAGGCAGGGCTATCGAGCCGATATATCTTTTCCATACAACCATATTCTATTTTTGTTTTGCACGGCATTAGTTAAGCATAATTTACCAAAATTCTCAAATAAGAAATTGTAAAAAAGGCCCGGCGGGAGTACATCCGTCCCGCCGGGCATAAGGTAATCCTAACTCACAGGGCTTAAATTAGCGTTACCCCGGAGCGCTAAAATACCAATGGGCGTGCCGTTGGTATGGGTCCCGGTGGGGGTGGCCACGCCTTTGAGGTAGCGTTTGGCGCCCACATAGCCAAACTTGTACGTCAGCTGGGCCTCGCCGGGGGCATCCACCACGATGGGGGCGGCCGAAACGCCACCCAGCAGGTCTGCCGTGGTCACGTCGGCATACGAACTGTCATCATCGCTGTGCTGCAGCTTCAGCGTCCAGAACACGGAGCCGGAAAGCGTGTCGCCGCTGGCACCGATGGCAAACAGCACCAGCGCCGCGTTATAGCCCTGCAAATCGATGGTGCTCGAAGTCTTCGTCGTTGTCGATGTCTGCGGGTTGAGCGCCTGCAGCACGTTGATGTTATTGTAAAGGTCTCTCATTGCTTTTTCCTTTCGATAAAAGTGACGAGTGCCTTGTGCCTAGTGCATGGATCACTCAGCACTAGGCACTCGATTCCAGGCACTACGCTAATTTCAGAATCTTGATGGCGTCCGTGTTCACCACGTCGCCGCCCACGCGCTTGGTGGTGTAGAATTTCACGAACGGCTTGTCCGTGAACGGATCGCGCAAAATGCGTATGCCGATGCGGTCGACAATCTGGTAGCCCGCCTGGAAATCCCCCACCGCCACGGAGAGCGAGTTCGCGCCGGCCGCAGGCATGTCGGCGGCCATGAAAACCGGCACGCCCATCAGCGTGTCGGGCTGGCCGCTGGCAAGGCCCGGCTGCCAGAGATACTGGTTGGTAGTGGCTTCCTTCAGCAGGCGTGTGGCCTGCACCACGCTGCGGTTCATGATGAAACTGGCGCGCTTCATGTAACCGTCCTTCAGCGCGTAGAACACCTTGATCAGCCCATCCGCCGTTACCTGCGCGGAAGTGCCGGAGTTCACCTGCTCGATCTTGCCCCACGTCGTTCCCGCCGTGTAGGTGAGAATGCCGCGCGGCTGCGAAACCCCGTTGCCGTTGATGAACGCATCATTCTCCTTGCGGGAGAAAATGTCGGCCACCTTGCCGCTGATCCAGCCCTCGATGTCGATGGAAGAATCATCCACCAGCTTCTGCGTCGCCTTCGGCTGCGCATAAAGCTCGTGCACGGGGATCAGGCGTTTGGCCACCTGCGGAGAGGTGGTGTCGGAAACCGCACCCGTTTCAGCGGTCCAGCCGGCAGCGGCGGAATCATGGTCATCCAGCAGCTCCAGCGCATCGGAAGAAATGGTTTCCACCGAGGCCAGCCTGCGCAGCGGCGACGTTTCAAACACCGCCTGCACAATTTTCTGCGACATAGTCGGGGTTACAAGATAACCGCCATCCGGGTCCGAACCTACGGAAAGCGCCTTGGTAGAGAGCGTCTCCAGCCCTGCATCCATGCCCTTGCGCAGATAATTGCAGAAGGCCTTGCGATACTGGCTCAACTCCGGCGCGCTTTTGCCGTCGGCTTCCAGGCCCGGCCGCGCCATCGCGGTCTCCACCTGATCGAGCCGTGATTTGTAGGAATCCAGCGCACCGGAGATACGGCCCAGATGCTCCAGGTACAGCGGATCAGCGGCACCTTTGCGCTCCATTTCGTTCAACCGTGCGTTGTTAACATTTTTAAATTGTTCCCAGGCATTGCCAAGGGCATTTACTCGGTCAGCTATTTCTGTTATTGACATATTCTCCTCATTTTGACTGATTGATTTCCTCGTAAAAGTGGTTAAGACGTTAACTAACTGCTTTAACCAACACGTACCGGCGGGCAATGACGCGTAAAGACCTTCGCATCGGGATAATCAGCGACAGCCGCAATCAAAGCATCGCGGAAACGTATTTATTGCTGCTCAAGGGCAGCCTTTTTGCTTCCTGTACCTGCAACCGCATCGGGTTTGATCTTTCTCACCCCGAGCGCACCACGGAATTGCTGGAGCGCCAGCACGTCGCGCTGGCCCATGTCGGCATCCCCGGGCGGCACGATTATCAGAAAAACCTGCACACCTTCCTCGAGGCGTTTGCCGCGGCCAAGCGCAAACCCGCCGTCGGGCTGGTGACACATGACGTGGACCACACCCGTTACGTCATCGATAAATGGCTGGATTCGCCATTCCGCTCCCCCCGCACCCTGCCGGATGGGGCCCTGAGCCTGGTGGATGCCAGCAAGCCGCTGCGCAAGAGCGCGCTGGAAAAGGCGGTGGAAATGCTCACCGAGGGCATGCCGGCCTTGCCCCCCGCAAAACACCATGCTATTCCCTTCACGCACGTGCTGGTAGACAGCATGAGTTTTGTACCCACGGCCAAGCGGAACTGATGACGCCTCCTGAGAAAAAAAGCTTCACCGACCTTGTAAGTTCGTCGCGCGCGGACTGCATTTACCTCATCCGCGGCAACGACAGCACCGGCCGCGCGGCTTGGTATTACCTGCAGGTGGAAAAGCTGAAGAAGAAGCTGTTCGAGACCAATGCCAAGAAGGGCCAGATCCAGCTCACCGAATACGGCAAGATCATCATCTCCGGTTATGGCGACTATCCCCCGGCGGATGTCAAAAAGCGCATGAAGGACGAATACGGCTTCGAGGAATAAGTGAATCCTCTTCTTGAACGCAAGTCCGCGTTACTCGCAAAAATCCAGTCTGAACCGAACAATCCCACATGGCACCACGAGCTGGGCCAGACCGAGCGCATGCTGGGCAATTTTGCAGGTGCCGAAGCGCATTACCGCCACGCACTTTCCCTTGAACCGGGCTATTCCTTCTCACAGCTCGCCCTCGGCCAGCTCACCATGCAGCAGAGCCATTTCCACGAGGGCCGCGCGCTTTTTGAAAACCGCTTCCGCAACGCCACCGAGGTGCACTGGCGGGAATTCCCGGCAGCGCGCTGGCGCGGCAAAAGCATCAGCGGCAAGCGCGTATTCCTCTGGGCCGAGCAGGGCATCGGCGATATTCTCATGTACGCGGGTTTCTTCCCGCACCTTCTGGCGCAGAAACCGGCGCAGCTTACCGCAGGCGTACCGGAAAAAATGCTCACGCTCCTGCAACGTTCCTTCCCCGCCATCGCATTCGAGCCGCTGCAGGAAAAATACGAAAATCACACCGGCTTTGACTTCCACGCCCCCATGGGCGACCTGCTGGTCCACTGCCTGCCCAGCTACATTCCCTCGCGCGAGCACGGCCCCTGCATCGTGCCGGACCCCGCCCGCCTTACCATGGCGCGCGAAGCGCTATCGCGCCTGCCCGGCCGCAAGATCGGCATCTCCTGGTTCACCACGAATGATTACACCGGCATCATCCGCAACGTGCCCCTGCCCGTCTGGGAGCCGGTGCTTTCCACACCCGGCTGCCATTTCTTCTCGCTGCAACACAAGGTGACCCCTGCTGGAATTGACCGGCGCATTCTCGTGGACCCGCAGTTTGATCCCTTCCGCGACATTGAAAACCTCGCCGCCCTCGTCGGCGCGCTGGATGAAATCATCACTGTGCAGAACGCCAACATCCACTTCGCCGGCGCCATCGGCACACCGTCCATCTTGCTGCTCTCGCGCGGCGGAGATTTCCGCTGGCCCGAAGGCGAAAGCAACCCTTGGTACCACAACATCACCATCGAACGTCAGGAAGAGCCGCTGGTCTGGGAGCCCGTTATGCGCCGGGTTGCCGCAGCACTCCAATCGCGCGGTCAAGCGCATCGCTCAGCGCAATCATCTGCTGAGGGGCGGCCTTAACCACCGTCACCCCCGCCGCCGCGTTGGCCGGGAACGTAACGAGGGAAATCTCCCATAAATCCACCGCCGCCAGCTCGCGTACGCCTGTATCCGGGTCCACATTATACCGGCGGGGGGTATAGCCGATGGAAAGCCCCGAGATCACGCCCGCCTTCAAGAGCGCAAACGCCTCGCGCGCGCGCTGCACATCCATTAGCAGCTGCCCTTCCACGTAAAGCCCGCGCTCGTCCTCGAACAGCGTGGTGATAGTGCCGATCGGCTCATCCTGCTGGTGCTGCCACAGCAGCTTCACCTCGGCGGCGCGCCCGCGGATACTCTCCATGAACGCCCCGCGCAGCACGATATCGCGCTGGCTGTCCACCACGTTAAAGACGCTGGCATAGCCGGCAAAACGCCCCGACGGGTCAAGCGACTTCAGCTCCAGCCCGCAGGCCAGGTGATTTTTTTCTGAATACATGAAAGCTCCTATGGGATTAGGGGTTGGGCTTTAGGGATTAGGGAAGAAACCCCAATCCCCAATGCCCAATCCCCAAAGCCTATTTCTCTCTCTTCGCCGCAATGCGGAACGAAACCGTCACCGGGTTCTGCACCACCTCGGTGTTTTTCCACTCACCCTGCCCCACGCCAAAATCCGTGCGCTGCAGCGTCAAATGCCCGGTTGCAATCGCCCCGCTCGCATCCAGGCTTTCCAGCACGAAGTTAAGCGCCAGCGGCATCTTCACCCCGCGTAAGCTGAGCTCGGAATCCGCATAATAATATTTGCGGTCATCGCTCACCACGGCGGGTGGTATTTCTTTGATAGTAATGGTGCGGAAATGCGCCTTCGGGAAGCTGGCAACGTCAAACCAGTCCGCCGTTGCAAGCGTAGTGCCCACTTCCGGGTAGGCGGTAAACACGCTGCTCATATCCACTTCCACCGTGATGCTGCTTTCATCCAGCCGCTTCGGGTCAAAGCGTATGTCGGCGGTGTAGCGCGAGAACGCGCCTTCCACCGGCGCATCGTTCTGGATAGCGACGAATTTGAGCTTGCTGCCCTCCGGCGCCACCGAGTAGCGCGGCAGCTCTTCTGCCGCGAACGCGGGCGATATTACCGTCATTGCGAGGAGCGTCAGCAACGAAGCAATCCAGTGCTTAGCTTTGCACCATCTGGATTGCTTCGCTTCGCTCGCAATGACGTTCCTCATAACATTCTCCGCAATATATTATCCTTGCGGATGAAATGATGCCACAGCGCCGCGCCCGCATGCAAGGCAATCAGCACGATCAGCGCACGCGAAAGCCACCAGTGTGATGCTTTTGCAAAAACGCGTATCCCGTCATCCACCGGCACGATGTTGGGCAGCGTGAACAGCCCGAAGAAGGAAGGCGGGAACCCCGCCGCCGCCGACATCGCCCAGCCGGACAGCGGCATGGCGAACATCAGCGCATACAAACCCCAGTGCGCGGCGTGCGCACCGAATTTATCAATTTTGCGCATGTCATCGGGCAGCGGCGGCACCGTGTTGGTCAGCCGCCACGCCAGGCGGGCTGCCACCACCGCCAGCACCAGTGCCCCGAAGGATTTATGCAGGCCATAGAGCTTCACCCGGTCCGGAGACACGCGGTCCATGCCCACCATGTATAGCCCCGCCGCCAGCAGGCCGATCACCAGCGCCGCCATGATCCAGTGAAAGAGCTTGGCGGCCCTGCCATACGCTTCTGAAGTGTTTTTCCAGCCCATAGGCCGCTAAAATAGCGTTTCCGCAGACCGGTGTCATCAACTTGTCATTTTCCCCGGCCGCCGGTTTATGGCAAATTGTCTACTCCTGTTTACTTCTGTGATGGAGGCCAACCATGGCGTTTTTTGGTAGAAAAGATAACGAAGACTTTCCCCTGCCAGGTGATGGCGATGAAGAGAAACCTGGTTTTGCAGCACGCTACGCGAACTACCTGAATGAAGCGTTCGTAGCTGCGGAATATAAAGCCAAGATCGAACCCGTGCTTGAAATGCTCATGCCCGGCAGTACAAAGCAGGTAGATATTTCGAGCGATGATATTCTTTCAGCCGATACCTCTCGGATAGCAAAACTTTTAAAAGCTGCAAAACACCCCGAGAAAGAAAGAGGGGCGCTGATTGCAGAATTTGCAGAGCGCGCGAACATGCTGACCGGCGCTGCTGATACGGCAGCAGCCTACTCTGCAAACCCGCATTTAACCGAGCCGCCCCCGGGGATCTACGGCGTTTCCACTCTTGCAGAGCATATTGAGCACGTGGGTGATCTGTTTGGCCTCGCCGAGGACCATGGCAGCAAAAAAATGAAAGGCGTTCCTATTCTCTCCGCTAAAGAACTGGCTGATATAAGAGAGGCACAAAGGGCGCTGACTACCTTGCATGTCATGACAGCCGAGCACATCGATTTTGCTACGCTTTCCGCCCGCTTTGGCCAAGCTACCGGAACTATTATGCCTGATGATGATAGCCCCGCCTCGGAAACGCTTGGAGCGGGTGGTGCCCCACCGCCAGCGGCAGAGGCGGAAACGCCCACAGAAACCCTGACAGATCTTATCGATCAGCAAAGAGCTGATGACCCCCAGCTTGGCAGGGTCAGTGGTACACCACGCCGCGTACGCCGCCCCAGGCCGAATGAATAATCACGCCCCCGCCGGGTAGCCCACCGCCGCGCGTTTCTCATCCCGCGTCAGAAAGCTCGCCTTTTCCACTCGCTCCCAGAGCAGCTGGTTGCGCGCGGCCAGCGCGAGTATGCCATCCACATCCGCCTTCAGCGCCAGCTTCTCGCCGAATAGCGCTTCCAGCCAATTCCCCAGCGAACCCAGCGTGGAATCCACCAGCGGCAGCACCGTCTGCTCCCACAACGCCAGCCGCGCCTCCTGCAGATTGGAATACGTGTTATCACCGGGAATACCCAAAAGCTGCGGCGGCACACCGAACGCCAGCGCAATGTCGCGCGCAGCGCTGTGCTTGCAGGCAATGAAATCCATGTCGCGCGGCGTCATGGAAAGTTCTTTCCATTCCAGCCCGCCCTCCAGCAACAGCGGCCGCCCGGCATTGCCCGGCCCGGCAAACTGCTCGTCCACCTGCTGCTTGATGCGCGTATACTGCTCTTCTGAAAGCACCCCGCCCTGCGCGCCCTCCAGCTTCACTACCAGCGCCCCAGAGGGCCGCGCTCCATTCTGCAGCAGCGCCTGGTTCCACGCCCCCGCCTGGTTATGCTGGTCGATGCTATAGGCCGCGGCCTCAATGGGCGAAAGCCCGTACCAGTCATTCAGCGGGTGAAAATTTTTGATGTGCAAAATGCGCGATGCCCACGTCACGCGATTGATCGGGTAGTCGCGCGCCTCCTCGCCCACGCTGTAGCGATAGGCGGCGGGCATGCCGTTCTTGCCCGCGATAATGGAAACACGGTCCGGCCGCAGCAAATGCAGCTCATGCGCCTCGCCTGCCTCCGCCGAAGCGAAGCCGCTTCGGCTTCGCGCAGGCAGGCCCGCCGGCCCCACCGCGTGCACGAACGCGTTGCCCGCAATCAGGCGGTACTGGTACAGCGCCTCGAAAAACGCCGCGCCGTTCTGCGCCGGGTTGGGCTGCGACAGCAAATCCAACAGCTTATGCGCTTTCAGTTCCCGGCCGCCTTTTATCACCTTTACCTTCACGCCCGCGGCGGCATTGGCCACCATGTTCACGGCACGGTGCGCCACCACGTTGCGCATGAACGCTTCCTGCGCAAACCGCCCGTAATCACGGTCCATCCACACCGGCTGGCCGGGCGCCACCATGTAGGTGCGCGAGCCGGTGATGTTCAGGCTTTTTACTTGCGCGCGCTTTTTAAACAACCGCGTGATCGCGTGCATGGCGTTCATGAGGATTCCTGTTTTTTAGAGTTAAACGTCACCCCGGCGGAAGCCGGGGCCCAGTAAAAACATATACGCGCCGCAGACCCCGGCCTTCGCCGGGGCAGGCTCAAGGCGCACTGGGTTGCGGCTTTCGCCGCAATGACGAGAAAAAGAAAAGGCCCCCACTTCTGGGAGCCTACATTTACGAGAATTACACGAACCGCAATACCCCGGAAGGGGCAAAGTGAAACTTTTTTTAAACACCCATATCCCAGCTTGGATCTTTTGAATCCTTTTCCTGCCGCTGCAACCTCTCCCGGTATGATCGCGGCTCGCTCAACTGGTTCTGAGCCTTTTCCTGCATATCCAGGTGCCCGTATGCACCGGTGAGCAACGTGCCCATCCTGCGCTCATTCGGCTTATACGGCTGGCCGTTAAGCGCGAGCGTATGTTCTTTCGTGCAATTATGCAGAGTATCCTGCGCCACTTGCGGGGCCTTCGGATTTTTCACCACATCCCTTGCATCAGGTAAAGTTGTAGGGGCCATAAATGCCTCCCTTATGCTGCGTTAGCCATGTGAGACTTCACGAGCTCCTGCGCGATGATGATGGCGATGCCCCGCACACGTGCGGGCTGCACCGGCATGCCATTTTCATCACGCACCCCCTCGAGCTCGTCCTGCAGCCCGGGCTTCAGCGCTTCTGCCACCTGCAGAATCAGCTCACCCATGGTCTGCACTCTCTTGTTATTCATGTTATTAATCTTCGGGCCCTGCCTGCCGGCAGAGAGCCTGGATGCGAACCCCGAAGTGGTGTCATCACGTCCCGACATCATAAATCCCCATTTAATAACAAATTTTTAACCTATGACCCCCATTTTACGGCCCTATATTTAAATAATAGTTAAAATTACTAGAGATTTCGTAAACGCGGCTTAATCGCTACACGGCGCAGCCAATCAAGGTACTGGCTCAGGGCATCGGCCTGGTCGTCATGCCTTGCGGCCGGGAAATGAAATATTTCGGCTTCGAAATCAGCGAGCCACGCCGCCTGCACCGGCAGAAACAGCCGCCCGCCCTCCACCAGCGCCGAAACCGCCGCCATCCGCGTCATCTTGTCCGCCTTCGGCTGCACGGCCACCAGCGGCAGCCAGCTCTCGCGCCGCAAATCCTGCAGCAGCTGCTGCCCGCTCGCGCGGTCTTCCACCAGCACCGCCTCCGGCTTCCAGCGTTCCGCCCGCGCCAGCACGGCGCGCCTGAGATCCGGATATTCCAGTCGCGCCACATACGCCTCCACCAAGTACGCGTGTCCCTCATACTCCACGAAGGTCAGACAACAGCTCGCATCATGCTGCGCACCGCTTTTGATCGCCGTGTCCCAGCTCTGCACCACCCGCCCCTCCGGCAGCGCATCATACCTTCGCACCCACGCGGATTTGATAATCCCGCCCTCTTCCGGCAACGGCTGCTGCTGATACTGCGCCGCGAACGCCTGCGCTCCCAGCTCGCGCTTCGCCCGCTCCACGGCTTCCGCATTCTCCCGCGCCGGGTGCAACAGCTGTCCGTTCTCCCCGACCGCCGGAAAAGACAAATGCTCCCACGCGCCCTTTTCCAGCAAATAGCCGGAAAGATCATCCGCGTGCAGCCGCTGCATAACGAGCACAATCACACCACGCTCCTTGTCATCCAGCCGGCTCGCAAACGTATGCTCGAACCAGCGGCTCACGTGATTACGAAAATCACCAGATAGCGCCTGCAGCGGCGTCTGCGGATCATCAATAATCAAAAAATTCCCGCCCTCGCCCGTCAGCGTTCCGCCCACGCTTGTCGCAAAGCGGAACCCGCGCCCGGTGGTTACAAATTTATGCTTCTCGTTCTGGTCGCGCGCCAGCCGCGTTTGCGGGAACGCCGCACGATACCAGGGCGCGTTCATCACCAACCTTGTATCCAGCGAATGCTTCAGCGCCAGCGGCGCCGCGTAGCTGGCGCACAGCACACGCGCCGTTGGGTCATGCCCCAGAATCCACGCCGGCCAAGCCACACTCACGCAGAGCGATTTCAGCGCCCGCGGCGGCAGGTTGATAATCAACCGCTTCACCTCGCCCTTGCGCACCGCCTCCAGCTTCTCTGCCAGCGCCTCGATATGCCAGTTCGGCAGGTAACGCGTGCCGGGATTCACCGTCGCAAACACCCGGTCGATGAAAACCGGGAAATCACGGGCCAGCAGGTCGAAATACCGCTGCTTCAGCCTGTTCATGCGCCGGGCCGCAGCTTTTCCATGTTGCGTTTCATGACGTCGTAATCCGCCTCCTCGAGCGGCGGCTCCTGCACCGCGCCGGGCTCGGCGCGCTTCAAATTCTGCTCGTGCCAGCGCAACAGCAGCATGCCCACCTTCACCAGCGAATCGGCCATCGGCTCGCTGCTGCC
>CAZUKF010000002.1:0-40774 GCA_964620765.1 uncultured Rickettsiales bacterium | reverse complement strand
GGTCGGAGGTTCGAGTCCTCTAGACGGCACCATTACCGCTTAAGCGGGCACATCAATCACCAGTACTTCCGCATCTGCATCGGCGGCCAGCGTGATTTCCTTCATGCCCGTGATCTCGGCGCCGTCACCCTGGCTTACCTTGGTGCCGTTGAGAGAGACCGAGCCCTGCGGCACCAGTATATACGCCTGGTGCTTGATGGGCTGCGCGATGCGCGTGCCGGCGTTGAGGCGGCCGCCCCAGATCGCCGCGTCCTGGTGGATGAAGAGCGCGCCTTTGCCTTCGTCTTCCTTGCGGCCGGAGACGAGCAGTTCGAGCGCGCCCTGCACCGGGGTTTTGGGGAAGGCCTTCGCGTCCCAGCGCGGCTGCACGCCCTCTTTGTCGGGCTCGATCCAGATCTGGTAGAGCGTGGTGGCGACACCTTCGCGGTTCTGCTCGGAATGCGTGATGCCCGTGCCCGCGCTCATGACCTGCACGTCGCCAGCACCCGTGCGGCCGGCGTTTTTCATGTTGTCTTCATGCGAGATGGCGCCCGTGCGCACGTAGGTGATGATTTCCATGTCCTTGTGCGGGTGCGGCGAAAAGCCGGTGCCGGCAGCGACGCGGTCATCGTTGATGACGCGAAGCGCGCCAAAGCCCATACGCTCCGGGTTCAGGTAGCGCGAGAAGCTGAAATGGTAGCGGGCCTTGAGCCAGCCAAAATCGGCGGTGCCGAGGTTTGCATAGGGGTAGACGGTGATCATGGGAGTTACTATGATTGGTTGGGATAAAACCATATATGGGGTGGAAAAAATGGTTTTCAAGCGGTACGGGCTGAAGGGGGATGTGGCGGCGGCGGTGCTGGTGGCGGCGCTGCTGCTGGGGCTTTATACGCGGCAATTACTGGATTTGGGCGGGCAGCGCGAGGCGGAATCGGCGGCGGAGATTGCCGCGACCGAGCAGGCCTGGCCGGATCTGGCGCTGATTCGCGACGCGGCGCTGTTCTCCGCCCCGCAGGCGGGCGGCGGCGAGGCTTCGCCCTCGGCGGGTGTTTCGAAGCTGCAGGGGATTTTTCACAACGCGGATGCGCGCGGCGAGTCGGCGGCGCTGATTGCCGATGAGAACGGGCAGGGCAAGCTCTACCACGAGGGCGAGCGCTTAAGCGACGGCAGCGAGATACTGGAAATTTTCCCCGACCGCGTGCGCGTCAGCATGGGTGGCCAGCCGCACGTGTTGTGGTTGCGGAAGAAGCCGACCGAATAACTGTCATTCTGAGCGTAGCGAAGAATCTACTAAGTAGATCCTTCACTTCGTTCAGGATGACAAGATTATTTCGTCCAGGGCAGGGGCGGGGGCGGCGGGTTGTAGCTCTTGCCGGAGGCCGGGTTGTAGAGCGTCTCGAAGCTGGCCTCGAGATTGTCTGCCGCCAGCGGGGGCGCCTCGCCTTCGCCAAAGCGCAGCTCCCAGATGCCGCGGAATTTCTTCATGTTGGTGGTTTGCACATCTTCCTTGCTGGTGAGCACGGTGGGGCGCAGGAAAACCAGCAAATTGCGCTTCACCGAGATTTCCTTCTCGCTCTGGAACAGGCGGCCCAGCACGGGGATGTCGCCCAGCACGGGCACTTTGCTTTGCGAGGTGGTCTTGTCATCGCGGATTAGGCCGCCAAGCACTACGGTTTCCTGGTTGTCGGCGAGGATGGTGGTGGCGATGGTACGCTTGTTGGTGATCAGGTCTGCCGCCGCGGTGGCCACGGCGGTGACGGTATCTTCCTGGATGGAGGAAACTTCCTGCTCCACTTTTAGCGTGATCTGTTGGCCGGCGTTGATCTGCGGCGTGACTTTCAGCGTGATGCCGATGTCCTTGCGTTCGATGGTGGTGAAGGGGTTGGTGGCACCGGAGGCATCGGTGGTGTAGGAGCCGGTGCGGAACGGCACGTTCTGGCCCACGAGGATGCGCGCTTCCTGGTTGTCCACCGTGGTGATGCTGGGGGTGGAGAGCAAATTGGCGCGCGAGTTGGTAGAGAGCGCCTTGATCAGCGCGGTGAAGCCGCCGCGTCCGCCCAGCGCGGCGGTGAAGCCTTCGCTCAGCATGCCGGTGTTGGCGGAGCCAAGCCCGGTGAGAACGGTGGTGAGGTTGATGTCTGCCGTGGTGAGCGAGGTGGCGGCAAGGCCCGCGGTGGTGGAGGCGTCGCCCGCGCCGAACTGGATGCCCAGTTCCTCGCGGAGATCATCGGTAATTTCCACGATCGCGGCCTCGATCAACACCTGCGTGCGGCGGATGTCCAGCTGGTCCAGGATGCGGCGGATTTCCTCCACCATCACCGGCGGTGCACGGACAATGAGCGCGTTCACCGCCGGGTCTGCCTTGATGTAGATGCCGGGCGCGGGCTTGCCGTCCGGTCCGGGTGTCGCGGCATTGCCTGCCACATAATCCTTCAGCAGGGTGGCCATTTCCTGCGCGTCGGCGTGCTGCAGGTGGATGACCTGTGCCGCACCGGTAGAGCTTACCGGCTGGTCCAGCCTCGCGATCAGCAGCCTGATCTGCGCCCGCGCCTCCGGCGCGCCGCGCAGGTAGATGAGGTTGCTGCGTTCATCCGCCACAATGCGAAGCGGCGAATGGCCGGGCCGCCCAGCTGCCAGCAGTTCACGCGGGGCCAGCTTTTCCAGCAGCGGCATGACGCTGCCGACCCAGTTCTGCTTCAGCTGTACCACGTCCATGCCGTTTTCTTCCGGCGCGTCGAAAATCTCGATGATGGAGATCATGCGCTGTACGTTGTCTGCCTTGTCTGCAATCAGGACGGCGTTGGCGTCGGGCAGGCCTGTCAGCGTGCCGTATTCGGACACCAGCGGCGTGAGTGCGCTCTGCAGCTCCGGTAGGCTGGTGTAGCGCACCGGCATGACGCGGGTGATGAAGGTTTCGCCGTCTATCTTGCCGTCGCGATCCAGCTGCGTGGCGGCGCGGCGGGACTCGGCAAGCGGCTGGATGACCACGGTATTGCCCGAACGCACGGCGGTGTAGTTATAGGAGCGCAGGACGCGTAAGAGCACGTCATGGATCTGCCCCTTGGTCAGCGGCTGCTGCGAAAGGATGTTCACCTTGCCGCTCAAGTTAGGCGGGATGATGTAATTCTCGCCCGTTATCTGCGAGACATTCTGGATGAAGGAGGTGAGTTCCGTATCGGTGAAATTGAGGGTCCAGTGATCCCGCGATTCCGCTTTCACCGCGGGTTTGACGGGCGTTTCAGGCGGTGGAGCGGGCTCGGCGTTTTGCGAAATCGCAGGGTAGGAAAACCCTGCCCAGAGGGCCGCGGCAATAATAGTCAATGATAGCAGCGCTTGTTTCAAAGGCCCCACAGCTTACATAGCTAACTGCTAAATATATATCCGCGCGCGTGGGTAGCAGCAAGAAAAAACCCGGCGCCGCTTACGGGGGGGCAGCGGCGCCGGGGTTCGGCGGGTTACGGCTTGACCGTAACGGTTGATGTTGCGGTCTTGGTCTGGACGGGCGCGCCGGTGGTGACAGTGACGGTTACTGTGTAGCTGCCGGTGCGTGTCCAGGCGTGGTTCTTGGCGATGGTATTCACCAGCAGCTTGGGATTGGCCGTGGTGGTGCGGCCGTCGCCCCAGTTGAAGACGGCCTTGTCGATCTGGCAGTTGCTGGAGGCGGCGGTCATGCTGAGTGTACGGCCACGCTTGATGGAAGCGTTCTGCGGCGTGAGCGCCACCGTGCAGGCTGGCGAGCCGCCGGAAGAGGAGGTACTGCTGCCGCCCGAAGAAGAGGAGCTGCTCGAGCTGCCGCCGCCGACGCCGGTGTTCATGTCGGTGGTGATCTCGGCTTGCGTGAGCACCTTGTTGTAGATGCGCACATCGTCGACCAGGCCCTTAAAGTATTCGCCCCACACGGTGTTACCGCAGATGCGTAAAGGGTTGCCGGAGACGAAGGCGCCGCCTGTGGCGCCGATGTCCCCCGCCGATTGGCCGTTGACGTAGAGATAGATCACACTGCCGTTATAAATGGCGGCAAGATGTGTCCACGTGTTCAGCGGCAGATTAGCAGAGCCGATGGCTCCTATGTCAGTGCCATTGTTGATGTAAAAGATCGGCGGTTTTCCCGCTCCATCGCTTGCATAGAGAGCGTAGGATTCACCGCCCGGTTTCTCTTTCAGTACCACCGTGGTCCAGTCGGTGGTTGCAGCGCTGGGCTTCACCCATGCCTCGATTGTCATAGCATTAGTGAGGTCAAGGTCTGCATGGTCAGCGACGGTGACCATGTCGTTGCCGTCGCAGGAGAGGGCGCCGCCGTTTTTACCGGCCGTGCTCCAGGTTCCGCCAGCGACAGTGCCGGGGTGGTTGCGGCCGGAGCTGTCTGCGGCGGTGGTGCCGGAGGTTTCGTTGAAGCCGTAGGCTGCGACGAGACCCGCAAAACCGGAGCTGGTGCTGCCGCCGCTGCTGGAGCCGGACGTGCTGCTCGTAGAGCTGGTGCTGCCGCCGGAAGACGAGCTTGTACTGCTGCTGGTGCTGCTGGAGGAACTCGTGCTGCTGCCGCTGGTGCCGTTGAATTCATAGGCACCGGCATCCGTGGTGGAACCGGCGGGGCGTACTTTGCCCTCGATATCGGCAGGAAGTGTGGTTAGGTTGATACCCATATCGATAGCCGGGGAGCCCGCTTTCAGATGGAAATCATACGATGTGAAGCTCGGCGCGCCGTTGACGAAAAGCTGTGAGGGATTGGAGATGATAGAATGTGTATCCTGTCCGGTCTGCGAGCGCCATTGGGCAAGCGTCACCGGTTGGCTTTCATCCACGGGATCCAGATTGAACTTGTCGACCACAATGTTGTAATCACTCTGAAAACCCGAAGCGCGGGAGGCAGAATCGATGGCGATGCTGCCGCGGTAGCCTGAGCCGTTGCGGTACAGAATATTGTTGAAGATCTTGTTGCCGGTTGCGCCTCCCCCGTCGCCGCCGCCGATCTGGATGGCGTAGTAGCCGTCATTGGCATTAAAGACAATAGTATTGCCGACCATGTTGTTGTTGCGCGGCGGCAAGGCGCCGTCGGTCTGGTGCAGGGCGATGCCGTTGCGGATACCGTAGACGATATTGTTGCGGAACATCGAATCATTGACGCCGTCCATGTTAAGGGTAGCGCCGCCTGCGATGGCGTTGTTAATGAGGATATTGCCTTCCACCAGCGCGTTGCGGATGACGCCGTCGCAATCCGGATCATTCGGATCCAGGCCGCCGTCGCACATGGTTTCGGCATCGGAATTGATCTGTATGCCGGCGTTATGGCTGTTTTTTACCGTATTATTGCGGATAATGGGATTATCGGAAGAATTGCCGACATAAATGCCATGCTGAATCTGCGTATTGGTGATGGTGTTGTTTTCGATCAGAACGTTGGCGCTGAAGCCGGTGAGAATGCCCCACCAGCTGGCGTTGTCGATGACGTTATTGCGGATGATGACGCCGGTGTTGCCAACGGAGCGTATATTGGCCTGTGTGGCGCCATAGGTGGAATGCGTGACATTAAAGCCTTCGATAGTCACATAGCTTGCACCCTCAAGATTCATGGCGCCGGAAAGCGGGGCAGGACCGCGCGAGTTAACGGTGGCGCCGGGCTCACCAGAGAGTGTGATGCGGGCGGCAGCCGTGCCGTCGCGCGTCATATTGAAGCCCGCGTAATTACCGGCCCGGACGATGACCGTGTCGCCCGCAACGACGGTGTCCACCGCTTTTTGCAGCGTCTGCCAGGGTGCGGCCGAGCTGCCCGCGGCGGAATTGGAGCCGGTGGGCGACACGTAATAGGTGGCGGCTTGTGCGCCGGCGGGGAGTGCAACCAGCAGAGCAAGCGCGGAGCAGGTGGCTTTCAGGAGATGTGAAGTGTGCATAAACAATCCTCTATTACGGTGTTACCGTAACGGTTGAAGTTGCGGTCTTGGTCTGGACCGGCGCGCCGGTGGTGACGGTAACAGTCACGGTGTAGCTGCCTGTGCGTGTCCAGGCGTGGTTCTTGGCGATGGAGTTCACCAGCTTCTTGGGGTTGGCCGTGGTGCTACGGTTGTCACCCCAGTTGAACACCGCCTTGTCAATCTGGCAGTTGCTGGAGGTGGCGGTCATGGAGAGTGTGCGGCCGCGCTTGATGGAAGCGTTCTGCGGCGTGAGCGTTACCGTGCAGGCAGGTGTGCCGCCGGAGCTGCTGGTGCTGGAAGTACCGCCCGAGGAGCTTGAGCTGCTGCTGGTGCTTGAGCTGGAGCTGCTGGTGCTGCCGCTGGAAGACGAACCCGTGCTGCTACTGGTGCTGCCGCCGGAGGAAGTCGTGCCACCGCTGCTGCTGGTGCTACTGGTGGAGCCGCCGGAAGATGTGCTGCCGCCGGTATCGCCGCAAGGATTAGCGCCCACGGGTACGTATGCGCCAAGGCCGGTAGCCAGCGCGCCGGGAACAAGATGGAAATCATTGCCCGCGATATTCACGAAGCCCGGATTGACCCCGGCGTTCATGGTCTGGATATTATTCGCACCGGTAGCGGTGCCGACAAACGGAAAGCGCGGATTGGCCACCTGCCATCCGCCGGTGGTTGCGTACCAGCCGACAAAAGCCTCGGGCACATTAGTCAGCAGATTTCGGCCGAGTATGAAATTGCCGCGCACCGTCTCATTTACCCAATCCACGCCTGCAAAGGCATAGTTGATGGGTTTGGCGCCCGTAGTAAGGGGTGCGGAATAGAAAATATTACCGCAGATTTTTGCGGTTCCCTGCTGCGGCGGATTCGCATCCACCCGCGCGATATCGACGGCATCATGGTCCCTGTCGTTATCGCGCTGAGTGATGACGGTGTTGTTATAAATCTCCACCGTGCCGCGGCGGTAATTGGAATACCCGTCGCCCTGGTCATCGCCGTAATGGACGATATTGCCGTTCGTTTTCGGGAATATCAGGTTGTTGTATACGCGTGAAATACCACCGGTAGGAATGGCGTCACTGCCGTCCTGCGGCCCGACCAGGTCAATGGCGCGCGCGCCGCCGATCAGGGTGTTATCATGGATATATTCATCGCTGGAGCGGCTTTTTACGAGGTTGCCGTTGTGGTCGTTGATATAATTGTAAGCCACTTCCAGCCCGACCGACTCAATATACATAACGTGTTCCAGGTAGCTGCCGGGGCTGCTGTTGTTATTAAACCGGCTGTTGAGCACCTTGATATCCCTAGCGGTGCCGCTGCCACTGGGCTCGCCGCCAAAGGATTTGACGAACACCGGCTGATTGCTGTTTTCAACGTCGATATTGTCGATGGTAACGTAGGCGGTACGATATCCGCCAATCGTATTGCCGCCATAATTACGCCTTGCACCAGTGCTGTCGGTGAACTGGTATTGCCGGTTCGCATTGATGAGTTTCAGGTTTGCGATTTCGATATACCGGCTGCTTCCGCCCCAGTTATTGGCAAGCAAGATTAAACCTGCGTCCTGCAGGGGAGTATAGCTGGGATAATTCTGGGTGGCGGGAGAGGTTGCGTCCTTGGCGTCAATCACGGGCAGCTTGCCGGTGGCCGGGTCAGCCACGCCGCAGATGCGGATAGGGTTGCCCGCTGCGCCGCTGTTTACAAGGGTGATTTTCTGGTTATACGGCGTGGCGCGGTAAAAGATGCGCATGGTATCGCCGGGGCCGAACGTGTTGAGCGGCACATCGCCGATATTGGCGTAGGGCTTGCCAGGGCCCACGTCATAGGTATCGCTGGTGCCGGGCTCGCAGGGGGCTGCGTTTGCGGTAGCGGCAATCAGGAGCGATGAAAGCAGCAGGGCGATCAGCAGATCGGATTGAGAAATGCGCATGGTCTGTCTCCTTTTCAAATGTATTCTGGCAGTTCCTGGGGGGATGCGCCATAGTAGTTAATATATATTAATATTTTATTACAAATCGGCGTCTTAATAATGAAATTTATACATGGGACCCGGGTTTGGTGGGTTACGGTGTTACACGGCGTGGCTTCGGCGCCGTTATTAGTATCGTTGCCGGAGGGCGATACATAAAAAGTAGCCGCTTGCGCTGCCTGCACGGTGAGAGCGAGGCTAAGGGCAGAGCAGGCTGCGAGCGAAAGTAGTGCACGGCGGGATGATTGATATGTATGGCGCATATTTATAAGAAGCCATCCTGTTAATTACTAAAGTGTTATTGTCCAGCTTTGAATATTTGGGCGTAAAACAGCGTTAACTTGTGCGTCATAAGCCAGATTTTGCGCCTCTGCCACCTAACATTTGGTTAATTTCGTAAAAAAATAATTTTATAAACATTTGAGTAATAATGTATTTTGTAAATGATCTACCAATATCAACCCACTATCTCTTTGAGAAAATTGGATCAAAATTTTGATCGAATGTTTTAAGAAGATTAGGATAAGTTAATACTGATATAGTATATTTCTATCAATATAGCATTAGTACTAATGGATTAATTTTAAATTATTATGCCAGAGATAGTAAATCTTCCTTACAATTTCGCGCGTGAGTATGGCGTGGTGGTGAGCCCTGCGCCGGAAGCCGGGCGCCCGCGCCTGTTGTGCCGGCGCGATGCAAAGCCTGCGGCGCTGCTCGAAGCACGGCGCGTGCTGAAAAAGCCGTTGCTGGTTTCGATGGCCGAGGATGAGGCGTTCGAGCAGGTGCTGCGCGAGGTGTATGAAGGCCACGCCACCGAGCATCTGAAAAATAAAAGCGCCGGTGAAATGGAAACGCAGGCGGACCTGGAAAGCCTTGCCGGTGATATCTCCGAGCAGGCGGATATTCTTTCTTCATCCGATGATGCGCCGGTGGTGCGGTTCATCAACGGCATCTTAAGCCAGGCAGTGGCGATGAAGGCTTCGGACATTCACATCGAGCCTTCTGATCGGCACGTGGTGGTGCGCCTGCGGGTGGACGGCATGCTGCAGGAAATCATCCGCGTGAAGCGCGCGCTGGCGCCGCTGCTGGTGTCGCGCGTGAAAGTAATGGCGAAGCTGGATATTGCCGAAAAGCGCGTGCCGCAGGACGGACACATTATGCTGCGCATGGCGAGTTACGAGTTCGACGTGCGCGTTTCCACCATTCCCACCAGCGGCTCCGAGCGCGTGGTGCTTCGCCTTTTGAACAAGGAGCGCAGTGCCCTGGAGCTGGATTCGCTGGGCATGGACCCGGATGACTTAAAGCGCCTGCAAGAGATTATCGCCGTGCCGCACGGGGTGATACTGGTGACCGGCCCCACCGGTTCGGGCAAAACCACCACGCTTTACGCGGCGCTGCGCCAGATCAACAGCAGCCGCCGGAATATTCTTACCATCGAAGACCCGGTGGAACTGGCGATCGAGGGTATCGGCCAGACGGAAGTAAACACCAAGGTGGATATGACATTCGCCAAAGGCCTGCGCGCCATCCTGCGGCAGGACCCGGACGTGATCATGGTCGGCGAAATCCGCGACGCGGAGACGGCGCGCATCGCCGTGCAGGCGAGCCTCACGGGGCACCTGGTATTTTCCACGCTGCACACCAACAGTGCCGTGGGCGCGGCTACACGGCTTTATGACATGGGCATTGAGCCGTTCCTACTTTCCTCCAGCCTCATCGGCCTCGTGGCGCAGCGGCTGGTGCGCAAGCTCTGCAACAATTGTAAGCGTGTGCACGAACCGCTGGAGCATGAGCGCGTGTGGCTGTGGGAATGCAGCGCGCCCGTTTACGCGGCCGTGGGCTGCGACGTGTGCCGCCATACCGGCTACAAGGGCCGCACCGGGCTTTATGAAATTATCCGTGTGGACGAGGGCATGCGCGCGCTGATCCACGCCAGCAAGGGTGAGCGCGCCTATGAAGATTATGCGCGGGCAAAGGCACCCGGCATTGCCGGCGATGCGCGCCGCAAGGTGCTGGCCGGTATTACGAGCATCGACGAGGCGATGCGGGTGATCGAGTAATGGCGCTGTTTTCTTACATAGCGGTGGACGTACTGGGCAAATCCCACAAGGGGATGCTGGAGGCGGAAAACCCGTTCCTGCTGCGCCAGAGCCTGGCCAGCCGCGGCCTCTCGCCCGTGCGGGTAGACGCGGTGGCAAAGCGCTTCGTGCGTCAGAAGCAGAAGCGCAAGGCACCGGCAGCATATCTCAATTTCCTCAGCCGCCAGCTTTCCATTTTACTGCAGGGTGGCATGCCGCTGGAAAAATCGCTGCGCCTGCTGGCGCAGCAGACGGAAGACGCGCCGCTGAAAAAAATCCTGCTGGATATTCACGGCCAGATTCTCGCGGGGCATTCCTTTGCGCAGAGCCTGCAGGCGGCGGATTTCCGCTTCCCGGATTCGTACGCGGCGATGATCGCCGCCGGGGAACGCTCGGGCAGCGTGGAGACGGTGCTGAGCTACCTCGCCGACCATTACGAAGCCTATGCACAGACGCTGCGCAAGATGCAGCTGGCGCTGATCTACCCCGCCATGCTGCTGGTGGTGGCCATGGGCGTGCTTGCCTTCTTGCTGGTTTTTGTGTTCGGAGACGTGGTGAAGGCGTTTGAGCAGGCGGGGCACCCGCTGCCCACCTTCACACTGGTGATGCTGGCCATCAGCCACGGCCTGAAGAACTGGGGTCTGCCGGTGCTGCTGGCGCTGGTGCTTGGCGGGGTTGCGCTGGTGCGGCACCTGAAGCACCCGGCGCGCAAGGCGGCATGGGACCACCAGGTGCTGGACTTGCCGTTTTTCGGGCGCTACGTGCGCGCCATCAACGTGATGCGTTACCTGACCACGCTCAGCATCCTGCGCCGCTGTGGCGTGCCGCTCTTAGAAGCGCTGCTGATTTCCGAACGCACCACCGCCAATGCGTATATGCGCGCTCAGCTGGCCGAGGCGGCGGTGGCTGTGCGCGAGGGCCGGACGCTGGCGCAGGCGCTGGCCGAAAGCGGTGTCATCCCGCCGCTGGTGTGCAACATGATTGCCACCGGTGAAAACAGCGGTGAGCTGGACCGCATCCTGCATATCGTTTCCAAAAACCATATCCAGGAAGTGGAGACGCAGCTGACCGTGCTGGCACGGATCAGCGAGCCTGCCATCATTATCTTTACCGGGCTTTTAGTGCTGGCCATTGCGCTGGCCATCATGCTACCTATCTTGAGTATTAATCAATTAGTGAAGTGATATGCGACAGGGCTTTACACTGCTCGAAATCATGATCGTGCTGCTCATCCTCAGCGTTATTGCGGGGCTGGTGGTGCCGAACGTGCTCTCGCGGCCCGATGAAGCGCGTGTGACGGTGGCGCAGGCAGACATACGCGCCGTTTCCAATGCGCTGGAGCTCTACAAGCTGGATAATTTCCGCTATCCCAGCACCGAGCAGGGGCTGGCGGCGCTGGTGAAAAAGCCGGCGGGCAACCCCGAGCCGAAAAACTGGAGCCCCGGCGGTTATCTTAAATCCGTGCCGAATGACCCGTGGGGGAGCCCGTACCAGTACGCCGCGCCGGGCAAGGAAAAGGCGTATGATTTGTTCTCCTTCGGCGCCGACGGCAAGGCGGGCGGCGAGGGCAATGACGCCGACATTTTCAATTAGATGAAACAGCGCGGCTTCACCCTGGTCGAGGTGATTGTCGTGATACTGGTGATTTCGCTGCTGCTGGGTGCAGTGGTGCTGCCGCTTGGCAATTTCAAGGAACGCTGGCTGCTAAAGCACGAGGCCGAAGTGCTGCACGGCAAGCTGCAGGCCTTGCGCGCCGAGGCGGTGATGCGGCATCTGCAGCTGGGATTTTTCGTAAGCCAACGGGGCTACCGCTTCGTGGTGCTGGATACGGCGCATGGCGGGTGGGTGGATTTCAACAAGGCGCCGTTTGAGCCCACGCTGCTGCCGGAATCGGTGGGGTTGAGTACCGAGCCCGCGCCGGATGCGCCTTCCGGGCCGCCGGTGATTTTCTATTCCACGGGGGAGATGAATCTCCCTATAATCCGCCTGCACGCCGCGGATGCTGCTGCCATGCAGGCGGTGATCCGTAGCAGTGCCGAGGGGACGATTGTTCTTGAAAACACCGCCGAGAAATAAGGGATTCACATTAATTGAAGTGCTGGTGGCGCTGCTGGTGCTCAGCGTGGCGGCGGGCGGCATCTTGCGGGCGCTGAACTCCACGGTGGCGCAGATGCAGGTGCTGGAGCGGCGCACTTTCGGTACGCTGGCTGCCTCGAATTTACTCACCGAGATGCAACTGAAAAGCGGCCTGCCTGCGGAAGCGGCGGGCGAAAGCACGGCGGAGATGGCGGGGCGCACATGGCAGTTGCGTTATCAAGTGCTGGAGACGGAGGACGCAGGCATGCGCCGCGTGGAGGTGGAGGTTTTTGACGGTCCTGAGCGCGCCGCCACGCTCACCGGTTTCCTGGAGAAGCCATGAGCGCGCACGCAAAAGAGCAGGGGTTCACGCTGATGGAGATTGTCATCGCCATGGCGATTTTCGCGCTGGTAAGCCTCGCCTCGTACCAGCTGCTTTCCGCCATGACTCTGATGCGCGACAAGGCGAGCCGCAAAAGCGTGCAGCTGGCGGAGCTGCAGTCGCTGCTGGTGTTGCTGCACCAGGATTTTGCACAGGCTGCGCCCTGCCCGCCGGATCTGAAGGAACCGCAACCACCGCAGTCAGAGGAGGGCATGGGCGAACCCCTTTATGCCTTCTGCCGCCGCGGTTGGGACGGTGCGGCTGAAGCTGCGCGCGGGCGCATTGAATATATCCGCTATGCGCGGCGCGGCGGCGCGCTACTGCGCCAGCACTACCCGGCGGTGGGGGGAGAAGATGTGCTGCGCGTGGCTTCCGGCGTGGAGGCAGTGAGCATCGCTTTCATGGATCCGGCAGGCGCATGGCAGAAAAGCTGGGATGACATGCCGGCGCAAAATGCCGCGCTGCCGCGCGCGGTGGCGGTGAAGCTGGAGATCACGGGGATTGGAAAGGTGGAGCAGTGGATCGCGCTGGCAAGATAGGCAGAGGCGAGCAGGGTTTCGCCATCATCACCGTGCTCTTGGTGGTGATGGCGGTGAGCGTGATCGCTGCCACGTTGCTCGCGCGGCAATACACCGAGGTGACTTCCACCGGGCGCTTTGTTTCCTACATGCAGGCGTGGCAGTACGCGCTGGGCGCGGAAATACGTGCAAGGCAGGTGCTGGCACGGGATTTGAAGGAGGATGCGGAGCTGGATCACCCGAAGGAAGCATGGGCGCAGTCCGCGGTTTTCAGCGTGCCGGGCGGGGAGGTACGCCTGCGTATTGAAGATGCAGAAACCCGGCTGAACCTGAATGCGTTGCTGACTGGGGAAGGCGGCGCGGCCGGGCCGTGGGAGAAGCTCTGCGAGTTGAGCGGCATTTCGCCGGAGACGGCCACGGGCGTGGAAAAGGCGCTGGTTGCCGCCTTCACGGAAGAAGACGTTTACATGCAGGATGCCAGCCAGCTGATGGATTACGGCCTCACCCGCACGCAATACCGGCAGGTGCAGGATGCGGTTGCCGCGCTGCCCACCGCCGAGGCGCCGGTGAATGCAAACACCGCATCTGCCCGCGTGCTGGCAGCCGTGCTTGGCAGCGAGGCGAAGGCGCAGGCCCTGCTGGACAAGCGCGAAGCCGGGCCGCTGCTCAAGACGGACCTGGAAAGCAGCCCTGGTTTACGGGCCTGGTCTTCGCATTTTACCGTTTCGGCGGAGGTGGTGATAGACGGGGAACCGTATCGCCTGCGTGCCGGTATTGAGCGCCTGAAGGACAAGCAGGGGGGTGCAAGCTTCCGCACCCTTTACAGGGATTGGTAATCCGGATACTGCTTTTCCATGGCTAGTAAGAGCTTATGCTTCATACGGTTCACCTCGCCGGTGGAGGCGATGGGCGTGGAGTGGGCCGCGTTCAGCGAAGCGGAGCGCATCGGTGCGTCCGCCGCGCCGGTTTCGCCCGCGGAAGCGAAAGCGCAGATCCCGTGGAGTAGGCTGGGCCGGGCGAGCGTGATAGTGCTGCTGCCCGCCGAGGATGTACTGCTGACTTCTGTGAATTTGCCCAAGGGAAAGCTCGCCCGCTCGTCGGAAGCGTTGGCCTACGCGGTGGAAGGTGCGTTGGCCGTGCCGGCCGAGCAGGTATATGCCGCGGCCCTGCCCAAAGCGGGCGGTGGGCACGTGGTGGCGGTGGCAGACCGCGCGGTGGTGGACGCGGCGGCGCAGGCGCTGAAACAGGCGGGCATTACGCCCGCGGTGATAACGTCCGAGGCGCTGCTGCTGCCCGCGCTCGAGGAGGAAATCTGGCTGCTGCAGGATGGCGCGCGGGTGATTTTCCGTGCCGGGGCCGACAAGGCACAGGCGCTGGAAGAAGATACGCTGATAATGTACCTGCAGGGCCTTTCGCAGAGCTTCCTGCAGGCCAGGATGTGGACGGAAGGCAATGTTTCCGCCACGCTCTCAGAGGCGCTGGCAGCACATGCAGGGCAGGTGGAACTGCGCGCGCGCAAGGGAAACTCCGTGCTGGCCACGCTGGCGCAGGCTTATGTCGAGCAGAAGGAAGAGGTGCCGCTGATCAACCTGCTTTCCCGGCAGGGCCTGCCGCGCGAGGGCAGCAGCTTTACCGTGCAGCACCCGCGCGCGGTGGCCAAGGTGGCGGCGGCGGCTTTTGCCATCGGCGTGCTGTTTAACATCGGGGTGGGCGTGATGCTCAACACGCGCACGGCCAATGACCGTGAAGATGCGGTGACGCGCTGGCGGGCCATGTTCCCGAATGATCCCGGGGCGCAGGCCGCGGCCGACAGCATGCTGCAGCGCGTGCAGGCCGCAGGTGCAGGCGGGCAGCCCGGCTTTGTCGGTATGCTCAACGCTTTTGTCCGCCTCTATGCCGACCAGGGCCTGCTGCAGCAGACGCAGGTGGAGCAGCTTTCCTACCTGGAGGAGACGCAGCAGATGAAAGTGCGCCTCAAGCTTGCGGGCATGGATACGCTGGAGCAGATCAACCATGTGCAGCTGCCCACCGCGTGGTCGGCGCAGGTGGATTCCATCGTGCAGAATGACAAGTCGGTGAACGTGACGCTGCTGTTCGGGAGGGCCGGGCGGTGAAAGCATTGACCCAGGCGGTTTCGCAAGGCAACGCACTGCTGCAGGGGCGCAGCCCGCGTGAGCGGGTGTTAGTGTACGTCTGCGTGGTGGCATGGGGAATCGGCCTGCTGTACTGGCTGGTATGGCAGCCGGCCAGCCGCTACGCGCGAGAAGCCGTGCGTGAGTATTACCGCACGCAGGCGCAGCTGGCGCGGCTGGACCAGTACGCCCAGACATGGGGCACGCAGGCGAAGGATACCGTGACGGAGGACAGCCCGCTTGCGACGATTGTCAGTGAAACAGCGCGCACCCGCGCCATCCCGCTGAACCGGGTGGAGGCGGCGGATGACGGTTCGGTGTTTGCCGCGGTGGACGGGGCGGCGTTCGAGAAGCTGGTGGAGTGGATTTATGCGCTAGAGGGGCGCTACCGCATCCGCGTGGTGCAGTTTGATGCGGACCGGCTGAACGATACGGCGGTGGCGGTGCGGATCCGCTTTGAGAAAAGATAAAGCCTTCCCCCTGGAAGGGGGAAGGTTGGATGGGGGTCTGGTGCTGCATACTGCGGAGGATAGATGACCCCCACCTTGATCCTCCCCCTTCCAGGGGGAGGAAATCTTTGGCTAAAAACAAAACTGCCGCCCCTGGGGGCGGCAGCTGAGGTGGGAAGAAACGGGGCTCTTAAGAGGCCGCGGCTGTCTTCAGCAGTTTAAAGTAATGCTGCATCTCTTCCTTCAGCATGAGATTCTGCTTCTTGAGCTTGGTGATCAGCGTGAGGTCCGGGTGTGGGTGGGCCATTTCAGCGGCGATACGGTTTTTAAGCTCTTCACGTTTATTGGCAATGGTCTCAAGATGGGCTTCGATCGACATAAGGCGTCTTCCTTCTGCTTTAGAGGTTCCTTGAGAAAATCTGGTACTCAGTAGCACCGTCTTCTATTTTAAAAAAACCCTCACTCTCATTTCAATCAAAAACTGAGTCAAGCAAAAATTATTTGCAAAGGCCGTTTTTATCGTTGACAGTTTTTTTATGAAGTATTTCTGCAACAGGCTGGTTTTTTACCCAGCATGCGCCATATATAATAGGGATATACCCCACACCTCTTGAAGGAGACCCATCATGCACCCCACCCAGAATGATCTGCCCGCCTCTGCCCGCCAGAAAGTGATTACCCTGCTTTCACCGCTGCTTGCCGATGCGCTGGACCTCTATGGCCAGACCAAGCAGGCGCACTGGAATGTGCGCGGGCCGGGCTTTATTGCCCTGCATGAGCTGTTTGACCAGGTGGCAACCGAGGTAGCGCTTTCCGCCGACGAGATTGCCGAGCGCATCATGCAGCTGGGGGGCGAGGCTCCCGGCACGGCCCGCTTTGTGGCCAAGGAGTCGCGCCTGAAAGACTACCCCCACCTGCGCGATGACGGGCAGGTACATGTGAGCGCGCTTTCCCGCGCCATCGCTACGTTCAACGCCAATGCCCGCAAGGGGATCGACGCGGCGGACGAGGCGGGCGATACCGTGACGGCCGATATCCTCACCCAGATTACCGGCAAGCTCGACAAGCAGATGTGGTTCGTGGAGGCGCACCGTGAGGAGCATGCCAGCGTTTCGGAGCGCAAGAGCGCTAAAATGTAGTTTCATGCCGCACTCGTTGCGGCATCTCCCGCAGTTACGAGGAGACCCTGCAACAAGTGCGGGGTGACATCTTAGGGGGTGGGCTTTTCTTTCTCTTTCGCCGGGTCCTTCTCCTTTGCCTCTTCCTCCAGCTTCTTGGCGGCGTCTGGGGAAAGGTCTACCGGTGCCACGATGGGTGTCTCGGCCGCGTGCGGCGCGCCGTCGCTCATCTGCGCCAGCTTGGGATGGATATCAAACTCCTTGATGAATTGGCGGGTATCCTCCACCTGCTGCAGCATGGCATCGAACATCTCGGGGGTGACCAGCAACTGCGGTTCGGTGATGAAGTGAAACAGCTTCAGGCGAGAATTGTCCTGCATCAGCGGGGTGAAGTAATCACGCAAATATTGTAGCTGGGCGGTGTCGTTCTCGGCCACGTAGGCCAACGCCAGCTGGGTGAGCTTCTCGCCCTCCGGCTCGGTAATGGCAGCCGTCAGCGTGGCGCGGTTCTTGAGGTCTCCTTCCACGGAAGCGATCAGCTTCGGCCAGTCCTTCTGCTTCCACCATGAACGCTGGCGGATGGCTTCCGCCTCGGTGGATTTGTCTTCCGCCAGCAGGGCCGCTGCTTCGCCGTAGCGTTCCATTTCTACCATGGCCTGCGCCGCCAGCCGGTCTCGCTCCACCTTCAAATCTTCCGGGTTTTCACCGTAAAGCGACTTCTGCAGCGCTTCCAGCGCCTTCTTGGGCTGGCGGTTTATCAGAAAGATACGGGCGAGCTTGGCGCCGGCGCGGGAACGCGCCTCTTTCTCATACAGGTAGCGCATGCGGTAATCGATCAGCGTGATGGCCTGCTCCAGCAGGTCAATAGAGACCAGCCGGTCGGCGATGCCGTTGATGATGCGGTCACCCGCCGCGTCCGCTGGGGTGAGGGTGCGGAATTCATAATACAGCGAAAGCTGGTCCAGCGGCGGCAGGGCTCCCGCGGCACCGCCGTCAAACAGCTGCACGAAAGTGGCCTGCATCTTGTTGAGCGCCACCGCGGCGGAGACCGTGCTGGGGAAAGCGGTGATCAGGTCGCGCCACGCCTGCATGGCGCGCACGTATTCTTCCTGCTGGGCATAAAGCTCGCCGAGGATTTTCAGCGTTTCCATCTCTAGGCTGTCGCCGCGCCACGAGGTGTAAAGCCGCTCAAGCCGGGGCTGCAGCACCTTGATGCTTTCCGGGTCTTTCTTCAGCTCGTAATTGATGAGGGTGAACTCGGCGCGCGCGCGCACCGAGAGGTGTTTGTAGTCCTGTGCCAGCGTGACCAGTGCTTCCAGCCCTTCTTTTTCCTTGCCCGTCTCCAGCGCGATCTTGGCGGCGAGATAGCTGAGATAGGAGTCCAGCCCTTCTACCAGGTCTTCCGATTTCATCAGCTCCATGATCTCCAGCGCGCTTGCGTAATCGGCCTGTGCGACGGCGCGGTCTGCCGCCGCGATGGACAGGCGCTGGCGCATGCGCGGCGGGTATTTGCTGATATAGGCGTCGTTATTCTCCAGGTAGCGGTAATTCTGCTCCGGCTTGCCTAAGAGCTCCGCCAGCACGTTTTTCCAGAATTCCACCTCGGGGCTGCCCTGCAGTTCGGCGGCGGCGAAATCATCGGCGGCTTCGGAGAAGCGGTGCATGAGGAAATTTGCGCCGCCGGCGATGGCCGCCGCGCGCAGGCCTACGTAGGACTGCGAGTCAATCCGGCGGATTTCCTGCACCATGCCCAGCGCCTCGGTGGTAAAGCCCTCGGCAAGGTAAAGCTGGGCCAGCTTCAGGCGCAATTTCATCCCTTCATCGGGGATGCCGGATGCGGCGATGGCGATCTCCAGCTCGTTCACCTGGTCGACGAAAGGCACCGCGGGGTCTGCCCGCCAGAGCTCATACGGGAAAAGCGTAGTGCTCTGGCCTTGCGGCGTGTTGGTGGGCGTGGAGGGCAGCGAGATTTCCGGAACTTTACGCGAAGAGGCAAGGGCGGGGCTGACCAGCGCGCCGCCCTCGGCGCCGACGCGCATACCGTTGCGCACGGGCGTGATGTTCATCCAGTCAGCGATTTTCTGGATGACCACGCCCTGTGCGCTTTCCAACAGCGCAAATTCAATGAAGCGGCGCGTGGGTGCCAGGCCCTGGCCGGGCTGGTAGAGCGGCACGACAAGCAGCGTGTCACCCAAATCGGGGTCTTCGATCGTCACCGGGTTCACCACTTCCGGCATGGCGAGGAAAACGTGCGGTGGTAGCGGTGGCTCGGTGTTCACGTCCACGCGGATCTTGTCTTGCGGCAGCTGCGGCGAGCTGATCAGCACGATGTTCCATTCAAACGAATCGCCGGCCTTGGTGGCCATCACGCCGCCGCTGGAAGGCCGCGCGATGCGCAGCACCGTGGCGCCGGGCGTGGGCAACTGTTCAATATCCGGGTAAAGCGTATCGGCGGTCTGCTTTACAGCATCGAGATCAAGCTTCGAGGTTTTGTTGAAGACCACCCACACGTAAGGCCCGCGCTTGAAGGTGGCGGCAGCCACGCGCGTCGGCCAGGCAAAACGCAGGATGGTGCGCTCGCCGCTGGTGCTGGCAAAGACCTGCACGCGGTCTTCGTCCTTGCCCGGTTCCCCGGTTTCCTTGGGTGGGGCGAAGGCGGGGGCAGGCTCGGCGGAAAGCGCAGGCACGTCGGCGGCGGGCACGGGTGTGGCCAGGGCTACGGGCGCTTCAGGTGCGGCGGCGGCAACCGGGGCAGGCGGCGGCTCCGGCGGCGTGGCGGCAACAGGCGAGGGCGGCGGCTCAGGCGGTGCTTCCGGCTTCGCTTCCGTCATTTGCACCGGTTTTTCTTCTGGCTTTTTTTCTGCCACAGGAGCCGGTTTCGGCTCGGGTTTCTTGTTTTGTGTCATCCCCGCGGAAGCGGGGATCTCGGGTGTGCGCACGACATCCGGGGTTTTCCCAGATCCCCGCTCTGCGCTTTGCTCCGGCGGGGATGACGGTTTCTCTTCACCGGCAGCGGGGGCCAGCGCAGCCAGCTGCTTTTCCGGCTTGCGGTGCAGGCTGGCATCCACGCCCACGATATCGACGCCGTTCAGATTACCGCTGACAAAGCTACGGATGCGGTAGGCCTTGTCCAGCGTCAGCTGCACGGATTTGCCGTCGGCGGAGAGCGAAGCATTGACCACGTAAGGCGAGAGTCCGCCCAGCAGCGCCCCGAAATCCGGGTTGGCGCGGCGGTCAAAATTGAGGGTAACGGTGTTGCCCTCTGTTTTCGTGGTGAGATACACCGTGCGCGGCCATTCAAACGTTACGCGGGCGAAATCGCGGATCACCTCGCCGCGCACCACCGGCGTGCTGCCGGATGCCGACAGCGCGAGCGCGGGCAGGAGCGAGGCGGTAACCGCAAGGGCAAGCAGGTGGCGCTTCATCAGAAAGCCCCCAATACGCTGACCATCTTGGCTTTCAGCATGTCCGCGTTGAAGGGTTTGACGAGGTAGTTGCTGACACCGGCCTGCTTGGCGGTGAGCAAGTGCTCGGGTTTGTTCTCGGAGGTGGCCATGATGAAGGGGGTGTGCCGGAGCTCGGAATCGCCGCGCACGTTCTTCAGCAGGTCCAACCCCGTCATGGGCTGCATGTTCCAGTCCGATATGATGAGGCCGTATTTTTTCTCTTTCAGGCGGGCCAGCGCCTCGGTGCCGTCGGCCGCCTCGTCGGCGTTTTCAAAGCCCAGCTGTTTCAGCAGCCCGCGCACGATGTTGCGCATCATGTTGTAATCGTCAACGATGAGGATGGGCAGGGTTTTGTCGATCATGGTCATACTCTATATACTAGGCACATTTTATGCCAGACCAGACCGTTATTGCAATCTGCTGTAAAAAATTTATATTTATCCACTATGCGTTGGTTAGATATCAGGGAAATCGCGATTGCGTTGGAGGACATGCACCCCGACGCGGACAACCTTAATTTAAGGTTCACCGACCTGCGCCAGTGGGTGCTGGCGCTGCCCGGCTTTGCCGACGCGCCGGACGGCTGCAACGAGAAGATTCTCGAAGCCATTCAACAAGCCTGGATCGATGAGCGGGATTAACCTCGCTGATGAAGCCGCCACGCTGGCCTGCGGCGCGCGTTTTGCCGCGCTGGCACGGTCAGGCGATTGCATTGGCTTAAGCGGTGGGCTGGGTGCAGGGAAAACCACTTTCGCGCGCGGGTTTATCCGCGCACTTGCGGGCGAGGTAGAGGTGGCGAGCCCGACCTTCAACCTGGTGCAGACCTACGAGACACCGCGCGGCCTGCTCTGGCATGCCGACCTTTACCGCCTCAAGCACCCGGAAGAATTACAGGAGCTGGGGCTGGAGGAGGGGTTTGAGAGCGGCATTGTGCTGATTGAATGGCCGGAGATTGCAGAAAGCATGCTGCCGCCGGGGCATCTGCGCCTTACGCTGGAAATGGCGGATGGTGGGCGTGTTCTCATTTGCAATGCGGGAAGTGGATGGTACAGTCGCCTGGTTAAAGCAGGGATTGCATGACGGCAGGTGTAGCCAAATCGTTAAACCGTGAAAGCGCGATGCAGGCGTTCCTGGCCAAGAGCGGCTGGGGTGACGCGCAGTTGCTGCCGCTGAAAGGTGATGCCTCGTTCCGCCGTTATATCCGCCTGCAGCGCGGCGCCGATACCGCGATGCTGATGGATGCGCCGCCGGAAAAGGAAAACATCGTGCCGTATGTGCGCGTGGCGCGCCGGCTGCACGGCCTCGGGTTCAGCGCGCCGGAAGTGCTGGCGGAAGATGCCGCGTCCGGCCTGCTGATCTGCGAAGATCTGGGCGATGATTTGTTCACCCGCGTGCTGGCGCATGGCGGCGACGAAGCCACGTTTTACGACGCGGCGGTGGATGTGCTGGCCGCATGGCACGCCGAACCGAAGATGCGCAAGGGCGCGGGCCTGCCTACGCCGGAGCGGAGCACCGGCTCCGCGCAGGCAGGCGAGCTACCGGATTATAATACGAAAGAGCTGATGCGCGAGGTGGGGCTGTTTGCGGAATGGTTCCTGCCGGCGGCGCTGGGCGAAGCGAAGGCGGCGGGGCTGCATGACGAATACCTTGATATCTGGCAGCGGCTGCTGGAGCGGGCGAAGCTGCCCTGCGAATTTTTTGTGCACCGTGATTACCATGCCGACAACCTGCTATGGCTGCCGGAGCGTGAAGGCGAGGCGCGCGTGGGCCTGCTGGATTTCCAGGATGCGCTGTGGGGCCACGCGGCGTATGACCTGGTCTCGCTGCTGGAAGATGCGCGGCGCGATCTCAAACCCGGCACGGCCGCACGCTGCCTGAAGCGTTATCTTGCTGCCACCGGTGAGAAGGAAAGCAATTTCACGCCCGCCTATGCGCTGCTGGCGGCGCAGCGCAACAGCAAGATCGTGGGGATTTTCTGCCGCCTGGCGCGGCGCGACAACAAGCACGCGTATCTTTCGTTCCTACCGCGCGTGTGGGCGCATCTGGAGCATGATCTTTCGCACCCGATGCTCGCCGAGTTGAAAAGCTGGACGGACAAACACGTGCCGAAATCCGTTCGTGGCGAACTGAAAATCAATGGTTGAACGCGCCATTATTCTGGCAGCGGGGCTTGGGCTGCGCATGCGCCCGCTTACCGACAAGCTGCCCAAACCGCTGGTGCCGGTGCTGGGCAAGCCGCTGATCGACTATTCGCTGGATTTTGTGCAAAGCGCCGGTATCGAGCAGGCGGTGGTGAACGCGAGTTACCTCGCCGACGCGCTGGTGGCGCATCTGCAAAAGCGCGCCCACCCGCATGTGACCATCTCGCGCGAGGCGGAGCCGCTGGAAACCGGCGGCGGCATTCGCGAGGCGCTGCCGCATTTGGGGGCTGCACCATTTCTTTCCGTCAACAGCGATACGATCTGCGTGAACGGCCGCGCGCACGCGGTGGAGCGCCTGCGCAAGGCATGGGATGACGCACGCATGGATGCGCTGCTGCTGGTGCACCCGCTTGAACGGGTGACCGGTTACGAAGGGCCGGGGGATTTTTTTGTCAGCGACAGCGGCATGATCCGCCGCCGCGGTGAAGCCGCGGGCGCGCCGTACGTGTTTACCGGCATCCAGCTGCTGCATCCGCGCTTTTTCCAAGGCTGTCCTGCAACGGGCGCCTTCTCGCTCAACGTGCTTTATAACCGCGGCATGAGCAAAGACGGCACGCTCGCGCGCGTGTTCGCGCTGCCGCATGACGGCGGCTGGCTGCACGTGGGTGACCCGGCAGGCCTTGCTGCCGCCGAGACGTACCTTTCCTCGCACTAGTTTTCTTCTCTGCCGTCATTGCGAGGAGCGTAGCGACGAAGCAATCCAGATCTCACCTGCGGTACCAACTGGATTGCTTCGCTTCGCTCGCAATGACGAGAAGAATTACCGGGCTGCCCCGCCGTTCATCGGCCCTGACGGCAGCGGCGTATTTTTCTTGTTAGGGCCCAGGCGCGCGGACGGGCAGCTTCCCCAGGCGCCTTCCGGATCACCCTTGTTCAGCACTTCCATCTTCTTCGGGCAATCCGGGCTGTTGGGGCCGAACCTGACGCAGTTCGGGTTGGTCATGTCCGGGATAAGCCTGTTGAACACCGCGGGGCAGAAGCCGGCGAGCGTGTAGTCGCCCGCGCCGACGCCCTTGTAGCCGCCGGACCGCTGTTGCACCCACGAGCCCATCAGTGTCCATGGCTTGCCGGGCAGGGGGTCTTTACCGTCGTTGTAGCAGCTCATGACCAGGCTGGCGCCGCAGCGTGTGTTGCCCGGCGGAACATCTCTCATGGCGACGATTTGTGGATTGCCAAACGGGTCCATGCAGACACCGGAGCGCGCGCAGTCATTAACGCTGCTGTGGGGGCGGAAGATTATGGCGTTGTTCCACGCGCTTTTCGGCACGGTGCAGGCCAGGAAATCCGGGTCGCGGCAGGAGGGTGTGAGGAAGTGCGGGTTCGGATGCGTAGGCACGTAATCGCCCACTTTGTCGAACGCGCCAATAATTCTGTTATTGGTTACCCAGCGGTACCAGCCTTCTTCCGCCAGCCCGGGGTTCTTGTGGACCTTGTCATTGAGCAGCGTTACAGGGCCTGAGAACAGCATCTGCGTGCTGTCCCTGCCCCAGCTGGAGCCGATGCCGGTGGAGGAGGGCACCTTGTTGATGCCCATGGACTTCACGATCAGGAAGTCCGTGCTGGTGGATTGGATGTAGGCCATATCGTAGCAGAGCGTGGGATTGGCGATGCAGCCCTGGATGCTTTCAGGGTGCGGCTTGTTGCCTTTCATCACCACGAAATACGTGCGCGGGATGCCATCGATATCAACCACGATGATATCGTCGGCCTGCGCCTGAGATAGGGAAACCTTTCCGCCCACGATAAGAGGCGGTACAACCCCTGCCATGCCGGGATTATTGACATAAGGGAAGCCGTTGGTGACATTCACGAAACTTTCGGAGCCGTAGCCGCGCCAGCCCTTGGGCCACTGGTAGACGGCGCCGTTGGGCGCGTTGAACTGGCCGCCGGCGAGGCCAAGGGGGAAATCGTCCATGTCGAAGTCCTTGAAGGTGACTTCATAACGCGGCAGGCCGCCGGCGGGCATGCGGTTATAGCGGCCGTTCATGATCGTATCCCACACGCGGTTGACGATGGTGCCGTAACCGCCCATGCGCGAATTTTGCGGTTGCTCCAGCCAGTCGAGTTCGAACTGCGGCCTGGTATAGCGCGGGTTGGTGATGCCTTGGGCGAGCTTGATCGCTTCTTCTGCTTCTGACTTGGTGCGGCCTTCATTGCCGATGATGCCGGTGACGTCATACGTGAAGGCGTTGTTGAAGTAATCCACGCCGCCGCGCGCCTGGTCCGGTGTGATGATGCCCATATCCACGTAGTCTTTCGATGTGCCGGCCACGCCGCCCGTATCATAGTACTTGGTGCCCGGGAAGTAGGCGCCGATGATCTTGTTGGGGCTGGTGTTAGAAGGGTCGGAGCGGCCACTCAGGATGCGGAATGTGTAGAAGAAAGTAGCGTCACGGGGTGTTCGCGGGATGTCATAACTTGCTGCCGGCCAGCCGATGTCGTGCATTTTCTCGACGGCCTTCAGGTCCTCTTCATTGGCATTGCTGCCGGGGCCAGACCATTGCGTACCCCATGAGAACGGCGTAGCGACATATGTCTCCATGTAATTCTGTGCGATCAGCGGGTATTTCTTGGTGGAATCGTAACCGGGTGAATCCGGGTCCGCGACGTTTTCAAATGCCTTGCGTGGGCCATACTGCATGCGTGTCTTGGTCTGGTTGACCAGCGTCACCGGCATGGCGGCGAAGCCGCAGCACTGCTTGACACTCCAGGCCGCGGCCTTGCAGACATTGGCATCGTCGGTCTGGTAGTAGCGCGTGGCGCAGGGCGGGATGAAGGGGCAGGCATCGTTTTCGTGGGGCGGCCTGCTCATGTCGTAGTCTTCAACCCAGTTTGTGTAGGCATTGAAGTTGGCCGGGACTTTCATCCACTTCACCCACGTGTTGTAGTTGAAGTTGATGCGCTGGCCCATGCAGCCGTTGAATACGTCGAAGCGGAAGGTCATGAGGTCGACTGGCGTGATGGCGCACATGGCGATCGCGTCGAGCGCCTTATGCTCGGGGTTCTGCCATTCCTGGTAGGTGGTGTAGCCAAGCACTCTCTGGCAAATTTTTGTGCCGGGAACCTGCAGGTTTACGTACCGCGACGTCTTGTTGGAGAAGTGGCGATCCGTATCCGCGATGTCGTAGTCAATGCTTGAAGGCGGCAGGTAGCGGTCATGGGGATTGCCGCCGCGCGCCACCCAGCTGCGCGGAGCCCATGCATCAACCATGAGGAACTGTTCTACCGGCGTGCACCAGTCCGGCTGCTTCTCGTGCACTTTCGGCGGTTTGTATTCGTAGCCGGGTATTGCGTAGATCGGCGTGCCGCACGCTTCTTCGGTCTGCTCGATTGGATCCGGCACGGCCGGCGGTATGGGGGGCTTCGTTTCCTCATCGTCGCCGGGGTCGCAGAAGCCGCCATGCGTTATGGAGCCGGAGCCGCAGGTCTGCGGCGGCTTTTTGGGTTTGCAGGGATCACCCGGCACGGGCGGCTCGGGAGCGGCCTGGGGTACCGGGTTCGGATTGTTATCCTCCGGAACCGGTTCAGGCGCTGGCGCTGGTGCCGGGGCAGGGCTGTCTCTCGGCGGCTCCACGCCCGGCGCAACCGTCAACCCTCCCTTGTCCTTGATGCAGGGCATGTTGACGTCGGGGAAGGGCTTGGGCACCTTCATTGCGAGGCTCTTGGGGATTCTTGCGCTTGCCGCCTGGTCGAGTGCCGTACCATAAATCAGCGTGTCCTTGAAATACCTTTCAAGCTCTACTCCCAGGTCAAGCTCCCATTCGTTCCGCCACGGGTGCTTGCCATCGCGGATCGTGTCGACCTTGCGCGCATAGCGCTGCTTCATCTCACCCTTGTAAACTTTGCGCGCGTCGGAGCCGCGCATCAGCGGTTGCAGCATGCGTACCGGCGGTTCGGCTTCGTGGCCGCCGTAGCCGTACCAGGGGGCTCCCGTCGGCGCGAGGAACTCTTCCCAGGTAGAGCCGTATTTTTCGTAGAGCCACCAAGGCCGCATGCTGCGCATGGCGATGTAGGTTTCGGCGCATTTGCGCACGACGGCCATGCGGAACTCCATCAGCCTCTTGGTATCGCAATCGCGCACCTTCATATTGGCGCACTTCGAAGACGGCGCATCCGGCGGCCTGGCTACCCCGCCGCACAGCATCTGCGGATTGGTGGTCATGCCTTCGAGGCAGAAATTCTTATCCGGCACGAGCAGCTGCGGGCAGAAATCAATGCCGCCGACCACCTGCATGTAGGCTTTCAGCGTGTCATCCTTGCCGGTCCAGCGGTAGATGCGTGCGAGATCATTGAGTTCCTTGCCGGTGGAGGCGTCTTTCAGGTTCACCCACATGAATGGCGTGTTCTTCAGGTCCACCACCGGCGTGTTCTTGGCCGGCATGCAGTTTTCACCCGGCTTTGCGCCCGCCACATGCTGCGCGGCGAAGAAATTTTCTTCCAGCGTGGGATCAGGCGCCGGGTTCGGGCCATCACCGGCGAGTACAAGTTCACCCGTTATGTCATCGAAGAACTCACCCGGTTTCAGGATGCGGCTGCTCTTGCACAGGTCACGGTAGGTGTTGTCCTGGTACTCTGTTTTACGCGTCGGGCCGTTAGGCGGATATTCGCGGTTCGGGCGCGGTGCCGGGCCGGGTCCGGGCTCCGGTTCAGCCTGTGGTCCTGGTGCGGGCGCAGGTGCCGGGGCCGGCATTTCAGCCGGTGCCGGTGCTTCGGCAGGGTTGGGGTTCGGGCAATTGCCCTCGGGGCCGGGCGCGGGTGCCGGGCCGGGACCGGGGCCAGGTGAGGGACCGGGTGCTGGGCTTGGTGCGGGCGCCGGACCGGCCGGCGAAGGTGCGGGTGCCGGAGCAGCAGGTGAAGGCGCGGGTGCAGGGCCTGCAGGCGAAGGTTGGGGTACGGGTTCTGGCCCGGGGCCCGGTACGGCTGCAGGTGCAGGCGCAGCTTGCGGCACAGGTTCGGGTGCGGGTGCTGCTTGCGGCACAGGTTGGGGGCCGGGCGCAGCTTGCGGAACAGGTTGCGGTACAACAGGCGCGGGCGTGGGTGCTGGTGCGACGATGGGTTCGGGTGTGGGCATCGGTGCGACGACACGTTCGGGCACAGGTTCCGGTACGACGATGGGTTCGGGTGTGGGCTGTAACGGTGAAGGCCCCGGAAAACGGGTAATGGGTTCAGGGACTACGCCAGGCCCAGGCGGCAGGAACGGCGAGACAACGGTGGGTTCGGGCGTGGCAAACGGCCCCGGTGGTGCGAAGGGGCCGGGTGGTGCGAACGGGACCGGGACTTCAGTGGAGATGAGAGTTGGTGTTTCAGTGGGTTCATCCGTTGGTTCGCCGGTTTCATCCGGCGGCACGCCCGGACCAGCCGGCTCTTCGGTTGCAATAGAAGTTGCGATCTCGGTGGCTTCCTCGGTGAAACCGCAATCTTCCGCTGCCTCTGCCTCGGCGCAGCTGTCATAGGCGTAAAACCCGTCCCAGCTGCCGCCGGCGTAGCAGTTGAGGATTGCTATGTGGCATACGCCGGGCGCTATGCACGTGCTGTACTGGGAAGTGTACGAGCCCTCGGCAAATGTGCCGTATGGCGTGATGCAAAAATCATCGGGCGGCAGGGTGGGAGCGCTGGTTATTTCTTCGGTCGGCGGTGCGAACGGGGCGGGAGGGAAGGTAGGAGTTGCGGTAACAGTTTCGGTCGGCGTTTCGGTAGAAGCGAATGTGGGGGCGTCGGTTATGCCTTCGGTCGGCGTCTCGGTCGCAGCGAATGTGGGTGCTAAAGTTGGCGGAGAGGTTGGCGGGATGGTTGGGAGTTTTGGCGGTATTGCGTGGGCCGGTTTGATGAAGAGCGAAAGCGGGTTCAGGTCGATGGAATTCAGCAGCAGTGGCGCGGGGTGCGGCGAAAGAACCGGCGGGACGCCATAAGGCGCGGGTTCAAAAGACGGGGATTCCTGCGAAGAATACGGGATGAACGGGTCCGGCGATGCATAAACCGGGTGCGGTGACGGCACGGCATTGGGCGAAGTTGGTGGCAGGTAATCCGGCAGTTCGCGGTAGGGAAGATATTCGTCTGCCTGCGCGTGTGCCGCCGGGATGGCCAGCGTTTCCAATATAGTTCGGGCGGCATATGCCGCCCATCCTTCATCCGGCTGCTGCCACCAGGGCGGGGCGGTCTTTGGTGTGGCTTGGGTTGCCTCGGCGAGGGCGCTGTAAGCGGTGCTCAGACTGGTAGTGATAAGGGCAGCGTAAGCCGCTGTCCTTAGGCTAATATATGCGGAGTCCCCCTGTTTATGTGGTGATCGCACTTAGAAATCCCGACTTTGGCTTGGCACCCCTCGCACCATACCAGTGTATAATGATAGATCAATCCCATTGCAGTTTTATGACAGTGCAAAATAAGGGGTTATAAAATCGCTTAATTGGGTCCAAATCGGGCGATTGTCATCATACGGTAATATTGGTATGTTAGTATTTTGATATTACACGCAATTAGCGGAGCTTAGGGGCATGAAGCGTTTTACCATACCGTGTGACTTCAACGGGACGAAATATCCCTTCCATGTTTACGTGGGAGAGCCGCACCCGCAGCGGCACCCGTTGCAGCATCAGGCATGGTGGCTTTCGACAGTGCGCGGCGGCACCATCCCGCAGGAGGTGATGGACAGCTTCGAGCGCCTGCACAAGATCGCGATAGAGAATAACGTATCGTTCGAGGATCTTTGCGTCTACGCGCTGGGCACGGCCGCGGCGGAGGAAGGACAGCAGCTGACGGTGGAAAACGTGCAGTAACGCACGCCCCCTGAAGCCAAAGGACTAAGGCATGGCAAGGGACAAAAACCCGTACGATGACGATTACGATGGCCGCCCCGGCGGCCGCGGGTTCAGCGCGGAATACGCGCGCCGGTATGACCCGCAGGGCGAAGGTGAATACACCAACCTGCCCTCCAACCGCATACAGCTAGAGATGGCGCATGCCGAGCGCGAAGCCGCCGAGCGCGCGGAGATGCTGCGCGAAATGCACGAAGAAGGCTCCAGCGGCCGTATCCAGTTCTGGCCGAACGTGGGCAAGTTCATCATCCCCGTCGAGGAAACGTTCGCTGCCCACCAGCAGCTTGTGCAGAAAGGCGCCGATGGTGCGAAGCTGGGCTTTGACACCCAGGCCTACCGCTTCTTTGACCGCGTCATCGTGGAGACGGCCGGCCGCCCCGATATTTTTGATCCGAACAGGGCCACTTACGGGCAATACGCACCGCTGCGTGAAAACCTCGCGGCCTTGCGCAACTACGTGATGGGCACGTACATGACCGACGGGTCTTTTGACCCGGGCGACGAACGCTACATCCCACAGCTGGTTTCCATGGCCACCGAGGTGGGCCGTGCCATCAGCAATGAGAAGCGCCTGCTGCCCGCGCTGTTTGCGCCGTCGCTGGATACGAAACTGCTGAACATGGAAGGTGACGGCGCCGCCTACGCCTACCGCCACCTGAAAAAGCTTGAGCGCACAACCGGCCTCTTCAACAGCGTGGTGAGCGACATCCGCCGCTGGATGGGCATGCCCGTGCGCGAGTGGGACCTGCCGCCGGTAGAATATACGCCGTTCTCCGAAGACGGGCTGAACGCGCGCGCGCCGCTGGACCCGCTGACCATGTCCGACGAAAAATTGCGCGCCTATGCGCAGAAGCTGGCGCTGGAAAAGGTGCAGGCGCAGGAGCAGGAAGAAGCGGCGGTCGAGGAAAGCCTCAATAACGCCACGAAGCGTGAAACAGTGGAACACGGCATCACCATCCTGCGCTGGTTCAAGGACATCAAGTTCTCTGACCGCAGCCCGCAAAGCATCCTGCAGGACGGCTCGGCTGACGAGAAGCGCGAGATGGTGGGCGTGGTGGCCAAGTTTGTCGGCTTCTACCAGCAGATCATGAGCCGCGCCATGGCGCGTGACCCGTCGCTTTCGAACAGCGAGCAGATACAGCAGGGCAACGAGGCGGCGAAGGTGTTGAAGCATTCCATCGAGCTGATGGCCAAGCTGGAAAAACCGAAAAGCATTGCCGATACCATGTCCGTGAGCGTGGATGAAACGCGCCAGCCGGACAAGTGGAACGAGCTGAAGGGCCACACGGTGGACCGCCTGATGCAGACGCTCAAGGGTGCGCTGGAACACACGTTCGGCAGCATGGAACAGCAGGTGGATGACCACGAGCGCGCGCAGGAAGAAGCGGTGGAACAGACGCAGGATTCGCTGCTTTCCGCCGACATGCTCAAGCGCAAGAAGCGCAAGCTGAAGCAGCAGAAGAAATCGGCACAGGTGAACGCGTTCAACCAGCGCCGTAACGCCAACGACGTGAACGGCGACGGTATTGCCGACAAATTCCAGGGTATTTCCAGCACGCAGAACCCCATCAAGCTGAACCCCGAGGTGCAGCAGCCGGCGAAGCTGGATAATCTTTTAAAAGGGCTGGGCCTTGCGGATATCGATGCGCTGAAATCCATGGTGCGTGGCAGCGCGCCGGGGCAGCAGCAGGCGCCCAAGCAGGGTGAAACGAAGAAGGCGGACGGTGGCGGCGGGCTTTCGGGCCTGGCGGTGACCGATGTGAGTCTGAATGACAAAATTGCGCCGGATGACGTGGACGTTGCAACACGCATCATCGAACAGCGCAAGCGCGACCAGCAGAAGGGTGGCCCGAAGACCACCATCTAAAAAACTAAACTGGAGGGTGCATGCACTACGACCAGATGCAACAAGGCAAGTTCACGCAGGCAGACGCAAAGGTAACCGCGCTTGCGCACCAGCTGCAGCAGGAAGCTATCGACAGCAATACCACCACGCTGCATAAAATCAGCGAATACATCAAAACGCTGAAGCACGACGATTCCCATAAGGCGGATGTGTTCCGTAAGCGCACGGCCTCTGAAATCATCACCTCCGGCACTGAAACCGGCTGCACGGATTGCGGGCACGTGTTTCTGGCGCTGGCGCGCGCGGCGGGCATTCCCGCGCTTTACATTGAAACATTCAAGGCCGATACGCTGGGCACGACGCATGCGGGCGCGGAAGGCCACGTGTTCGCGCAGGTATTCGACCGCGAATCGATGAAGTGGAAAATCTACGAGCCCAAGCAGGGCTATGCCGACACGTTCACGCTCGGCGGTGCGCATTATGTGCCTGCAGGCGTGGGCATGGATTGCTCGGCGGTATACCCCATCGCGCACGGGGCCATCGGCCAGAGCTGCCAGTGCGTCGATACCCTCCAGGCGCTGCACCAGCTGGCGGGGCACAGCATTTGCGTGCCGTGCGAGTACGTGCAGCCGCATCATGTTCAGCACAGTGGACAGGCGGCGCTGGCGATTTAATCGTCATCCTGCGGCTTGACCGCAGGATGACGGTTTCACCGTCACTTACTCATATCGTGGTACGTCTTTTCATCAAACGTACCTTCTGATTTATCCACCAGCATCGTAATCACCGTGTCGCCGGTGATGTTCACCGTGGTGCGCATCATGTCGAGGATGCGGTCAATGCCCGCAATCAGCGCGATGCCTTCCAGCGGCAGGCCCACCGAGGTTAGTACCATGCCCATCATGATCAGCGAGCCGCCGGGAATGCCGGCCGCACCGATGGAGCCCAGCGTGGCGGTGAGAATGAGGATGAAGTAGTGGTGGCCGTCGATATCAATGCCAAACGCCTGCGCGAAGAACAGCGCGCAGATGCCGAGATAGATGGCCGTGCCGTCCATGTTGATGGAGGCGCCCAGCGGCAGCACGAACGAGGTGGAGGATTTGGAAACGCCGAGGCTTTCATTGGCTACGCGCATGGCGGTGGAGAGCGTGGCCTTGCTGGAGCTGGTGGAAAAGGCGAGCGATTGCGGCTCCACCATCTTGCGATAGAACGGCATGGGCGACATGCGGCCGAACACGATCACCATGATACCAAACAGAATGTACTGCGTGAGCAGCGCGCCCATCACCACCACGATGAGCTTGGCCAGCGCGATGAGAATGTCGAAGCCCTGCGTGCCCACCACCCATGAAATCAGGGCGAACACGCCGTAGGGCGAGAACTTCACAATCGTCTCGATGAGCTTGAACACCAGCAGCGCGCATTGCTGAACGAGCTTGATGAGCTCGGGCGTCTTGTCGCGCACGGCGTTGAGCGCCACGGCCACGAAAATAGCAAACACCACCACCTGCAGGATGTGGTCTTCCACCATCGCCTTGAAGACGTTGGAGGGGATGATGTTGACGAGGATGTCAATGATGCTGGTGGCCTTGGGCGCATCCGGCGGCGCGGCGCCCGTCATCTGCTGCAGCGAGCTTAAATCCACGCCGTTGCCGGGCGCGAACACATGCGCGAAGGCAAGGCCGATGCAGACGGCGAAGGCGCCGGTCATGAGGTAGGCGGCGACGGATTTTACGCCGACGCGCTTGAACGCCTCGGCGTCCGTCATGCTGGTAATGCCCGCGATCAGCGAGAAAAAAATCAGCGGCACGACCACCATCTTGATCATGTTGATGAAGATGGTGCCCACCGGCTTGACGTAGGTGGTGAGCATGTGCTTGCCGTCAATGCCCAGCGGCGTAAGCAGCGGGGTCTGGCCCACGAGGTAACCAAAGGTAATGCCAAGCCCGAGGCCGATCAGCACCTTATGCCAGAGTTTCATTTTATCCCGTTGTTTTATGAGGAAGGGGAGAGAATTTTGTAGGTAGATGCGGGCGTTGAGTCAAGCGCCGGATGGTACCCCGGGTTGTGATAATCCGGCGTTTCTGCTATGAAACGCCCTCTGGCCCTCAAAACAGCAATTTTTGTGCAGAAAAAAGCAGATATCTTCATTGCCGGCGGCGGTTTTTGCGGCACGGTGCTCACTCATTACCTTTCCCGGCAGGTGCGCCCCGGTACGCGGATCGTGCTGGCGCACGCAGGCGTGCCGGGGCCGGGCACGGCCTATGCCACGTTCAACCCTTCGCACCTGCTCAACGTGCGCACCGGCCGCATGGGTGCGCTGCAGGAAAACCCGAAGCATTTTCTGGAGTGGCTGCAGTCGGAGCCGGGCCGGGCGGTTATAAGACATTTCTGTCCCGGCTATGCGCCGGATGCAGATAATTATGCACCGCGCGTGCTGTATGGAGCGTATTTGGAGGTACTGCACGCGGCGAGCCTTGCAGAAGCGGCGCAGCGCGGCGTGGAAGTGGTGCATCTGCAAGGCAGTGCCAGCGCAGCTGTTCGCAACGGCAGCGGCCTGACCGTTTCGGTGCAGGAAGAATCCATTGCGTGTGACAGCATGGTGCTGGCGGTGGGGCCGGGCACGGAAAGGCTGCTGGGAGAAAGCGGTGCACTTTTCCTGCAGCTGAAAACCGGGGAGGCGGCGGAGCGCATCCGCGGAATGCAGCATATCGTGCTGGTGGGCAGCGGGCTGACGGCCATCGATGTGCTGCTGACGCTGGATGATGCAAAGTTCGAAGGCGAGATCACGCTTATTTCGCGGCATGGCCTGTGGCCGTGCGCACACCCGCAGATTCCGCCGCATCCGCGTGAGCCCTCGGCGGAAATACTGGCACAGAAAACTGCGCTGGGCATGCTGCACGCGCTGCGGCAGGCGGCAGCGAAAATGCCGTGGCACAGCGTGATTGACGGCCTGCGCCCGCATACGCAAGCCTGGTGGCAAAGCCTGCCGCGGGAGCAGCAGCGCAAGGTGTTTGCGCGGCTGTTTTCATTCTGGAACGTGCACCGCCACCGCATGGCGCCCGAGGTGGCGGAAAGGATTCACGGTATTTTAAGGCGGGGCAATATCACGCATTACACGGGGCAGGTGAAGCACGTGGTGCAGGTGGGCAATACGTGGGGCGCGCTGGTAGAGCCGTTTCACGGCAACCCCGCGCCGTCGCGGATGGCGGCGGATCTCATCATCAACTGCACGGGGCCTTCCTACGGCAGCGTGATGCAGTCTTCGTTGTTGCTGCGTTCGCTTGCCGCGGGTGGGCTGGTGGAGGAGCATCCTTCCGGGGCTGGAATAAAGCTGGATGCGAAAGGGTGTACCGGCGAGGGGATTTACGCGCTGGGCGCGCTGGGAGCGGGGCAGTGGCTGGAATCAACGGCGGTGCCGGAACTACGCGCGCAGGCTGCCGCGCTGGCGGTTACGCTTACTGCTTAAAAAAATGTCATGCTGAACTTGTTTCAGCATCCACTATTAAGCGGTACAGTTCTCAGGTTGAGGAGTGGGTCCCGAAACGAGTTCGGGACGACAGACTTATTTCAGCAGGCCTTTTTCCTGGAAATAGCGCTTGGCGCCGTCATGCAGCGGTGCGATGCCTGCCGCGCTGTTGACCATGCTGCGCGCATCCAGCGTTGCAAAAACCGGGTGCAGGGTTTTGAAGTTCTCAAGGTTGTCGAACACGGATTTCACGATTTCATACGCTTCCTCGTTATCCATGTCTGCCGAGGCGAAAACCACGGCGCGCACGCCGAAGGTGCGCACGTCACCGGGGTTGCCCTTATACATGTTGCCGGGGATGGTGGCGTAGGAATAATACGGCTTGAGGCGGATGAACTCGTCCACCGCCGGGCCGGTGACGCCGATGAGGCGGGCGTCGCAGGAGTTGGTGACCTGCTGCACGGCGCCGTTGGGGTGGCCGGCGGCATAAACAATCGCGTCGATTTTCTTGTCACAGAGCGCTTGGCCCTGATCCACCGCTTTCATTTCGCTGACTTCGGAGAAGTTTTTCTCGCTCCAACCCTTGAGCTTCATCAGCTCTTCCATCGTTGCGCGCATGCCGGAGCCGGGATTGCCGATGTTGACGCGCTTGCCTTTGAGCTCGTCAAACGAATCAATCTTGCTTTCGCGGCGGGCCATGATGGTGAACGGCTCGGGATGCAGGGCGAAGAGCACGCGGAGTTTTTCATTGGCGCCGTGGCCGGCGAATATCTCGGTGCCGTGATAGGCGTGGTACAGCCAGTCTGACTGCGCCATGCCGAGGTTCAGGTCACCCGAGGCGACGGATTCGAGGTTGTTGATGGAGCCGCCGGTGGATTCCACCACGCAGCGTATACCGTGTTCCTTGCGGCCGCGGTTGACGAGGCGGCAGATGGCGCCGCCCGCGGGGTAGTACACCCCTGTAACCCCGGCGGTGCCCAGCGTGGCCAGCTTTTCCGCTGCAACGGCCGGCGTTCCGGCTACCAGGGTGGCGGCAACGGCGGCAACGGCGAAAGAGAGGCACTTTGATGAGTTTTTCAAGAGGATACCTGTTTCAAAGGGGCGCAACATACGGCGGTAAAAAAGTACCAGATCACATATAAAGTAACAAGATGCAGAATGTTACAGTTGTGTGACAATGCGTCGAAAAAGTTAACAACCGCCAATTAATAGAGGGGCCTACTCGAACACGCTGGTGGGGCCTACGGTGAAACAGGGTTTGGATTGCAGGCAGTAGTTGCCGATGATTTGGCGGATCTCGTCCTGATCCATGGAATCAAACATATCCAGCAGGCTGAAGATGGAGGTGTCTTGGGGGGCGGTGTTGGTATGCATTTTGGGTTCCTTGCGCGAGGGGCTAGGAGCCAGAATAGCAAAAAAAAGAATAAGAATTATTAGGGTTTTATTAAGATTCAAAGAAGATAAATATACTTGTTTTACAGCGCTTTGGCCTCAGCCATCGCGGCCTTGCTGCGGCGCTTGTCGACGAACATCGACATGTCGGCCGCGGCCAGCGCGCCCTCGGCGTCATCCCCGGCCTTGATGGCGTAGCAGCCGAAGGCGGTGGACATTTCAATCGGCGCGCCGTTGAAGATGAGCGGGGTGGCGCGCAGCGTCTCCGCGATTTTCTTGCCGCGGCGTTTCGCGGCTTCTTCGGAGGCGTGGTACATGATGATGGCGAATTCGTCTCCGCCGATGCGGGCGATGAAATCCGACTCGCGCAGCGTGGCGGAAAGCAGTTGTGACACGTGGCGGATGGCGAGGTCGCCGGCGGCGTGGCCGTAGGTGTCGTTGATCAGCTTGAAATCATTCAGGTCAAAGAACAGGATCGAGGTGGGATGGCCATAGCGCTCCATCATGGCGACAGCCCAGCCCAGGCGGCGCATAAAAGCGCGGCGGTTGGGGATGGGGGCCAGGCAGTCTACATCCACCAGGCGTTCGATTTCCGAGAGGTTGTCCTTGGTGCGCGACAGCTCGCGGCCCATGTCATCCAGCCGCTCCAGCAACGCGGAAACCGCGAAGTTAACGGAGGGCGTGAGCTCTTCTTCAGGGATGCCGAGGAGCTGCATGCGTTCCGAAATACGGGCTTTGGAGGAGGGAGTAACAGCTTCGTCGATGTTTTTCGCAGGCGAAATCTTCATATTTTTTGTAGCGTCCCTCCCAAGGCTCTACGTTTATATCATGAACGATCTGAATTCAAAACAGAAAGTTTTTTAATCATTCTTCGCGCCGCTTAAGGTAATATCATTATATATCAATATATTAATATATTGGGGACAAGAAATCGCGTCTTTTGCTCCTGATTTCGTACCCGGAACGGCTTTAAGGCCGCACCCGCGTTGACAATTGGCGCAAAATCGGTAGGTTCCTACCCTCTAATTCAGGGAGTTATATGGCCCGCGTGCCTGTTGCCATCATCATGGGAAGCCAGTCTGACTGGGAGACCATGAAGCACGCCGCCGAAAAGCTCGACGAGCTGAAAATCCCGTACATCTCCAAGGTTGTTTCCGCGCACCGCACGCCCGACCGGCTGTACACGTTTGCCAAGGGCGCAGCGAAGGCGGGCTTCAAGGTGATCATCGCCGGTGCGGGCGGGGCGGCGCATTTGCCCGGCATGGCGGCCTCGATGACGCATCTGCCGGTGCTGGGCGTGCCGGTGGAGAGCAAGACGCTTAAAGGGCTGGACAGCCTGCTTTCCATTGCGCAGATGCCGTGCGGTGTTCCCGTAGGCACATTGGCTATTGGCAAGGCGGGCGCGGCAAATGCCGGGTTGCTGGCGGCTTCCATTCTTGCGACTTCAGATCCCAAGCTTTCTGCGCGACTGGAAAAGTGGCGCGCGAAACAAACGAAAAGCGTTTCCGAAAAACCCGCATGATAAAGCCGGGCTCCACGATAGGAATTGTCGGTGGCGGCCAATTGGGAAGAATGTTGGCGATTGCCGCCGCGGAACTTGGCTATCACACGCACATCTATTGCCCCGAGGCAGACAGCCCGGCTTTTCACGTGGCGAATACGCATACGGTGGCGGGGTACGAGGATTTTGACGCGCTGGAAAAGTTTGCCAAGTCCGTGGACGTGGTGACCATCGAGTTTGAAAACATTCCCATCATGGGGCTGGCGCATATCGGCGAAATGGTGCCGGTGCACCCTTCGCCGGAGGTACTGGCCATCTGCCAGCACCGGGTGCAGGAGAAAAGCTTCATCCAGCAGCTTGGCATCGGCACAGCGGCGTTCGAGGCCGTCGATTCCGAGTCCGGAATGAAAGAGGCGCTGGCAAAAATTGGCACATCCTCGGTGCTGAAAACCGCCCGCATGGGCTATGACGGCAAGGGGCAGTGGAAGATCAAGACGCCCGCCGATGCACCGGCCATCAAGCCCGGCGAATATATCCTCGAAAAGTTTGTGGATTTTACGATGGAGATTTCCGTCATCGTCGCGCGTTCGGAAAAAGGCGAGACGGCGGCGTATGTGCCGGTGGAGAACATCCATAAAAACCACATCCTGCACCAGACCATCGCGCCCGCGCGGATTGATGCGAAGCTGCAGCAAGAGGCGCGTGAAATGGCGGTCAAGATTGCCAAGGAGCTGGAGCTGGTGGGCCTGCTGGCGGTGGAAATGTTCGTGACCCCGGGCGGGCTGCTGGTGAACGAGCTGGCACCGCGGCCGCATAATTCCGGGCACTGGACGATCGACGCCTGCCCGGTTTCGCAGTTCGAGCAAACGGTGCGGGCCATCTGCGGGCTGAAGCTGGGGGAAACGCGGGAGCTCTGTCCGGCGGTGATGACAAACCTCATCGGCGCCGAAGTGAACGCCTGGGAGGAATGGCTGAAAAAGCCCAATACCCGCGTGCACTTATATGGCAAAAAAGAGGTGCGGGAAGGCCGCAAGATGGGCCACGTGACGGAGCTGAAAACGAACTTATCTTGACAAGCCGCCAAGAATATTAATTATCATTAAAGAAAAGAGGATTTATGCAGCCGGTCAAGGCGCCGCCTTACAATCTCGATGTCGAACTGCGGAAAGATTTCTCACCAGACTGGGAAAGCAGCCACCAGCATCCCACGGATTCTCACTATATCGTGATCGATATCGGCATGGACCCGGAAGGTTATGATTCGCGGGAATGCGGCGCCCGGCTGCTGCGGGATGATATTACGGGGGGCATGCGCCGCCAGGGATATAATTTGGGCCAATCCTGGAAGCACGATTTGTGGGCTGAGCAGTTTGTAATCCCGGTAGACCTTTTCAAAACCGATGGTTCACGTACTGATGCTGCAATGCTTGAGCGGGACCTGCAGACGGTCCTGGGTGTCACGACTCCTGCTGTGCCGGAAGTGATTGTCGTGACGAAGGAAGCCGAGCAGGTGCCTGCTGCTCCTTCCCGCTACAAATACGGTGGCTTGCTTTAAGATTTTTCAGAACACCGCTTCCTTGTGCCGCACTACCATTTGCGGGGGTGGCACGTGCGCGCGCTGGGCGGCGAGCTCGAAAGCATCGAGATAGGCTTCGTATTTGCGGAAGAGGTCGCTCAGGCGGCAATCCTCGTATTCATGCAGTGCGCCAAGCGCGCAGCCGGCGATGGCACCGGAGAAGGCCAGCGGGATGGTCAGCGGCGCGGCGGAGATGGCGCTGCCGATGAGCAGGCCCAGCGCACCCATGGTGCCGGCGCCGAAAGCGGCGCCGTAGCCCAAATATTTCAGCGGGCCGAAATGGCGGACAGACTTCTGGTTGTTGGCGAAGCGGCAGATGCCCATGGGCTCCATGCCCGAGGTGAGCGACAGGTACGCCGCGCGGTCACGCAGGACGGCCAGCTTCTCGCGGTAGGCGGTGTGCTGCTGCAGGTCGCTTAAGTAAATGAGGTTGATGAGTTCCCGCTCAAGCATAGTGCTCTCCTATGCTTTAGTATAACTTTGGGAAGGGCGGCAGGGCGTGACGTTTAGGTGATTCCCTGTGTGACAGCGGCGTGAACGTGGGAATTAACGTATGTAATTCAGTGTATTGGCGTTAGAGATGGTGGGCGTGCTCGTGCGAGCGGGCGGCCAGCACCTTATCAGCGTGGTCTGTGCGGTAGGCAACGCTGCTCTCCTGCGCGTGGGCAGGGGCGGGGGCATGCTCGAGCGCTTCGATGTGCTTTGCGTAGGCGTCTACCAGCCTGCCGTGGTCGGCGATCTTGCTTTGCTCAAAGGTGCCGGCAATGCCGCCCAGCACGATGCCAACAAGGCTGCCCAAACCGATTGCCGCGAAAACAGGTGCATCGAAAATGAGCGCGCCGACGGCAAAAAATGCAGCCGCCACGGCTGCGCCGTTGGCCGCACCCTTGGCGATGGAGCTAAAAAGGCTGGGTTTTTCCACAGGGTGGGCTTTCTCGAATTCACGCAAGGTGGGTACGGCCACCCCCGCTGCGCGCAGCTCGTCCGCGCGGTCACGCACGTCCATCAATCTCTGCAGGTTGCGCACACCGCGTTCAGCAGCGTCGCTTTCCATCAGGCTGTAGAGAGCTATGCCTTCGCCACTCAAAAGAACCTCGTGCTTTACAGTTGTTCTCACAGTGATTATAGCCGTAGGCAGGCTAAAGCGTTGTTACAATTCCATGAAAGTAGGTTAATTTTATGCCCGCCACCGCCAAGAGCGCCGCCAGCACCCGGGTCGAGACGGATTCTTTCGGGGAAATCCAGGTTCCGGCCGATAAATACTGGGGGGCGCAGACACAGCGTTCCCTGCAGAATTTCAAGATCGGCGAGGAGAAAATGCCGCGGGCGCTGATCCACGCCTTCGGGGTGCTGAAGCTGGCGGCGGCGCGGGTGAACGTGAAGCTCGGGGCGCTGGACAAGGAGACCGGCCAGTATGTCGAGAAGGCGGCGGCGGAGGTGGCGGAAGGCAAGTGGGACGAGCATTTCCCGCTGGTGGTATGGCAGACGGGCTCGGGCACGCAGACCAACATGAACGTCAACGAGGTGATCTCCAACCGTGCCATTGAGCTGGCGGGCGGGGTGATGGGCAGTAAGAAGCCGGTGCACCCGAACGACCATGTGAACATGGGCCAGTCTTCGAATGATTCGTTTCCGACGGCGATGCACATCGCGGCGGCGACGGAGATCGAGAGCAGCCTGCTGCCGGCGCTGCAGCATTTGCGCGGCGCGCTGCTGGCGAAAACGAAGGAGTTCAAGGACATCATCAAGATCGGCCGCACGCACATGATGGATGCGACGCCGCTGACGCTGGGGCAGGAATTTTCCGGCTACGTGGCGCAGATTGACAAATTCATCATGGCACTGGGCAAGGACCAGGCCATGCAGGCGGTGCTGGAGCTGGCGCAGGGCGGCACGGCGGTGGGCACCGGGCTGGCCTCGCCGGTCG
>CAZUKF010000001.1:0-47397 GCA_964620765.1 uncultured Rickettsiales bacterium | reverse complement strand
GCAGCCCGTGGCTTTCCACGCTTCCGCGAGTTTGTGGGATTTGAGCGACGGCATTGCCTGCCTGGAATTCACCTCCAAGATGAACGCAATTGACGCCAACATCCTTGCTTTCATCGAGCAGGTTATTCCCCGGGTGAAGCAGAATTTCAAAGGTCTGGTCATCGGCAACGATACGGAGCAGTTCTGCGTTGGCGCCAACCTCAAGGTGTTTTTAGAACACGCGAAGGCGGAAGAGTGGAGCGCGGTTTCCGACATCATCACCCGCGGGCAGGCGGCGATGATGGGCCTGAAATACGCGCCCTTCCCGGTGGTGGCCGCGCTTTCCGGCCTCGCGCTGGGCGGCGGCTGCGAGCTGGCCATGCACGGGCAGGCGATTGTTGCGCACATGGAAGCGCATCCCGGCCTCGTGGAGCCGAATGTGGGCTTGATTCCCGGCTGGGGCGGCTGCAAGGAGCTGCTGCTGCGGCACGGTGAGGCGCTGCCCGCATTCGAGTTGATCGCGACGGCCAGGACGGCCGGTTCGACCGACGAAGCGCGCGAGATGAAGATCGTAAGCAAGAATGACCTGACCGTGATGAACCGGGCGCGGGTGCTGGCGGAAGCCAAGGTGCGCTGCTTGAACATGGCTAAGGGCTTCAAGCCGCTGAAACCCGCTGAAACCAAGGCCGGCGGTACGGCGGCCAAGCAGGCGATGCTGGACCGGCTCTCGGCAATGGAGAATGCCAGTCCGCATGATCTTGTTATCGGCCGCGTGCTGGCGCATGTATTGAGCGCGGGGGAAGCGAAAGGGGCGGTTACAGAGAAGCACCTGCTGGAGCTGGAGCATGAAGGCTTCATGGAGCTGATCCGCACCACGGCTACCCAAGCACGGATTGAACACATGCTAAACACTGGCAAACCTTTAAAGAACTGACTATGGTTGGCGGCATGATCGTGAAAGAAATTCAGGAAACCCGCGCAGTTATCGACGCCGTGCTGGCCGATGCCGAGCTGCTCGCCAACGTGGAGCGCGTGGCCGACATCTGCGAAAGAGCGCTGAAAAACGGCAACAAGATTCTCTTTTGCGGCAATGGCGGTAGTGCTGCGGATTCGCAGCATCTGGCGGCGGAGTTGGTGTCACGCCTGAACTTCAACCGGCCGGGTCTGGCGGCCATTGCGCTGACGGTGGATACCTCAGCGCTCACAGCTATCGGCAATGATTACGGGTTCGAAACGGTGTTCTCCCGGCAGATCGAGGCGGTGGGGCAGAAGGGCGACGTGCTGATCGCCATCTCCACTTCCGGCAATTCACCTAATGTGCTTAAGGCCATCGAAGCTGCACGGGCGAAGGGCATCGCCATCATCGGCAAGACCGGCAAGACCGGCGGCAAAATGGCGAGCCTGTGCGATATCATTTTAAAAATGCCCTCCACCGAAACGCCGAAAGTGCAGGAGTGCCATATCATGCTCGGGCATATTTACTGCGCCCTCATTGAGCAAAGCCTGTTCGGGGCGGAGTTTAATAACAAATCGGCCACTGCGTGAGGACACTCGCCGTAATCGCCGCGTGCCTGCTGGCTTTCCCAGCATGCGCTGGGAATTATCTCGACGAAGACGTGATCCCGCCTTCCATGCTCTACAAGCCCTGGGACGAAAATTCCCCGGAATGGCAGCACGATGTGCAGGAGATTGTGGAACTGCAGAAAAAAGCCACCGCAGCAGACATAAAGGCAGCGGAGGTGGAATACCACATGAAGCCCGAACTGCTGACGAAGGTGCTGGAGCCGGAGGTGACGCGGGAACGCAACCCCGCGTTGTTTACCCTGCTGGACCGGCTGCATGAAGATATGCGCGCCATCAATGACAAGGTGAAAAAATTCTGGAACACGCGGCGGCCCTACAAGGCGGCCCCGGAGCAGGTGCGCACGCTGATCCCTCCGCACACCAACCCTGCTTATCCCAGCGGGCATACCTATTACGGCGTGGTGTGGGCGGAAGTACTGGGGCAGCTGATGCCTGCCCGGCGCGAAACGTTGCGGGCGAAGGCAGAGAATATCGCTTTTCACCGTGTGCTCACCGGCATGCATTACCCGGTGGATATCCAGGGCGGGCGGGCACTGGCGCGGCTGACGCTGGGCGCGCTGCTGCAGAACGAAGCCTTCCAGCGCGATTTTGAAGCCGCGCGCAAGGAATTAGAGAAAGTGAAGCACTGATGCAGGCCATTGTTCTTGCGGGCGGGTTCGGAACTAGGCTCAAGGGAGCAATCGGGGAAGAGATCCCGAAGCCGATGGCGCCGATCAACGGCGAACCGTTCCTCGCGCATTACCTGCGCTACCTGAGGGGGCAGGGGATTACCTCCGTGTTGCTTTCCACGCACCATTTGCGCGCTACCATCCGCGATTATTTCGGCAGCGGCTTTGAGGGCTTGAGCATTACCTATGCCGAGGAAGAAAAGCCGCTCGGCACGGGCGGCGCGGTAAAATTCGCGCTCTCAGTGCTGAAGCCTGTGGGCCCGGTTTTTGTTAGTAACGGGGATTCCTTCGTGGAGATCGACGTGGCAGAGATGGTGGCCGCGCATGAAAAAAGCGGCAGCACGCTTACCATTGCACTCCGCGAAATGCCCGATTGCAGCCGTTACGGCGAGGCGGTGTTCGATGCCAACCACCGCATCACGGAATTTGTCTACCCCGGGCGGGCACACAAGGGTTGGATCAGCACCGGCGTTTACGTGGTAAGCCCGGAGATTTTCAAGGGGTTTGACCTGTCGGTGGCATTCTCCTTCGAGTCTGATTTCCAACGGCCGCACCTGGCGCGCGTCAAGCCGCATGCATGGGAAACGGGCGGGTATTTCATTGACATCGGCGTGCCGGAGGATTACGCGAGAGCGCAACGCGAACTGAAGGGACGTATTGAGGCGGCATGACAAAACGCGCATTCATCACCGGCATTACCGGCATGGTCGGCTCGCACCTGGCAGACTACCTGCTGGAGAAGACGGATTGGGAGATTCACGGGCTGATCCGCTGGCGCAGCCCGCTCGATAACATTTCTCACCACCTGCCACGCATCAATAAAAAAGACCGCGTGCACCTGGTGTATGGTGACTTGCGTGACTCGGATTCGATCAACGAGGCCGTGCGTAACGTGCAGCCGGACTACGTGTTTCACCTCGCCGCGCAGAGTTACCCCAAGACCAGTTTTTCGGCGCCGCTGGATACGTATGAAACCAACATCCAGGGCACCAGCCGCGTGCTGGAAGCTTTGCGCCAGTACAAGAAAGACGCGGTGATCCATGTCTGCGCGAGCTCGGAAGTGTTCGGGCGTGTACCGAAGGAAAAACTGCCCATCAACGAGGAATGCACGTTCCACCCGGCCAGCCCGTACGCGATTTCCAAGGTGGGCACGGACCTGGTGGGGCGGTTCTACGCCGAGGCGTATGACATGAAGGTGATGACGACACGCATGTTCACTCACACCGGGCCGCGGCGCGGCGACGTATTCGCCGAATCCACCTTCGCCAAGCAGATCGCCATGATTGAGGCCGGGCAGATTGCGCCGGTGATCAAGGTGGGGAATTTGGATTCACTGCGCACTTTCGCCGATGTGCGCGACGCCGTGCGCGCCTACCACGTGCTGGTGACGGTGAAGCCGCAAGGCGGCGAATATTACAATATCGGCGGGCAGTATACCTGCACCATCCGCGCGATGCTGGATCACCTCATCTCGCTCTCAAAGAAAAAGGGCGAGATAAAAGTGGAGGTGGACCCGGACCGCCTGCGCCCGATTGATGCCGATTTGCAGGTGCCCGATACCAGCAAGTTCGAGAAGCACACGGGCTGGAAGCCGGTGATTACCTTCGAAAAAACCATGCAGGATCTGCTGGATTACTGGCGCGGGCGCGTGAGCGACGGCAGCCAGTTCCTCACCCGCTGAAAACAAAACGCCCCGCCGGTTGGCGAGGCTGTTTCGTTTGCTTTTTGCACTGGATCAGAAGTTGTGCGAACGCTCCCGCCAACTTTTGGGGAGACACTGCGTGAGCAGTTGCACAATCCCCATGAGCGAGCCAATGCCGATGGCAGCCCAGCCGAAAATCCGGACAGTCCACGCCGCGTGCTGGACAAACCCGCCGTTCACGAACGGAATGGTGAAGATGCTCCATGCCAACCACGAATAGGGGATGAGCAGGAACAGCGCCACCACGTAGTTACGCCACAACCACCGGGCGGAATATGGGATTTCCCATAACAACATCGGGAACAACACCCAACCTGACAGGGCAAGGACATTCAACATGGGGTTCATGACTGAACTCCTGTGGAACGGACGCAGGGCAAAACCCTGCCGCAGCATTCCCGACAAACTAAGCCGGGACCAAATGCTATCGTACAGAGAAATTAGCAGGCTCAGGCTGCTTTACAAGCGTTTTAGGACTTGTTGGCGCCGGCCGGAAGCGTTAGAAATAGAGCTTATGATGAAGAAAATCGCGATAGCCATTGCCCTGAGCCTGCTGGCTTTCACTGCTTCTGCGGAAGTTGTAAAACCCAGTTCGCGCGGGGGCTTGCGCGCGCAGGTTGTCGTCACCGACAACGCGGGCAAGCTGCAGGCGCTGGCGGCGAAGCAGGACAAAACCCCCATCATCCGCAACAAGCAGACCATGCGCCAGCGCCACAGGCTGCATGTAGGCACGCTGATTTCCGGCCTCGCGGCGGATCAGGACGGCAATTACGACGGGGGCGTGAGCTACAGGGTGTATGACCCGGAGGAACAGGTGATCGTGGAGCAGGAAAGCTACGCCGTGGCCACCGGCGCGCAGCTGGACCCAAAAGTTTTCGTGATGGCGCTGCCCGCGTATGAGTTCAGCCTGGAGCGGCGTTCGCCCAAGGGGCCCTACATCATCGAAGCTATCGTGCTGGACAAGGTATCCGGCAACAAGTCAGTTTCACGCCAGCGCGTGATCTTGGAATAATCACAAGGAGAGTTATGACCGACAAGCACATCGCGGCGATACGTTCTGGCGTGGAAGCCTATTGCAAGGAACAATTCAATTTCGGTTTCGATCCCAAAAATCCCGTCGTGCGCCTGCACGAGCCGACTTTCGGGGCGGAAGAAATCAACGCGATGATCGAGCAGTCGCTCACTACCATGGTCACCATGGGCAAGCGGGTGCGCGGGTTTGAAGAAAATTCCGCCCGGCATTTCGGTAGTAAATATGCGCTCATGAGCAATTCCGGCTCCAGCGCCAACCTGTTGGCTGTTGCGGCGCTCGCCAACCCGGCATGGCCCAACCAGATGCGCCCCGGCGACGAGGTGATCGTGCCCGCGCTTTCCTGGGCCACCACCGTGTGGCCGTTGATCCAGCACCAGCTGACGCCGGTATTCGTGGATTGCGACCTTGGCACCTACAATTTCGACATGGCGAAGCTGGAAGCCGCCATCACGCCCAAGACGCGTGCCATCATGCTGGTGCATGTCTACGGCAATCCGTGCGACATGGATGCCATCATGGTGTTGGCAAAGAAGCACAGCCTGCGCGTGATTGAAGATACCTGCGAAAGCATGGGCGCGAATTTCAAGGGCAAGTCCGTCGGCACGTTCGGCGACGTGGGCACCATGAGCCTTTATTACTCGCACCACATCACCACCTTCGAGGGCGGGCTGACCTTCTCTGATAATTTCGAGCTGGTGGAGCTGATGCGCGTGCTGCGCGCGCACGGTTGGAGCCGCGAGGCGGATGAGAAAGACAAGTACCGTGCCGAGTACCCGGAGATCGACCCGCGCTTTATTTTCATCAATATCGGCTACAATCTGCGCCCCACGGAAGTGCAGGCGGTGATGGGCGAAAAGCAGCTGCCCAAACTGAAGGCGCTGGTGGAAAAGCGCCGCGCCGCGCAGGCCACGTACCGCGCGGGCCTGGAGAAACACAGCGCGTATTTCCGCTTCCAGGATGAGCAGAAGGGCGGCTATTCCAGCTGGTTCGGCTTCGGCATTGTTCTGAAGGAAAACGCGCCCTTCGCGGTGAAGGACATCACCTCTTATCTCAACGGCAAGGGCATCGAAACACGGCCCATCATTGCCGGGAACATGGCCCGCCACCCCGCGCTGAAGATGTTCCCGCACCGCGTGGCGGGGGATTTGGGCAACTGCGATACCATCATGAAGCGCGGCTTCGCGGTGGGCTGCCACCATTCCGTGGACGCGGCGGCCTGCAAATATGTCATTGATTCTATTGATGAATTCATGAAAACGCAGGGACTGAAGGCGGCGGCGTAAAACACCTTCAAAAACGGTGTCATCAAAGCTTAACGCGCCTTAGGCGATTGATTTGCCTATACTAAAGGTAACTGACGACCCAATAAACAGACCTCGACGCGTGTCGAGGGGCTGGGGTCGTTGAGTAGCCGTTTCGGCTGTAGCTCCAAGGGTGGAGCTTGTAGGAGATCCGTTATGTTGCGGTGGTCCCTGTTCGCGCTTTGCGTGGTTTGCGGTATCGTGTTCGGTACGAGCCTCGGCTCGCTGGTGCTGTGGGTGGATGGTGGGGGTGGCCCCGCTCTCCGGCTGCAGGCCATGGGCATGGAGGACGACAAGATCAGGGTGACCCTGTTGGTGACCGTGGTCCTGTCCGGCGTCGGTGCGGTGCTGAGTTTCCTCGGCTGGCGCAGGACGGACAAGTGGCCGTCCAAGACGTTGACCCGGCGGGTCAACGAACTCGAAGTCGACGCTGCCCGGCAACGGGCCGCGAGCCGCTGATCAACAACAAACACACGGGGGAGCGTACGCTCCCCCGTGTGGGTTTTAAGGCAACGGAAATCTTCCCAATAAACCATCTTTGAAACCGCGTAGCATGTTGCGCAGTTTGGTGCGTTTTTCTCTTTCAAAGCAGATGATCTTGAACGTCTCGTACAATGTCACCAGCTTGTCGTAAATCACGTAAGCGGGGAAGCGCAGCCAGTAATGTTTCCACACGTCTACGCGGTTGCGGCTCATGGTGTAGCGCCGCCACGCGGCGTGGTGGCTGGCGATGAAGGTGGCGCCGAACAGCGCGTGTTTCATCTTGTCGCCCAGCGTGTGATCGAGGCAGGTGTTGCCCACCGCCAGGATGCGCCAGCCGCGTGCCCGCGCGCGCAAACAATATTCCACGTCCACCCAGTCGATGAAATAATCCTCGCGCATCATGCCGCAGTCGCGCACGAGATCCGTGTGGATCAGCATGCCCGAGGCATTGGCGGTGACGATGTTTTCCATGAAGTTGCGGTCATCCATGCGCCGCCGCCAGACGAGCGGTCCCACCCAGGTGATGAAACGGTGCTCATGGCCGGTGCGGCCGTCAAACACCACCGGCACCACGATGCCCGTGCGGTCTTTCTTCGGGTGTTGCTGCCACACTTTCAGCATGTGCGCGAACATGCCCTCTGATGCGGCGCTGTCATCGTCAAACAGCGCGATCCACTCCGCGCCGCGCGCGAGCGCCTTGGCGATGCCGGTGTTTTGCGCGCCCGCCAGCCCGTTCACGTTGGCATTGGCAAACACTTCCACGTTGCCGCCCGCGAGTGATTGCACAAAAGCGGCGCGCGCTTCATCAATACTGTTGTCGATGATGAACACATGTTCCACCTGGCCCGCGTAGCTTTCCAGCCGTGTCTTGAAGCCGTCATCCGGGTTGAAGGTAACCGTCACCGCGATGATCATGGCGGCGTCATGGGGCGGTAGGCCTGCGGCATGCGGTAATTGATGAGCCGCCGCAGCATACCGATGGGTTGCGTCACGATGGCCTCCGCCGTACCGGCAAGGAAGCTGACATGGTCATTGGTGCGCAGGCGGTAGGCGAGCAGGCGCACCATGACGAAGCAATACCAGCTCTTCAGGTCCGTGTACTGCACCGGCGTGAGCTCCGGGTGGGCGAGGTAATCCAGCGCGATGTCGCGCATCTGCTCCAGCGAGGTGAGGGTGGCCGCGTTATCGGCACTGGCCGAGACGGAGCCGGGGTGGCAGCGGAACGCGTAAAGCGGCTTGGGGTCCCGCGCCTTCATGGGCTCCATCTGCCCGAGGCGCATATACCATTCGCGGTCACACAGCTTGGGGTAACGGTCTATCTCGAACATCCCGGCGCGCCGCACGAGATTGGCGGAATAAAAGCGCCCCAGCCCCTGGCAGTACATGGCGTCCTGCAGGGTGAAGTGCGGGGTGTCCGGGTCACAGAAATAGCGTTTCGGGCTGAAGTTCCCCCCCGCATCCGCCTCGTATTCCTGCAGCCCGAAGGAGAAAATACCTGCCTCGGGTTTTTCACGGTAAAGCCGGGCGATGGTTTCAAATGCGCCGTTTTCCAGCCAGTCATCGGCCGAGAGGATGCCGATGATGCTGCCGCGCGTGAGACCGAGCGCCTGGTTGAAGGCGTCATTGGCGCCCTTATCCGGCGCTGAGCGAAAAAACGTCACGCAATCGGAATAATTGCGCACCAGCGCGGGCGTGCCATCGGTAGAGATGCCATCAAGCACGATATATTCAAAATCACGAAAAGTCTGAGTCCTGACCGAGGCGAGCGCCTTTTCGATGGTGGCCGCGCCGTTCTTTACAACGGTAATCAGGCTGATAAGCGGCGATTTTTCCATGTTGCGCAGGCGAGGTTATACGGCTAGAACTACGCGCAAATAAAGGGAAACACAATATGAAACAGTCTGTACTCGTCTGCGGCGCCACCGGCTTCATCGGACGCAATATCGCTGAAAGGCTGGCGCTTAGCGGCCAATATGAGGTGCACGCCGTGCGCTTCAACCGCCCGGAATTCACGCTACCCAACACCACCTGGCACCAATGCGACCTGCGCGACCCCGCGGCGGTGGAAAAGCTGGTCAAGGGCAAGGATATCATCATCCAGGCGGCGGCGACCACCTCGGGTGCGAAGGACATCGTCACCAAGCCGTTCATTCATGTAACCGATAACGCGGTGATGAACTCTTACCTGTTCCGTTCGGCGTTTGAAGCAAAAGTGAAGCAGGTGGTGTTTTTCTCCTGCACGGTGATGTACCCGAGCTCCGAAAAGCCGCTGAAAGAAACAGATTTCGATGCCAACAAGCCGCTGCATCCGCGCTATTTCGGTGTGGGCAATACCAAGATCTACGTGGAGAAGATGTGCGAATTTTTCGCCGGGATTTCAGAGACGAAATTCACCGCCATCCGCCACAGCAATATGTATGGCCCGCATGATAAATATGATCTCGACCGCAGCCATTTCTTCGGCGCTACCGTCACCAAGGTGATGCAAGCGGTCGACAAGATGACCGTCTGGGGCACCGGCGAAGAGGAGCGTGACCTGCTGCACGTGGATGATCTGACGGATTTTGTCATCGCGGCGATGAAAAACCAGAAGGAAAAATACCGGCTCTATAATTGCGGGCTGGGCAAGGCGCACAGCGTGCTGGACGTGGTGAAGATGATCATCGCCGCCTCGGGCAAGAACCTGAAGATCGAGCATGACCTGACGGCGCCTACCATCAAGACCAGCCTGTGCCTGGATTGCGGCCTTGCCGAGAAGGAACTCGGCTGGAAGCCGAAGATCGCGCTGCAGGACGGCATCAGGAGCACCATTGCCTGGTGGCGCGAGCATATTGACCCGGCCACGCTGAAGCTCAAGGAAGGCAAGAAGGCCGCCTAGTGGGATTCTTGCGCCTCTGGTTCGCGCTGGCTGTTGCGGGCGAGCACGCGAGCTGGAGCGGTATTCCGGCCTTTCTCTATGGCCCCACGGCGGTGCAGGCGTTTTACGCGCTCTCGGGTTTTTACATCCAGTATTGCATCCATGCGTACCGCGGGCAGCCGAACTGGGCGCTGAAATTTTACGCCAGCCGCCTTTGGCGCTTATTTCCTGTGTATTACATCATCCTGTTGCTCACCGTGGTGTATACGCTTTCTACCCACGCAAGGCCGGAGCCTGCCGTGACCGTGCTCACATCGGGCAACGCGCTTAGCATCATAGCTTTTGTCTGGAGCAATTTATTTATCCTCGGCCAGGATTTGCTGCGGTTTCTCACGGTGAATCCAGCCACCGGCGCATTGGTTGCCGGGGGCTATGATACCGCGCCTTCGCACTTATGGGGCTCTAGCCTCGCGCTTCTCGGCCAGGCATGGACGCTTGCGCTGGAACTAATCTTTTACCTGCTCGCACCGTGGCTACTGCTGCGCTCCGGCAAAACGCTCCTTGTTTTCGCGCTGCTTTCACTACTGCTGAAAATCGGTATATGGGAGGCGGGACACAGGAACCCCATTAACTGGGGCACGGCGTTTTTTCCCGCCGAACTGTGGATTTTTATTGCAGGGGCGCTGGTGGCCCGCCTGCAGGAAGGGCGGCCGCTTCCACGCGCGGTGGAGTGCTGGAAGCTGCCTTGTTACTTGCTGCTGGCAGGTGCCGTTGTCGCCGCGAGCTATGCCTACCCCAGATTCGGAGGGCACTCGCTCACGCGTTCTATTGCCTTTATCTTCTTGGTTTTAGGCGTGGCGTATCTCCTTGGGCGTATCAGCCGCTCCTGGCGCTGGGAACGTTTCGTGGGCGAGCTTTCCTACCCCATTTATATCAGCCATATATTGGTCATCCGGGTGCTGTCGGAACTCGGGGCGTTCCCGCACGCGCTGGTGCTCGCAACCTACGGCATTTGTATCTTGCTCTCGGTGGCGCTGGTGCTGGGGATGGATCGGCCGCTTTCTCGCTTCCGGCATCGGCGTTACCGGGCTGGAAGGGCTGCTTAACACGCGCGCCCGCTCTCCCGCTTCTTGCTTTTGGCTGCTGTGGTCTCTATGGTCCTCCCATTCGTTAACGAATGAGATGCAGGAGCTTTATGTCCTTTTACAAGAATAAGAACGTACTTGTTACCGGCGGCACGGGCCTCATCGGCCGCCCGCTGGTGGAAATGCTGCTGAAGGAAGGCGCGAAGGTGACCGTGGTGTCGCTGGACGACCCCTCCCGCGCGCCAGCCGGCTGCACCTTCATCAAGGCAGACTTGCGTGAATTCTCCGAATGTATGAAGGCCTGCGAGAAAAAGGAAATCGTGTTTCAGCTCGCGGGTGTGAAGGGCAGCCCGGCCATGACGGCCAAGCGCCCCGCCAGCTTCTTCGTGCCGACCATCCAGTTCTCCATCAATATGATGGAGGCGGCCCGCCGCAGCGGTGCCGAGCGCTTCCTGTTCACCAGCTCCGTGGGCGTCTATTCCCCGGCGGAAGTGTTTTTTGAAGACGACGTGTGGAAGACCTTCCCCTCGCCGAATGACCGCTTCGCCGGCTGGGCCAAGCGCATGGGCGAGCTGCAGGCCGAGGCTTACAAGATCGAGCACGGCTGGGACAAGATCTCCATCGTTCGCCCGGCCAACGTCTACGGTCCGTTTGATAATTTCGATCCCGAAAACGCCATGGTAATCCCTTCGCTCATCCGCCGCGCGGTGGATGGCGAGAACCCGCTCACCGTCTGGGGCGACGGCTCTCCCATCCGCGACTTCATCCACGCGCGCGACGTGGCCCGCGGCATGATGCTGGCGGTGGAGAAGGGCATCAACGAGCCCATCAACCTCGGCTCCGGCAGCGGCGTGACCATCAAACAGGTGGCGGAAATGGTGGCGAAGCACGCCCCCAACGGCCCACTGCCGATTGTCTGGGACAAGGACAAGCCCGCCGGTGACGCCAAGCGCCTGATGGACATGAAGCGCGCTTCCGGCCACGGCTTCAAGTGCGAGGTCTCCATCGAGGAAGGCATCAGGGAAACCATTGCTTGGTTTGTTGCCAACCAGAACGATGCAGGCAAGCGCTACAACGCCTTTACCGAGAAAGTGAATATACCCCACAAGGTGGCGTAAGGCGCGTATGCGCCTCACCATCATGCAGCCGTATTTCCTGCCCTACGCAGGGTATTTCCGGCTGTTTGCCGCGTCTGATTTGTTCGTGGTGTATGACTGCGTGCAGTTCCCGCGCCGCGGCTGGGTGCACCGCAACCGTTTCCGGCACGTGAACGGCGAGCTCGAATGGCTGACGCTGCCGCTTTACAAAGCACCGCAGGATGTGCGCATCGACGGTTTGCGCTTTTCCGACGGCAGGTACAGCGAGTGGCGCAACGCACTGCGCAATTTTCCGTGCTTTGCCGATAAGAGCGCGCTTACGGCCAGCGTAAGCAAGCTGGAGGGCACGCCGCTGGATTACATCGTCTCGTTGCTGAAACAATGCTGCGAGGGCTTGGAGATTCCCTTCAACGTGACGCGCTCTTCCGCGCTCAACCTGTCGCCGGAATTGCGCGGGCAGGACCGCATACTGGAAATCTGCCGCCATTTTGGGGCGAAGGAATACATCAATTCCCCAGGCGGCCGGGAGCTCTACGAAGCGGCAGCTTTTGCCGACAGGGGGATAAAACTGCAATTTTTGCAGCCCTATGAAGGGGATATGGCCAGTATAGGGCAGCTTCTGGCGGGCATGGATTTTGCATCTTTAAAGAAAGAAATCACCCGCCAGCTGGAGTGTGCCGCATGATCCCCGTTTCCAAGCCCAAGCTTCCCGGTGCTGAAGCCATCCTGCCCTACCTGCAGGAGATCGACGCCAACCGCTGGTACAGCAATTTCGGGCCGCTGGCCGAAGCGTTCAACGAAAGGCTGGCGAAGACGCTGAAGGTGCAGAAAGAGCACGCGGTGGCGGTGGCCAACGGCACGCTCGGCCTCACCGTGGCGCTGCAGGCGCTGGAAGTGCCGCGCGGCTCGCTTTGCGTCATGCCTTCCTGGACATTTACCGCCACCCCCGCCGCGGCGCTTGCCGCGGGGCTCGCGCCCTGTTTTGTCGACGTGGAATCCGACACGCAGGCGCTCTCGCCCGAGCGGGTGAAGTCCTATCTCAAGCAAATCAACGGCGATGTTAGCGCGGTGATCGCCGTTTCACCGTTCGGCGCCCCGGTGGATACGCAAGCCTGGGACCGTTTCACTGAGGAAACCGGCATCCCCGTGCTGATAGATGCCGCCGCGGCGTTTGATTCGGTTGCCAATGGTGCCATGCGCACAGGCCGCACCCCGGTGATGGTCAGCCTGCACGCCACCAAGACACTGGGCATTGGCGAGGGGGGCGTGATTGTATGCCGTAACCCGGATACCATTTTCCGCGTGCGCCGCCTCATCAATTTCGGATTCGAATCAGACCGCCGCTCACACCGCATCGCCATCAACGCCAAGATCTCGGAATACGGCGCCGCGGTGGGCATGGCGGCGCTCGATGAATGGGAGCAGACGCGCGAGGGCTGGGCCCGTGTGCGCGATGCCTACCTTTTCCGCCTGGCCAAAGAAGGGCTCTCCCTGTGGCTCAACCGCGACTGGGTGACCAGCACCTGCAACGTGCTGTTTCCCAGCCACGCCATTGCCATGGCGGAGCGGCTGGAGAAAGCCGGCATCGAAACGCGGCGCTGGTGGCTCACCGGCTGCCACGCACAGCCCGCCTACCGCTACTGCGCCAGCCACGGTGAGCTGAACGTGACGCAGTGGCTGGGCCAGTCGCTGCTCGGGCTGCCGATGGCGGTGGACATGCGCGAGGAAGATATCAACACGGTCTGCGAAACGGTGCTGGATGCCTGCGCGGGCATGGACATGCGCGTGGCCTCTTAGCGTACAGCTATACCGAAGCCTTCCGCGCCGAAATTATTCCCGTTGTAGAACATGAACAGCCGGTCATCGGCCTCGATCACGGCGGGGTAGGCCTCCATTTTCTCGTCCCACTCACCGGGTGCGCCGGGCTTGATGCCCGCGGCAGCATCGTCGCGCTTCCAGGTGAACCCGTCGGCGGATTCCGCGTAACCGATGCGGTAGGCATCCTTGCCGTCGCGGAAATCCCGGCTGCCGCGGAAAATGAACCACATTTTATAAGTATCGCCCTGCCTGATCACCGCGCCGCGCGCATTGGCTTCTTCCGCGTCCAGCGGCGGGATGCAGGTGTGGTTGGGGCGGGCGAAATGCACGCCATCCCGCGATTCGGCGTATTTGATGACGTAAAGCGGCTCCGGCGGCTTGCTACCTTGCGGTATCCAACCGGTGCCGGAGGTGTACCAACAGCGGAGTAACCCGTCTTCCTTCAGTATCCACGGCGTGATGGCGAAATACGGCTCCTGCTGGGTGCGGTCCAGCACCGGGCCGGGGAAGGCTTTTTTGAATGTCTCGCCGCCGTCGGTGCTGACAGCAAGGCCCACCGCGTTGCTCCACGGCACCTTCACGCGCACGTTATAGCCGTTGTAGTAGAGATAAATTTTCCCCTCGTGCTGTAGGGCGAAGGTGCCCACCGTGCCGCTGTCATCGAACGTGCCCACCGGGCCGGGTTCCAGCAGCGGCTCTGCATGCACGTAGAGGATCTTGCGCGGGTCCTTGCGGTCGAGGTCCACATAAGTAATGCGGCTCATGCCGTCCTGCGCTCGCACAGTGATGTACACGCGGAAGCGGTCCGCCAGCAGCAGCGGGGTGGGCATGAGGGCGTGGCTTTTCATCCACGGCTGCAAATGCTCGCCCAGTTTGAAAACCATCCCGAGCTTTTCCCAGCCCTGCTGCCCGGCGTAGGCTTGTGCTGCTTTCATGGCCTGCTCCTTCGGTAAGGGGGGAAATAACCGTCCGTGCCGGCCGCCGTGCCTGCCTGCTGGCAGAGCCGCGCGAAGGCCGTTTCATCGTAGACCTGCTTAAGTACAGGGATTGGCCTTGCCTGTCCACCGAAGCGGCGCTTGAAGGCCTCCAGCGCATCGCCGGGTTTGGCGCCGCCGCCGAGGTTGAAGCTTTTCACACCGCGCTTTTTAAGCTCCAGCATGGCCTGCCAGAGCAGCACACGGGTGTATTTGCGCCCTTCTTCCGTGGCGGCGCTGAGGAAATAATCGGCCATGTGGGGGGTGGAGAGGCAGAGGATCACGGCTTCTTCATGCACGGAAAGCGCCACGGAGCCGGGTAGGTCCAGCAGGGCATGCAGGGTTTCTTCCGAGAAATGGTAGACCGGGGCGGCGCCGACCCGGGCCAGCGTCTGTTTATATAAAGAATACAGGAATTGCTTGATCAATTTCTTATCCGGAATTGTTGTGTATTTACCGGCATCACGGCGGATCTCGTAACGATGGGTCTTTTCCATGCTATTGAGCAGCGCTTCTTCTTCCTGCAGAAGATCAACAAGATAGAAGGTGTGGCCGGGCGTTGTGCCGGGCAAAACCGGGGAGAGGGTGGGATGCAACGCTAGGTAGCCGCAAACCCAGCCTTGTTTGCGGGCAAAATCCTCCCAGCCGGGAGCGGCGGAACCAATCATGCCGCCATAGCCGTAAGGGGTTGCGATATCGGTGGTTCCCTCCCACTGCCGCAGCAGCAGCGGGCAGGCGCCCTTCTCGTGCGCAAAAAGAAAGAGCGGGTCTGAAAACGAAAGCTGCAGCGCCGCGTTATAGGCGTGGGTATGCGCCGGGGCTTGCGGGAATTTGGAAATCGCTGCTTCCCAGCCCGCGGCATCGGAAAGCGGGATGAGCTTCATAGCTCGAGGCCCATGGCGCAGAAATCCAGGTGGTACCAGTGGTTCGCATGGTAGCCCTCTTCCAGCATGCCCATGTGGTTGTAGAAGTTCTGCGCGCTTTCCGTGGGCGCGGTGAGCTTGATCTTGTGGGCGCCCATGGCGCGGTAGGCGGCGCAGGCGGCATCAAACAGCGCGCGCCCTGCGCCCGAGCCGCGGCCTTCTTCGGCCACCAGCAGCCAGAAAATCGTGCCCACGCCGCCCTCCACGGCAGTGCCGGAAACCAGCCCCACCAGTTCGCTGCCTTTAAAGAAACCCAGCAGCACGCCTTCACCGCTCTTGATGCGCGCGGCGATTTTATCGGCGGTCCAGGGGGCGAGGTAATCGGTCACCGCTTCCGGCGGAAATTCCGGGAAGCCGGTGGTGACGATGCGGGCAAAAACTTCGCAGGCGCGGCCCGCCTCCTCGATGCGCAGGGGGCGGGCGCTCATCCACGCGGCTCCCGGTAAACATAGGTGGTGTATTCGTAAAGCCCGTAATCGGCGCGGAAGGCATAGTTGCGGCTGACTTCCGCCCGCAGGAAGGCGCTCGCGCGGTCAAAGGGCCAGTGAAAAAGATCTGCGCGCTCCCAGTCCACGTGCGCGCTCATGACGTTATAGGCGATCCCCTTGCGGCAGGCGGCGAAGGCGGTGCGGATCATAGCTTGCGCGAAATCTTCCATTGCCTCGAAGGAAAGCTCGCGCTTTTCCGTCAGCACGCCGTTCATCACCACGTAATCCACGCTTTGCGTGGGCAGCGGGTTCTTCAGCACGTCGCGCAGCTCGAACTCCGCGCCCGGGTGGCGCTTTTTGGCTTCGGCGATTAGGGGTTCGGAGAGGTCAATCCCCCGGTAGGTAATGTCCTTGCCGGCAAGCTCCTTCAGCGCGCCGTAGCCGCAGCCCAAGTCCAGCAGCGAGCAGGGCTCGCTGTTCGTAACCCCCAGCATCACGCGCTGGCGGGTGAGGGCATCCTCGGGTTTGGGCCAGTCCACGCCCTGCGGGGTGGCGCCATATTTCTCAAAACAGGCGGTGTAATGATCGACTAAAGTATGATAAACCGGCTTCATTCTTTGCACTTTAAACAGGAAAGCGCATGAAGCAACAGCAGAAAATCGCCATCGTAACGGGTGCTTCCAAAGGCATCGGCGCGGCGTGCGCGCGCAAGCTGGCAGCAAGCGGCTACAAAGTTTGCGTGAATTACCGTGAAAGCCGCAAGGAGGCGGAAGCGCTGGCGAAAGAGATCGGCGGCATCGCGGTGCAGGCTGATATGGGCGTGGAGGCCGATATCATACGCCTGTTTGAAACCGTGGACCGCGAGCTCGGGCCGGTGACGGCGCTGGTCAACAACGCGGCAGTCAGCGCGGTGGGGCCGGTGGAGAAGCTGGCGTGGCAGGAGCTGGATACGATATTCAGGGTCAACGTGCTGGGCACATTCACCGCCTGCCGGGAAGCGCTGAAGCGCATGAAAGGCGGCGGCGCGATTGTAAACCTTTCCTCCGAGGCGGCTAAATTCGGCGGCAACCAGATGGCGGCCTATGCCGCTTCCAAGGCAGCCGTCAGCACGTTTACCCTGGCCTTTGCGCGGGAAGCGGCGGCCAAGGGGGTGCGGGTCAACGCCGTCAGCCCCGGAATCATCGATACCGAGGCCAATAGCGGCATCCCGGCTGAAAAACTCAAATCCATACCCCTCGGGCGTATGGGCAAGCCGGAAGAGGTAGCAGAAACAGTGGTATGGCTGCTTTCGGAGCAGGCGTCCTACGTTTCCAGCGCGGTTTTAAGCGTGGCCGGGGCGCGTTAATCTTGCGCTTGCCTGCGCGCGCGTGCGCGTGATAAAAAATACCCCCTATGGACATGGAATTTTATAACGAAAACGGCTACTGGATCGAGCCGGACGTTTTTACGCCGGAAGAGTGCGATGCGCTGGTTGCAGCCTCGCGGGCGCTGGAAAATTTCCAGAACGGCACCTGCCGCCCCGCCATGATGCCGCACCGCGTGGACGAGATTTACCTGCGCGCCCTGCGCAATCCCCGGATCGTGCGCAGTATCGCCGCCACCGTCGATGGTACGCCGGTTGGGTTGCAGACGGAGTTTTTCTACTGCAAGCCCGGCACGCGCGGCTTCTCGCTGCACCAGGATAATTTTTACGCCGAAGCACCGGTGGGTGCCTATGTCTCGGCCTGGGTAGCGCTGACGGATGTGTACCCGGAAAAGGGCGGGCTGATTGTTTACCCCGGCACGCACAAGGAAGGCGTGCTGCCGACCCAGAAGATCGACGTGGAAAAAGATGCGGGCCAGGACCCCAATGCCAGCAACGAAATATGCCTGGTGCCGGAACAGTACAAGCCCATCGTGCCGCAGGTGCGCAAGGGCTCGGCGCTTTACATCCACGGGTGCCTTGTGCACGGCTCTAATCAGAATCAGACGGATGAATGGCGGCACGTGCTGCTGATGACCTACCTGCTCGAAGGCCAGCCCTTCCGCGCCGGTAATTATGCCAAGCGCACGCCGATCCCCGTGGCGGGGATGGCCGACCAGAGCCATATCATCCTGCCCGCGCGCGAACGCGTTACCGAGACGGCGGCTTAAGCATGTTACGCAACCTCAAGCGCGACGAGCTCGCCTCCCACCCGGATTTCACGCCGACGCAAGTGGCACGCACGCTAATCTCTCAGCCAATGGGTTTTATCGACGTGGGTGCCCGCGGCGGCGCGCATGACATGGTGGAGCCGCTGGCGCGCCTGACCGGCGTGCTGGGCTTTGAGCCGGACGAGGCGGAATGCGCGCGGCTGATGCGCATGCCCGAGGTAACGGAGCCGTGGGCGCGCATCGCGCTGGAGCCGGTGGCGATCATGGAGAAGGCCGGGGAGTCCACGCTTTACTTGCTTTCTGCCGCTACCAACCACTCGCTGCTGCCGCCGAATGACGCGTTCATCAACCGCTACAACATGCAGAAGAACTGGACGCTGAAGGGCACCGAGAAACTCCAGACCGTAACGCTGGATTCGGTGCTGTTCGGCTCACGCGCGGCAGAAAAATGCTGGGGCGAGTTCATTAAGATCGACACGCAGGGTACCGAGTACGAAATTCTCGAGGGCGCAAAACGCACGCTCACCGAGCGCACGGTGGCTGTGGTATGCGAGGTTTCATTCTGCGAGCTCTACAAGGGCCAGAAGCTGTTCTCCGAGGTGGAGATGCTCATGCGCGAACACGGCTTCAGCTTCTACGGTTTCATGCCCATCCACGGTCGTTCCAAGAAGCAGCTGGACAAGCACGAGGCGGTGACGGTGGAGCGCGCGCTTTACACGGATGCCATTTTCTTCAAGGATCCGCTACCCGGCGGGCCGAACCCGGTAAAGTTAAACCCGCGGCAGGAGCACGTGCTGTTCTCCATCGCCCTGCTGCTGAGCTTCTATGACTTCGCGCTGGAACTCGCGCGCGAGACCTGGCTGAAAGACGCCGAGCAGGCCGAGCGCGACCACGTGGAGCGGCTGGTAAAAGACCTCGCCCGCCTCAGGCCGGAAGACACCGTGCGTGCGCTCGAAGAGGTGATGCGCCAGGTGCAGGCCGTGCCGAACCGCGCCAATATCTGCGCCGGCAACTTCGTCGACCGCCGCCGCCGCGTCTGCGACTACGACGACGTGCTCAACATCTCGCCGCTGCCGAAAACCTTTTAATTGCTTGTCACCCCGCACTCGTTGCGGGGTCTCCCTGAAGTGGCTGGAGATGCCGCAACAAGTGCGGCATGACAATTAGCTTTCCAAAACCGCGCAGCCGATGCCGGTGAAGCCGAAGCCGTTGCCGTTGTAGAACATCAGGCGCTTGCCGCCCGCATCCACTACGTCCGGGTAGGCGGCCATCACGGAATCCCAGCCCTCGGGCGAGGGCTCTAAGCCCGCCAGCTCGTCCATGCGCGTCCAGTTCTTCGCGTCCTTGGATTCGGCGTAGCCCATGCGGTAGGCGCCCTTGCCGCTGCGGAAATCTTCCGCCGAGCGCCAGCAATACCACATTTTATACACGCCGCCGTCTTTCTTCACGCTGGCGTTGCAGTTGCACTCCATGGCCTCTTTCGGCGGGATGCAGGTGTGGTTGGCGCGCTGCCAGTTGATGCCGTCTTTCGAGGTGGCGTAGTTGATCATGTGCTGCGCCTCGGGCTTGTCATTGACGATCAGCCAGCGGGCGACGTTCATGTACCACATGTGCCAGGTGGAGCCTTCCTTCATCACGTTGGCGTTGTTGGAGAAGATAGGTTCCTCGTTGGAGCGCTGCATGATGGGCGCGTTGGAATAGCGCTTGAAGGTTTTGCCGTTGTCTTCGCTCACGGCGAGGCCGGTGTCGAAGCGGTAGGGGGTGAGCTGCAGCGGGTTGCAGCCGTGGTAATAGAGGAACACGCGGCCGTCATCGGCCTTCACCACGCCGCTGGGGGCCACGCCCGCGTCGTCGAATGCGCCGAGCTCGCCGATGTCGAGCACAATGTCCTTGCTCACATCCAACACCTTTACGGGGTCATTGATATCTACATCCACATAACCGATGCGGCTGCGCTTCTGCGCGCAGCGCGTGGCGAAGTAAAGGCGGATGCGGTCTTCCAGCACCAGCGCTTTGGGGAAGGAGGCGTGGCTTGCCATCCACGGCAGGCTGCCATCCGGCACGAAAGAGATGCCGAGCTTGCGCCATTGCTGAACAGAATCATTTGCGGGTTTGCGTTGCGGTTGCATGGTGTTCTCCTTAGTTAGCCGTGTTTGCGTAATTTGGCGGGCGCCGTGAGCCAGCTGCAATCCCACTCGTCCTTGAGCGGGAATACGCCGAGCTGCGGGCGGATGCGGTCTTTCAGTTGCGGGTGCAGGTTACGGCCGATAAGCGCCTGCACATTTCGGTTATTGAGGTCCGCGTGGTTTTCAAACCAGAACCAGAACCGCGCGATTTCGGGGCGGAACGGCACGTGGTGCAGGCCTTCCGCATTCCACTGGATGTTGGTAAGCAGCAGCTTGGCCTCCAGCACGGCGGCCCAGAGTTTTTCGCGGATGAAGAGGCTCTGGTCGGTCTCGCCCTTGTCTTCATAATCAAAGCGGAAACCTTCTTCCGGCGAGGCCTTCACCACGAATGAAAAGTTGGAGTTCGGCCCTTCCACGTGGAAGCGCACGCGCACGTTGAAATCAATGTAATCCTTCGTCATCCAGCGGTTCAGGTGGTCTGTATAGGCGCGGCTGCGGGATTCCATGTCTTTCAGGTTATTGCTTTCTTCCAGCCATTCGCGCAGCGCCTCTACCTTGGGCGCGAACTTGTCGCGCACGCGGTCAATCTCCGCAAGATAATTGTCCCAGTCAATCTCCGGGTGGTTGCGGGTGAGGCCGCCCTTGATGTTCCATTCATCAGACGGGTACATGATCACGGTTTCGATTTTCTTTTCCGGGTAGTTGTTGGCCACGAAATCTGCAAACAGTTTGGGCGTGGCGCGGTTGCTCCAGTTGCAGTGATACATGCGCGGGTCCAGCCATGCGAAATCTCCGGCAAACGGCGCGATGCGCTTTACCTTGAGCAGCTCGATGAGATGCTTCTGCTGCGCCCAGCCCACTTTGCGCTGGCGCGAGGCCTCGGCCATTTCTTCCTTGGGCATGCGGAAGCAGCCGGGGAACATGGAAACACCGGAATACTGGATGAAGGCGAGGTCGAAAATGCCGAATTCACGGTCCACGCGTTCATACAGCTCGGGGTCGGCCGGGCAGTCATTCATGTTGAGCAGCTTGCAATCATGATGCTGGATCACGCAGCCGGAATTTTCCCACTCCCAGTATTTGTAATTGGCACAGGGGATGATGGTGAACGGCGTGTTGCCGCCGAGCTGGATGGTCTGCCACGAGCGCAGCTTGCGGATGTTGTAGAAACCCATCTCGCGCAGCGTGAGCTCCACGGTCTGCGCGCGCACGCCGGGGTGGTGGTCATACTCCGGCAGCAGGATGGTGATGTGGCGCGGCACATGGTCGAATGATGGGATATGCAGGTGGTCTTCGTGCGGGTGCGAGAGAAAGAGGTAGTCCACACCCGCCATAACTTCCTCCGGCGGCATGATGGCGGCCGGGAATTTCCAGGTGGAAAAGGCGTAGATCGGCTCGTTTAAAATCCACGGGTCGGTCAGCAGCGTGCCGAACTCGCCGCTGATTTTCAGGGAGCCGTGGGAAATGTAGATAATTTTAAGTGGTTTCATACCGGCAACTTAGGTAATTTTGGGCGCAACAACAACCGTAAAAAACACATGAGCAGGCCAAACTGGGCTTTTTTCGGCGGCAAGGAGCAGGGGGCGCGCGTGCTGAACGCGCTGGCCGGGGACGGGTTTTTGCCTGCCTTCATCGTGCTGCTCACGGAAAGCTCGCCGCAAGAAGTGACGCAGTTTGAAGGCATTGCCCGGCAGTTGAAGGTAAAATTCGTTCCGGAGCAGGAAATGAGCTCTTGTCTCGGCGAGCTGGCTAAGCTGGATTTAGGCCTGACCTGCCGGTTCTCGCTGCTGAAGGAAGCAGTGTTTTCGCTGCCGCGCCTGGGGTTCCTGAACATCCATTCCTCTCTCCTGCCCAGCTACCGCGGTGTGCACCCGGTGCAGTGGGCACTGGTAAACGGCGAGGAAAAAACCGGGGTGACGATTCACCAGATTGACAGCGGCATTGATACCGGTGCCATCCGCCTGCAACGCGAAATCCGCATCCGCAAGGAGCATGATTTTCCTTCGCTCAGCGAGGATCTGAACAGGCTTTCGGCGGAAATGAGCGTGGAGATGTTCCGCTTTATTGCTGCGAATAACGCGCTGCCGCCGGTTGTTCCCGCCAAATTCCCGCGTTCCTATGCTCGCCGTCGCACGCCGGAAGACAGCCGCGTGGACTGGAACCAGCCGGGCGCGCGCATCTGCAACCTCGTGCGCGCCATGCAGCCGCCCATGCCGTATGCGTTCTGCATGGAGGGCGGGCAGGAGGTACGCATCCTGCGCTGCAAACATGGCCGTGGTGAAAGCAGTGCGCCGGGGCAGGTGCTTTCACTGGCAGACGGGGAGTATGCGGTAGCGTGCGCCGATGGCGCTGTGTGCGTGGTAACGGACAGACCGGTAGATTTAGGCAAGATACTCGCTTAGGCCGCCTGTTTTTGCTGCTCGCACCAGTCTTTCCACATGGCGAGGTAGGCGCCTTCCACGTCCTTGCGGTAAGTTTCAGGGTTGGTCAGCGTGGAGGCAGCCATGCGCGCGCGCAACGTGCGGCGGTATTCAGCGATGCGGTCAATATCCCCCGCCAGCGCCTTGGCCTTGGCCACGTATTCTTCCGGCGTCAGCGCGATCAGCTCCGGCGCGCCCAGCGTGGTAAGAATGGCCGCGCCCGTGCGCGAGGACCAGCGGCTTCCCTTCAATGTAACGGGGGGGATGCCATTATACAGCGCCTCGAACATGGTGGAACCGCCGGTGACGGGGAAGGTATCCAGCATCACGTCAAAGCGGTTGAAGCTGTGGATCAGATCCGCATGCTGCGAGAAGCCTTCCATGAGAATGCGTTCACGCGGGATGCCGCTCTCCTCGAAAAGCCGGAAGAAGGATTCGCGGTAAGACGGGTATTCCAGTGGGCCGCCTTTGATGAGCATTTTAGAGCCCGGCACGGCCTTGAGCACGTCTGCCCACAAGGCAATCGTCATTTGCGAATGCTTGTGCGTGGATCCCAGGCAGCCGAAGGTGACATAGCCGTTCTTGCGCGCCGGCGGCTCCGTGTTCAGCTTTTCGAACTGGCCGGCCAGCGCCACCGCACCGTAGAAATGATCAAGGCGGTAGAGTTTCTCGGTGTACCATTTCAGGTCTTCATCAATGATCGACACGTTATCCGTGGTGATGTGCGTCATACCGGGAATGGCGGTGGTGGACGTATGATTATACCAGTTGATCTGCACTGGTGCCGGGCGGTGCGCGACAACGCCCATGCGGTTGATGGCGCAGTGCCCGTTCATTTCCTGCAGGATGTCGATGCTGTCTTCGGCGATCAGGCGGGCCACTTTCTCATCGCTGAGCCCGCGGATGTCACGCCAGCAATCGGCCACGTGGCGCCATTCCTGCGGTGTTTCGCCGTCATCATAACAATAAATCTCGAATTTGTTGCGGTCGTGCCGCTCCAGCATGGGCAGCAGCGCGTTGTTCGAGACACCGCCGTAGAAGAAGTGGCAGGCATAACCGATGCGGATTTTGCGGTTGGGGTCCGCCTTGCGGTAATGCACGCTGAGCGGCTTGATGTGGGAACAATAAATCTCGGCCCATTCTTTGTGCGCGGCCAGCAGGCTTTCGTGGGTTGAGCTTTCGCAGATCAGTAGGTTCTGCAGCAGCAGGCTGTGGGTTTTCTTGTCCGGCTTCTGGGCCAGGATTTCGCGGTAAAGCCGTGCCGACAGCTCGTGGTGGCCGCTATTGGTGAAATAGGTGGCGGTATTCACCAACAGGTCAAACAGCGGTGTTTCACCGCGGTAATCGCGTATTTTCTGCTGCAGCTGTGCATCGGTATAATCATCGATTTTCCGCACGGCAGGCTTGATGCCCAGTGCCTGGAGCAGGAAGAAATGCGGGTCATGCTCCGCAACAATCTGCAGGATTTCGCGCAGCAGGGCTTCACTTAAGCGGAGAGAGACGGCTTGTGAGCCACGCAACCCGGCGAGGAGAAGTAAAGCGGTTTTGATCATGCCGGGACCTTGCGGGAAGCGGCGCGCGGGGTCAAGCCCTCGGCCAGCGTGTCGCACACGTGGTCCTGCTCCGCCGCAGACATGCCGAGATAAAAAGGAATTCCCAGCGCGGTTTGCGCGAGGCGCTCAGTGACGGGCACCTTGCCGCGCGGGCAGGAAGCATAGGCGGTATGGCGGTGGCAGCCGCTTTCCCACCAACGGCGCGTTTCAATGTTGCGGGCGGCAAACAGGGGCTCCAGTGTTTCCGCCCCGCCGGGTGCGAGGATGTTGCACGTCGCCGAAATCCAGCGTTTGTCGAGCCGGTGTGCCACGTCCAGCGTGGCGAATTTTTCAATATAGTAGTCGCGCAAGCTCGCAAAGCGCAGCCGGTAATCCGCGTAAACATCCAGCGCTGCAAGGCCGACGGCTGCCGTGTATTCGCTGATCTTGGCATTGGTGGCAGCGACCGCGCTGTTGCGCGAACCCCGGAAGCCGAACACCGTCATCGCCTTCAGCCGCTCTGCGAACTCCGTATCCGTGCTGATCACAATGCCGCCTTCGCCGATGCCGAGCGGCTTGGTGCCGTGCAGGCTGATCATCACCGGGATATCGCTGGCGTGGAAACTTTCAATCTCGCGGAAAGAATCATACGCGCCGGCGGCGTCGATGAGCACCGGCAGGCCCGTGCGTTGCCTGAACTGCTGCCACGCCGCTACGTCCACCGGGTCGCCGAACGGCGAAACGGGAATAACGCAACCCACGTTGTGCAGCGTGGCAAGCGCCTGCTCCACGCTTTCCGGGTTCAGCGCCCAGCTGGTTTCATCGACATCGAGAAAATAGGGTGTGAGCCCTGCCATCATCGCCGCGGCGGCGGTGGCGGTGAAAGTCCAGGCGGGTATGATGCACAGGCTGCCCGGCTCAACATTCAGTGCCTTGAGCGCGCAGGTCAGTGCCAGCGTGCCGTTGCAGAAGGTGACGATCTCGTTCGCTTCCGTGCCGAGCTGTCCACCTAGCCGTGCACGGAAACGCGCCTCCAGCGGCCCGAAATTGCAGTATTTTCCGCTGCGATCAATTTCCTGCAGATACGGCTGAATGGCCTCCGCGGGCGGAAGCTTGGAGAGCATGACCGGGAGTATTTCAGCCGGGGATGACATCAACAAGACGGTGCAGTTTGCGTTTGATGCGCGCGCGGGCCTTTTGTTCCAGGTTCTGCGGCACGGTGATAGTGGCAGGGATAGTGGCAGGCGCGGGCGCAGGCGGCTGCTGCACCGGCACGAGCAAATGCTCGATGTTAAAGCGGCTGCGGCCTTCCTGCCGCACGACCTTTTCCGTGGTGGGGAAGCGTATCGCCTCCATCTTCCAGTGGTCTTTTACGGGGTTACGGCTTGCCGGGTTCAGGCGTACATCCAGGCTGATGCGCGCTTTGCTCATGCTTTCCGTAACGTAAGTGCGGTGCAGGTTATACGGGCTGAACACCATCACGTCGCCCACATCCATCACCGGGTGGAAACGCTCGTCGCCGAAAAGCCGGCGCACTTCCGCGTCCGGCACGCCTTTTCCCTCGTAGGCCACCTCTTCGCCGGTAGTGTTTTTCAACACCTTTTCAGAAAGCCTGCGCGGCAGCACTTCCAGGCCCGGCGCTTCCTCGCCCACGCGGCAGAGCGGCGTCCAGATCGTGACGAAGCTGTCGCGGCGGGCATGGACGTCCTGGTGCCAGGGAATGTAGTTCTGCCATTTCTTCGGGTCGCAATGCCGCAGGCCGGTGGACTCCATGTGCACCACCAGCTCGTCCTCATTGAAATAATGCTGCAGCGACTGGATGAGGCGCGGCTGGTTCAGCAGGTTCTGCAGCAGGCGCATGTTGGGAATCATGTCCGCCGGGTGGCCGCCCTTGAGATAGGAGATGGCGTTGGAGGTGAGCAGGTTGTAGTTCAGCAGGCTCTCGATGACGGTGAACAAATCTTCCACCTCGCGTATCAATTCCTGCGCTTCTTCCTTCGGAAACAGCGAGCGGATGAGCACCACGCCGTAATGCGCCATTGCCCCGGTAAACAGGGCCGGCGTGAGTTCATGGTGTTCGAAGGTGTAAGTTTCAGGACACGGCGGTTTTAAAGCAGGTGCTGATTCTGCCGTAGTAGCGGTCATGGTGCTTTCTCCCTCAGGCGATGGCGCGCTGCTTTGCTGCGGCCGGTACTTCACGTTGGTTGATGTAAAAGGCGATTGTCCGCTTGAGCGCAGTATGCAGATCAATTTTTGGCGTCCAGTTCAGGTGTTTTTTTGCATTTTCAATGCAGGGAACGCGCACCTGCAGATCCTGGTATCCCTTGCCGTAATGTGCTTCCCCGGCCTTTTCGATGAGGCGCACGGTGAGGCCCACGCCTTCGTAGCCTTCAAACTGCGCTGTGATCTGGAGCATTTTCTCTGCCAGTTCGCGGATGGATACCTCGTTGCCGGGGTGGCCGATGTTGAAGATGCGCCCGTCGGCGTTGCCGCCATCATCGCGGATGATGCGCATCAGCGCGTCGATACCGTCATCCACATAGAGGAACGCGCGCTTCTGCCTGCCGCCATCCACGAGGATGATGTCTTCGCCGTTGAAAATATTGCTCATGAAGCGCGTCACCACGCGGCTGGGGCCCTCGGAGGGGTCGGCGCGGTTCTGGTCGGCCTTCGGTTCGTACAGCCGGTCCAAATGCGGGCCGAACCAGTTGAACGGGCGGAACAGCGTGAAATGCAGGTTGTCGCGCTTGCCGTAAGCGTAGATCACGCGGTCCATCAGCTGTTTGCAGCTGGCGTAAATCCAGCGCTCTTTTTCGATCGGCCCGGTGACCAGTGCGCTGGTTTCCTCGTTGTACGGTGTATCCGGGCTCATGCCGTAGACTTCCGAGGTGGAGGGGAAAATCAGGCGGCGGCGGTATTTGACGCACTGGCGCACAATGGCGAGGTTGGCTTCGAAATCCAGCTCGAAAACGGCCAGTGGGTCACGCACGTAGGTGGCAGGGGTGGCGATGGCGGCCAGCGGCAACACCACGTCGCACTTCTTGACGTGGTATTCGATCCACTCCTGGTGAATGCAAATGTCACCTTCCTTGAAGTGGAAGCGGGGCTCAACCAGCAGGTCGCGCACACGGTCATCGCCCACGTCCATGCCGTAGACGTCCCAGTTCGTCTCCTGCAGGATACGCCGTGTCAGGCTGCTGCCGATGAACCCATTTACGCCTAAAATCAGGACTTTCAGCCCCATAACGGCTCCCTATTTTGACCTGCCACTTAACACGGAGATTTCGCCTGAAACAAGCGATTTTGTATGCCTATTTCGCAAAGCCCGTTGTTGACCGCCTGCTGCGCTTGTGCAAGACTACGCCCCTCTTAAAGGTATTCAATATATTCAGGCTTTTATGCTCGATACGGTAAATCGTATTTTCGTGCGCCACGCGGCTGATCTGTTCGATCCGGCACTTTTAAGGCAGCTTCGCCAGCGGTTTATCGAGGGCGAGGCGGAAATGCAGACAAAATCCGGCACCCTGCCCGAGCGCGAGCGTCAGGCGGTGGAACGCGGCGAATCCTCTGATGATTTCCGGATGCGGGATCATTGGTACGATGTCTGGCGTGATGCCTCCTACCGCGAGAAACTGATCGAAGCGCTGCACCCTTTCACCTACGTCATGTTCCCGGTGCAGGTGCGGCATGTGCGCGCGGTGGGGCACGCGGTGCCGTGGCACCAGGATGCGGGCTACATGCAGCTGCACCCGGCCTCGAAGCGCCACAAAAAAGTGATTACGTGTTTCATTCCCATTGAAGACGAACCCGCGAACTGCACCACCGTGCAGTTTGCGCGTGACAATGAAAAGGCGCCGGACCAGGAAATGCCGCATAAGGCAATGGACGGGTTCGGGGCAGGTGTTGCGGCCGAGCAATGCAAGGATTGCTACCATTACGATCTTGCGCTCGGCGACGCGCTGGTATTTGGCGATCTTGTTCTGCATCGCACGTTTACCCCGCCGGGGGCCGAGGTGGAGCGCCGCTCGCTGGAATTCCGGCTGATTGACCCGGCGGATGCGCTGGAAGGCAAGGACTATTTCGACATAAGACAAGGCATGTTTGTACAAACCAATGGCAACAAAAGGAAAGCGATCCATGGCTAAGGGAAAAACCGCAACCGTCAAGAAAACGCAAGAAAGCCAGTTCGACGGGCGCAAGAATTTCAGCGCGGACGACAACATCGAGAAGCGCCTGGAAGAACATTTCGACACCTACGGCATCACGCGCCGCGAAATCTGGCGCAACTTCCAGATCTATACTCGCCGCGTGTTCTTAAAACGCTTCCTGGCGCATTATGAAATGTACCAGCAGGTCGTGAACCTGCCGGGCGATATCGTGGAGCTGGGCGTGTACCGCGGCGCTTCGCTGATGTCATGGGCGAATTTCATGGAAATCCGCAACATGGGAGACCGCCACAAGAAGGTGGTGGGTTTTGACAACTTCAAGGGCTTCGGCACGTTCGACAAGAAGGACGGCAAGGAAGATGCGTCCGTCGGCAAAAAATCCGGCGGCTTCAACAGCAACGAGTTTGAAGACCAGCTGCGCGACGCGATCAGCATCTTTGATGAAGACCGCTTCATCCCCTACAAGCCGCGCATTCACCTGGTGAAGGGCGACATTGAAAAAACCGTGCCCAAATACGTGGAAGAAAATCCCGGCATGCGCATCTCGCTGATGCATTTTGACGCCGACCTCTACCGGCCCACGCTCACCGCGCTGGAGCATCTCTGGCCGCTGGTGGTGCCGGGTGGCATCGTGGCGTTCGACGAATACGGCATCCCGCCGTGGGAAGGCGAAAGCCGTGCGGTAGACGAATTCTTTGCCGGCAGGAAAATCAAGTTGCAGCGTTTCGACTGGGCCAGCAACCCGGGCGCCTACATCGTGAAGGAGTAGGCGGCGTTCCCGCTTAAGCCATGCCGCGCAAACTGATCAGCTTCATCACGCCGACGCGCCGCTTTGACGAGCTGCGCGCAGCGTTTGACAGTGCCGAAGCCACGGTGAGCGATCCCTCGTGCATGGAGTGGTTGGTCAAGTTTGATACCGACCAGCCGGGTGCGCAGGAGTTTATCGAGGCGGAGCAGAAGAAACGGCCTTTCAGCATACGCGCCTTCATCACGCCGCGGCTGGAGGGTGTGTTCTCCATTTGGGTGGGAATGGAGCAGCTGTTTTTTGAATCGGACCCGGAAACCTATTTCGTGATGCTGGCGACGGACGAGGTGCGCTTCCAGACGAAGCACTGGGACAAAATCCTGCGTGAGCGCTACATCGGCTATTATCCGGACGATGTTTTCCGCCTGCGCATTTCCTCGACTAAGCTGCTCAATTACACGTCGCATTACGAATGCACGTTCATGCCGGAGAGCTTCCCGATTTACACCCGCCGTTGGCTGGAACTGACGGAAGGTACTGGCGATTGCTGGGGCTCAGACGGCTTCCAGCAATGCGTGGCCTATCATCTCTGGCTGGGGCCGGGGTCCCTTTTCGGGCACAGCAGCTATCTCAATTACTATCGTGAAAACTCGTTGCAGCGCGACGTGCCGGTGTTTGACATTGCCTTTGGCGGCATGGAGTTCGGTGTTGGCGTAAGCCCGGAAGACCAGAAAATCCGCCATCGTCGCAACCTGCAGGAATGGCGGCGTCTGACGACGCATGCAACGCAGGAGCGCTTCAGCTACCTGGCGCGGCGGATTTTTGCCTATACCTGGGCCTATAAAAACGGCTACCGCGAATTCAGCCTCGTTCCCGATACGCTGCGCAAAACCGTGCTGGTGCAGGATGTAGAAGGCAGCCTGCTCTGCGAGGTGCCTTACGGCGTGCCGCGCCTGGTGGTTTATGCGCAGAACCTGCTGCGGGAAATCATGCTGATGCCGCGCCACCAATTTTCACTCCATCTCGCGCCATACTGGCGGTACCTGAAAGCTCGTTTCCGCAAGCCCCGTATACCGTTGCCCCCGAAACCGAGGCAAAAAGGCCTAAGACGGGTACTCAAAGTGCCTTACCTTATTTGCAGGGAGTTGGCTGAATTTTGCACCGCCCTTTTTGCTTTTGCAGTGGCAAAAGTGCTGAATATTCTGCGGCAGATTTACTCTCTCGTTGCGCAATGCTTCAGCCGGGCAGGAAGTTTATTTTATCGCGTATTATATGCACTGGGTGCCTCGCAAATGCTGCGTTCTATGCCTCGCTGGATAAATCGGATAGCTGATCGGGTAAATTACCGCCGGTTCCGGGCAGAGCTGCAGGAAGCCGCGCGGCATGAGGTGGTGGCGCCGCCGCCGATACCGCTTCCGCTGGCAGACTTACCACCGAAAAAGAAAAGGCAGCTCATGGTGCAACGTGTGCGCTACAGCCTCACGGTTCCGATACACATGTTCTTCAAAATAATCGATATAATAGGAGTTGCACCGCCGCCGGGTTTGAGCGTATTTTACTCCTTCCGCCCGGATATGGCCCCGCGTGTGAGGCTCCCTACACCGGGGGAATTAGTAGAAGCACGGACTATTCTTGAGCGCCGCGAGCAGGCTATAACGCGCCTGCGTCACAAGCGGTTCAAGGTTGAAACAGAAGCAGATGGTATGGAAAGACGCAGCGCGGTATGACGGTTCAGACGCAAAAACAGAAAGAGCGCGTTTCGATCTGCATGGATAATACGTTGGAGGTGCTGGCGCAGCGCGAGCCGGAAGAGCTTTTTTATTCCGTGTCGGCAGCCGACCTGCTGAAGCTGCCGCACTGCCCGGTCTGCATGTCGGAAAACCGGCTGGTTATCAGCGAAGTTTCAAAGGAAGGGCTTTCCTTTTTCGAGACCAGTACTTGCAACGAGTGCGCGCATGTGTGGCGCAGCATCTCCCCCGGCTGCCGCTGGTTCCAGCAGCGCTGGAAGCAGATTGCGACCGGCAAGCTTGAAGTGTTCAACCCCAAGCTGGAGCAGGACCGCCTCGGCCGTTACCGCCAGTATTACACGCTGCTCAGCCGCTTCATGCGCAAAGGCAAGCTGCTGGATGTGGGTGCAGCCTACGGCTCGGGCGTGGATTTTTTCCGCCGCCGCGGCTTTGACGTGCAGGCGGTGGAGGTGGAGGATGACCGCGCGCATTACATCCTCGAGCAGTTGGGCATCAAGGTTCACCACAGCGCACTCGAGGATCTTAATCTTGCGCGCGAGCAGTTTGACGTGATCCTGTTTGCGCACTGCCTTGAGCACCTGGATGACCCGCGCGCCATGTTGCAGAAGCTGGCGGGCTGGGTGAATCCTGAACGCGGGCTGATCTACCTGGAAATCCCTATCCTGTGGACGATGGTGGACTGGCGCGACGCCTTTTTCATGGCACACAAGCACAATTTCACCGAGGAAGGCGTGGAGCGCATGGCGCGCGAATGCGGCCTGCGCGTGGTAGAGAAATTCCTGGTGCCGGATGAAGAGTCCGACATTGATAATTTCGGCATGCTCCTCACCAAAAGCGATGTGTATCCTGCACTGAAGCAGCCCACCCTGCTGCCCGGCAAGGGCGGTGCGAAGGGCGCAGCGGCAATGTACCGCCACAACATGCCTTTCGCAGGTTCGCTGGATGCGAACGAGCCCCTGCATTACGACGTGCCTTATATCAACCATTTCTATTACATCGTCCGCATGCAGCAGGGCGAGATACGCTCCGCCCAAGGCGCTAACCGCTTTACCTTTGTACGCACGGCGCAGCCATGAAAGGTTCCGTCCAGAAAACCACCTACAACGTAACCGACTATTCCTCGGTATCGGATTACAGCGCGCCGGAGAAGCGTGCCATCATCCACCGCGATATGGAGCGTACCTCGCTGTTCCAGCAGCGCTTTGACCCCTCCGGCGTGGCCCGCCGCAAGTATGATGTGAAGCGCTACCCTTTTGCGCAGATGCTGGCGGACATGCTGCCGGAAAAAGGCATTGCCGCGCCCACGGACGTGGACCTCATGGAACTGCACAAGCACCTTGTACCGCCGCAGATGCGGCTGGATAACTCCGGCATCAACGAGATCTCGCGCAATTATTATGACCGCAACCCCGCCTTCGACAAGCTCTACAACGAGTTCTGCGCCGAAGTGGCGGTGAAGGAATGGCTCGGGGAGAGCGGCATCTTCCAGCTTTCACCCACCATCCGCTTTTATTTCCCCAAGGCGGAGGGTTTTAACTGGCGGCTTAATTACCACACGGACATCATGCTCGGCCACCCGCCGCAGGAGATCAATATCTGGATCCCGCTGACGCGCGTCTACGGCAGCAACTCCATGCGCCTGATGCCGCTGGAGGCCAGCCTTTCCATCCTGCGCCGCTATGATTTTGACTTCAAGGCGTATGCCGAGGCCGTGCAGACTAGCGATGTGCTGCAGGACGAGCTGAATGATCTCAGTTTCATCGTGGAAGGCAAGCCGGGCGAGGCCATCTTGTTTGATTCGCGCTGCCTGCACGTGCTGCAGAACAACCAGACGGAGCATTCACGCGTGAGCATGGATCTGCGCATCATGCCGCACCGCGAATACGAGGCGCTGGAGATGAAATATGTCGGCACAGGCCGCCGCCAGATGCCCTTTGTGCTAGGCGAGTATTATCACAAGAGTATTGCGAAGGTTTGAACCCCGCTCGTGAGGGCCCACATCGCGGACTGAAGCTGCTTTACAAGGCATTGCAGCGATTTATTTGATTCGGGGCGTTCTTCCCGCGGGCTGCCGGCATTGGCCAGTGTGCGCACAAACGGGTTGGAAAAATGCTTCTCCAGCGCATCTGCCGCGCCGGGATGCGAGCTGTGAATGGCAATATTCCCGGCACTGCGCATGTAATGGCGCTGCGTAGGAACGGCGCCTCTGGTTTTCTGCGGTTCCTGTGCGGGAACAGAAGCAATTAGCTGCGCATCGCTCTCGTAACCGAGCGCCGCGCAGATTTCCGCCGCGCCCATGCCTGCCAGCACGGCCAGCTGTTCCTGCGTGAACCAGGCGCGCGACTTGCCTTTCCCGCCCTGCCAGAAATGGTTGAGCGGCGCGTCCGGAAGTTGGCGGAACCCGATCCGGACCCAGATGCGTGCGGCCGTATGCTTCTTCACATCGATTTTCCATAAGCTGCCCAGCTCGCGGATAACGCTGTGCGGTTCGGAAAGCAGGCGTTCGTAGCGCAGCACGTGCATGTGTTCCATGCAGGGGATGTAATCGCGCAATTCATCAAAAAGCTGGCGGGCCTGCAACGAGAAGGCCTTCGGCTCGGCGAGGTAAGTGGCGAGCGGCACGCCCATGGCATCCGCGCTTTTCTTCATGGAGGAGAGCAGCGTGTCCAGCGGCGAGCGCAACACCAGGAACAGCTTGCAGCCCATGCGGGAAAGGCGGCTGATCTGCGCCGGGTCCGGCAATTCATGATAGGAATAATACGGTGAGTAAATCCACGGTTGCACCGGCAGGCCGGTAATATTGCAGGCATGCGGCGTTTTGTTTTCGTAGTATTGCATTGCCATCATGCAGTTGAAGGGAACGTGCGGGCCGAACCCGCACCCGCCCGCGCCGATGGCCGCTGCGGCATTATACATCGATTCCAGCATGATGTTCGTGTAGCCTTCTTCCAGCTTTTCAAAAACCAGCGCCGGGTAGCTGGAGGCACGGAAGGCCGAGGGCGCGTGCTTATGCAGCGCGTAAAAAATATGTGCGTAAACCGTGTTGCCCGCCCCCTGCTTGCCGAAGCCGATGGCACGGTGGCTCCAGTCAATCTCGAACCATTCGTGCAGGGCGGCGGGGTGCAGCAGGTGGTTTTTCAGGCCGTGCGTGAAGAGGATATCCGTCACCGCGCATTTGAACTGCTGCTGCGCGTGCTGGTCGGCAAAGGGGATGCCGCTGGTCATGGTGCGCGAGCTGGCCACCACCATCGGCAGTGCTGAGAGGCGTTCGTCCTCCCGCACGGCGGTGGGCGGCAGGACCGGTTTGCCGTTGCAGGTGTCACCTGGCCCGGCGGCGGGATCAACAAAGGCGACAATATCGGCGTCCCAGTCCATCAATACCCTGGAAAAGGTTTCCGCGAATTTGTTGGTTCCCCAGACGAGGAACGGTGTAGATTCGGGTGATGGCTGTGCGCGGCGGTTCAGGCCGATGGGGTAGCGGGCGGCGAATAAATCATACAGGCGGTAGAAACGACGCTTCACTGCGATACATTCTCCATTCTGGCAAAACGAATCAGCCCCAGTTTAAACAAATACATCCGTAAGACCATCCATAAAATGCACGAACCGTTATAAATCACGCGCATTTTGCGTACGCCGCCGATGCGTGCGGGCTCGTCGCCGGGAATCTCGGTGACTTTCAGGCGCCGCGCATTGGCAACAGCCGACACCAGCGGTTCGAATACAGGCCCGTAAAGAAAGGCGAGGAATTCAGGATAGTGAATGATCTTCTTGTGAAAGCCGCGGTACATGCCGAGCGAATCGGTGATGCGGTGCGGCCCGAGCCAGCTCATCATCTGCGAGAAAACCCAGTTGCCCAGAGCGGTGACGATATCGTCATCATAAGATTTTGCGGGCGGCTTGTAGCGCGAGACAATGACAAGCTCATAACCTTCGCGCAGCTTCTCCACCAGCGGGGCCAGATGTTCCACCATGCAGTTGCCGTCCATGCTGAACTCGATGACACAATCCGTCTCCAGCGTATTTACGGCATCCAGCACCGCGAAGCCCAGGCCTTTGCGGAGCTGTGTCATGACGCGCAGGCCCTGCGACAGCGCGTATTCCACGGTTCCATCTGTTGAGCGGCCGTCCACGACCAGGATGTCATCGAACAAGGACCGGTCAATCAGCGGGAAGATGGCCTTGAACCCGTCAATTTCATTTTTGACTGGCAGCAGCAGCGCTACGGTAGGTGAGGTCATGAATACCAGTAGAGATGATTATTTCTTGACCCTAACTTTTACCCGCCTGCCGTTCAATATAAAACATTGAGCGGTTAGGGCTTTACCAATGTTGAACCCGGTTGTAGTTTCGCGCCATGAAGGGTTTGCTAAAAAAAATAGCCTATCATCCCCTCGCGCAAGAACTGGACGTGAATGAGGCTGGCGCCATCACGGTGCACCGGCGGATCCTGCAGGAGAAAAAGCTTATGCGGCTGGTGTACGAGCACTGGTACGCCGAGCTGATGCGGGGGCTGGAACCTACGTCCCACCTGGCCGGCCTGCCGATTATAGAACTGGGTTGCGGCGCGAGTTTCCTGGAAGAATACATCCCCGGTGTAATGAAAACAGATTGTGTTGCTACCCCCAATGCTTCGCTCGCGGTTAACGCGGAGAATATGCCGTTCGAGGATGCTTCCGTGCGGCTCTTCCTGCTCACAGGTGCTATGCACCACATGCATGAACCGGCAAAATTCCTGCGCGAAGCAGAGCGGTGCCTTGCGCCGGGCGGCCGGGTAGTGATGATAGAACCTACCGCATCGCCGGTTGGGCGGTGGCTTACGCGGCTGCTGCATCCTTACGAGTTTTATGATACCCGGGCGCAGGGCTGGAAGAATAGTGGAGAAGGGCGCATGAAAAACGCCAACTGTGCGCTGCCGTGGACGATTTTCGTGCGCGACCGCAGCCAGTACGAGGCGCAGTTCCCGCATCTCGTGCTGCGTGAAAAGCGCTGCCACACCCTGCTCGCCTATTACATCACGGGCGGCATGACGTATCGTAGCCTGGTGCCCGCCGTGCTCGCCGTGCCTTACATGGCGCTGGAAAAAGCAACCTGGCGCCTGTTGCCGGGCTTGTGCACGCTGATGACTATCCAGCTGGAGAAAGCATGAGCTATCACATTCACATTCGCCGCGAAATCAGGGTTGCGCCGATTGCCGATGCCACGAAGCGCAAAGCGGTGCTGGATGCCATTGCCGACAACGCCAATGATTGGACGCATTTTACACATGTGCACCGCCGCCACATCGCCCGCTATACCCTGCTCTACAAGCGGGACGGGCGCGAAATATTCCTATACCGTTCGCGGCGGCTCTATCCCTTGCCGTGGTTTGACAATTACATCGTCTTCAGGGATTGGCGGCCGGAGCAGGCAGGGTATTGCAACCTCTATTACCACGTAGGCAGCGGTAAGCGGCATTACCTGGACTCTTTCATCAACGAAACGCCTGAAGGTGGCGTGGAGCTGATCGGCGAGTTCATCTTCGAGCTGCCTTTTTACTGGTGGCACATGCGCGCCTTGTTTTTCTGGATTTTCAAGAAGCGCATGCGTGTGCTGGTAGCCGAGGATGATGCGCTTATCCGCGAGCGCCTTTCCATGAAGAATTTCGAAGGCGCTCAGTGCGTCCCGCACGTGCCGGAAGCGTATGATATGTTCGATGCCTTCTATAACGGTGGTAAGCTGCCGGAAACGGGGGCGCATTTCATCGATATCCAGGATATGAAAGATGTTGCATAGGTTTTTTAAACGGCTCGCCTTTGCCATGCGGCACAGCACGTGGAAGCCTGTGACAGTGGCGCCGGGCAGCGGCACACGCATCATCGTGTTTTATAAAGGGCGCGAGATGGAGCTGCCGCGCCGCTGCCCGCACCAGGGCGCGCCGCTGGAGCAAGGCCGCGTGAGCGGCAGCCGCCTGCAATGCCCCTGGCATGGTTGTTATTACGATCTTGAAAGCGGCAGCTTCTGCGCCAAGACCTTTACACTTGAGGCAGAGCGGAAATGCTGACACGGTCTTCCTCCAGGCGGAAGTCAAACCCGTAAAGGCTCACGCTCTTCTGCACCGCGGAGAGGCGGGCCGGGGAAAACTTTAGGCCGTGCCATAGGCAGGTAAACTGGCAATTTTTCTCCAGCGTACCTTCCATAAGATCAGCTCCTTCGTGCGGGCATGCGCGCGGCCAAACATGAATTTCTTCGCCCTCCCACCGGGCAATAAATTCCAGTGTCCCGGCCGTAAAAGACTTCGGTTCGGGCGCAAGGCCGGAAAGCAGGATATGCGCGTCCGCTGCCAGCGGCGGGTACACCGTGTTGTTAGTGAGCCGGTTGGAGGATAAGTAATCCACGGGCGATGAGCGGAAAGAATAGCCGCAAGTGCGCAGTTTCTTGCGGCGGTCGCGGATGGGCGTGTCTTCGCGCTGTAAGCGTTCATTAAGCCGGTAAAGCTTGCGCGAGAGCACGCCGTGCAGGGGCTTGAACAGCCAGTGCGAAGCGATATTCCACTCCACTGTGAGGCGCATACGGTCGTTTTCTTCTTCCATGTGGATGACATTATGCAGGTATATAAACCCGGCGATGATCATCACCTGGTAATAAAGCCCCGGGCGGATACGCACGTCGCTGATCTGCAGGAAGAACGGCCATTTACCCCAGCGCGTGAGCGAGAGGGCAAAATCCTTACCCAGCGCGAGGCGCGCCACGGTGTTATAAGTGCGGTGCATGGTGGGGCGGTGGAGATGGTCCATGTGGTTCCACTCCATGTCTTCCAGCGAATAATCCGTCAGCAGCGTGAAGCGGCCTTGCGTGGTGCGCGTGCAGGAACTGAGCGAGCGCAGTGTTCCAGGGAGTGCGTCCGGCGTTACGTATCGGACCTTGTCGCCGCTCACGCCGCCGGCTTCCAGATGAAGTACAGCCCGCCGAAAATCAGCCCGAAGCCGATGAGGTGGTTGACGGTAATGGCTTCCTTGAACAGGAAATGCGCGCCCAGGATGACAAGCACCTGGATCAGCACCGTGGTGGGGAAAGCGGTGGTCAGCGGCACGTGCTGGATGACATGCAGGTAAAGCAGCGACGCGGCAAAGGAAACAACGTAGCCGAAAAACACCGGCCCATTCAGCAGCAGCGTGTTGATGGGGTCGGAGAAGCGCACATTGTGCACGCCGCTTTTATAGAGCATCTGCGAGGTGCTGTGCATCACCACGACTACCAGCATCAACCCGAGCCAGTAGAACAGAGAGTGCGTGCTGGTATTCATTTAAAACGGTCCTTTGAACTCGTCGACTTCTTTGATCTCGTGATCAGCGGGCAAATCAATCCTGCCCTTCGGGTCAATCAGCTTGTGCGCCGCTTCGGCAATGGTCTTGCCGTTGGGGTAGAAAAGATTTTCCAGCGGTTTGGTAGTAGGGCAGGGCGTGGGCGCAAAGCCCATGCGCTGCATGCGCGGTACGGGCCAGCCTTCGGTTTGCGCATGCTCCAGCACGCGGGTGATGATTTCACCGGCGCTGCCGCAGTTCAGCCAGCCGTTGTCCACCACCAGCAGGCGCCCGGTTTTTTTAACCGAGGCGAGGATGAGTTCCATGTCCAGCGGCTGCAGCCAGATGGGGTCAATCACCTCGGCGGAGATGCCCGCCTTCTCGAGGTAATGGCTGGCGCGCAATGCCTCGATCACCATGTGCGAGATGCCCACAATCGTCACATCTTTGCCTTCATGCATCACGCGGCCCTTGCCCACCTCGGTGGCAAACGCTTCTTCCGCCACGTAAGACTGCATGTTGCAGAGCAGGCGGTGCTCCATGAAAATAACGGGGTTGTCGTCGCGTATCGCGGCAATCAGCGCGCCCTTGGCGTCATGCGCGTTGCTGGGCGCCACCACTTTCAGGCCCGGCACATGCATGAACATGGAATGCAGCGCCTGTGAATGCTGCGCGCCCTGGCCCCAGCTGCGGCCGATCATCGTGCGCACCACCAGCGGGATCTTCACCTGCCCGTTATACATGTAGTGCGATTTGGCGGCCATGTTGACCAGCTGGTTCATCGCCAGCATCATGAAATCCATGCGGATGTGCACGTGCACCGGCCGATAGCCCGCCATGGCAGCGCCGATGGCCATGCCGGTCATCGCGTCTTCCGACAGCGGTGTGCCGAAGCAGCGCTCGGGGCCGAACTTCTCCACCAGCCCGGCGGTGGAACCCTGGATGGATTTGTGGTCGTCCACGTCCAGCCCGAACACGAACACGCGCTCGTCGCGCTCCATTTCCTGCGCGCAGGCCTCGGCGATCGCGTCCACAAAGCGGATCAGCCGCTTGGTTTCCGCTTCCGGCACATGTTCTTTCACGGCGGCTTTAAGCATAGACGCGTCTCAACAATTCTTCAGCCGCGGGATAGGGGCTCTTTTCCGCAAAGGCGATGGCGGCTTTCAGTTCGGCCTCAACCTCGGCATCGGCCTTTGCTTTTTTATCAGCCAGCATTTTGCCAAGGCGCGCCACTTGGTCATTTTCTTTCCACTTCGCGTATTCCTTCAGGTCGCGGTAAGGGCCGTGGTCGTGATCATCCGTCGGGCCCACGTGCTCCATCCAGCGGTAGGTGGTGCATTCGATGAAATGCGGGCCGGCACCTTTGCGGATGGCATCAATCGCCTTCTGTGTGGCTTCGCGGATGCTGAACACATCGCCGTCTGCCACGAACTGCGTGGGAATGTCGTAGGTTTCCACGCGCTCGCGGATTTTCCAGTTCGGCTGGCGACGGTGAATGGGGGTGTGAATGGCAAAGCCGTTATTCTCCACCACGAAGAGGATGGGGAGTTTTTTCAGGGCGGCAAAATTGAGCGATTCGGCGAAGCAGCCTTCTTCCGTGGCGCCGTCGCCGCAGATGGCCATCACCACGCGCTGCTTGCCGAGCTTCTTCGCGTCCCACTTCATGGCCTGCGCGTAGCCCATGGCCACCGGGATGGTGGTGCCCACCACGGCCGAGGCGCCCATCACGCCGTGCGGCATATCAACGAGGTGCATGGAACCGGCCTTGCCCGCGGCGCAGCCGCCGGATTTGCCGTAAAGCTCGGCCATCATCTGCTTCACGTCTCCACCCTTGGCGATGTAGGTGGCATGGCAGCGATAGGTATTGGAAACAACATCATCCGGCGCCAGCGGGTCGCACAACCCGGCTGCCACCGATTCCTGCCCGATGGAAAGATGCACGGGGCTCTTGATGGCGTCGGTGTGATAAACCTCGCAGATATATTCCTCCACGCGGCGGATCAGCAGCATGGATTTATAGAGGCGCTCAACCGTGTGTATGTCGTGCTGAGTCATGGGTTTCGGGCACTTTATAGCCGGGCGGCATGGCCTTCGCAAACGGTTTGTGCTGCCGCGAGGTTGGAACGGCGGAACAACTCCCCGTCCCAGGTAACGCGGGTGGAATAGAGCCCGTTACCCAGCGGTTCGATATGGGAAAATACACCGCTTTTCTCTGCAATCAGTTTAAGCGCCGCGATGTCCCAGTCATGTGCGGCGATCTCGAACAGCGTGGCATGTTTCTGCCCTTCCAGTGCCTGTATGGCGGTATGCACGATACTGCGGGCATAGGTGGGAGTAAGTGCGTGGCGGCTAAAGCCTTCGCGCAGCATCTGCGCGAAGGCGTCGCTTACGGGATTGTACTTTTCCGGGTTGGGCAAGGCCGGATCGGCAGCGACATTGCATTCCAGCGTTGTCCCAAGTGTTGCCGGCCGTCCAAGCCTTCGCTGCTCGCCGGTGGCGCAGTCAATGGCGTAAGCGCCGTCTTTGTCTTTTTCAGCCCAGTAGAGCGTGCCTTTCATGTTGTCGGCGCTGTCACCCGGCGCGGAGCAGTAAAGCACGCCCGTCACGGTTTCCCATTTATCGCCAAAGATAATGCGCTCGCTGGGCGAACGGCGTTTCTGCAGCGCGGCGGAGACGGCCCATTCATGGCCGCCGTTCTTGAAGGGCTTGGTGCCGTCGATGGGATCGATAATCCAGCGGTATGAAAACTGGCTCATGGCGGGGCGGAGCTTGCGGCCTTTTTTTTCCTCGCCCTCGAAGGCAATGGGCGTGCCGTCAGGCATTTCTGCGGGCAGGCGGTCATGCAGCAGGTCCTGGTTCCCGCCGTCTGCCTCGGTGAACCAGTCATTCGCATCCCTGCTTTTATTCACCGCGTTGAGCAGGTTGTCTTCACGCAGGGAAAGCCCCAGCCGGGCGGCATCCTGCACCGCGTCCAGCGCGGTGACGGTAAGCGCAGAAGGGCTTGCATTTTCAGGCGGCATGGGCAGAGTGGCGGTCATCAGCGGCATCCTTGCGTTAACTTTTATGAAAACTCAAGAAAAAACCCTTATCACCGGCGCTTCCGGCCTTGTCGGTTCGGCGCTGGCGCGGCTGCTTCCGGGGGCGCTTACGCCGACCCATGCGGAGCTGGAGCTGCGCGATGCGGCGGCGGTAGCGGCCTATTTTGCGAAATACAAGCCCACTTCTGTCTATCACCTGGCAGCACGGGTAGGCGGCATCCACGCCAATAACGCCTATCCCGGCCAGTTCGTGCATGATAACACCGCCATGCAGATCAACGTGATGGAGGCGGCGCGCAAACACGGTGTGCAAAAGCTGTTATTTCCCGGCTCGGCCTGCACCTACCCGAAAATGGCGCCGCAGCCGGTGAAGGAGAGCGAATTTTTAAACGGGCCGATTGAACCGACGAATATTGCCTACGCGGCGGCCAAGATAAACGGCATCGTCATGGCGCAGGCCTACGCGAAGGAATATGGTATGAAGGTGGTGGTGCCGATGCCGACCAACGCCTACGGCATCGGCGATAATTTTGATCCCGCGGCCTCGCACGTCATCCCGGCGCTGATGCTGCGCTTTCACGAGGCAAAACTGCAGAATGCGTCCGAGGTGGTGACCTGGGGCACCGGCAGCCCCTTGCGCGAGTTCATCTATGCCGATGACCTTGCCGATGCGCTGATTTTCCTGATGGAACGGCAGGAAAGCGCGGAGCTCATCAACGTGGGGACCATGCAGGAGATTTCCATCCGCGATCTGGGCCAGAAAATTGCCGAAGTGGTTGGCTATAAAGGCAAAATCACGCAGGACACCACCAAGCCCGACGGCGCCCCCCGGAAAGTGCTGGATTCTGCCCGGCTTTTTGCATTAGGATGGCGCCCGAAAGTAACCCTTGAAGACGGCCTCAACCGCATGTACCAGCATCATTTTTCGGATTCAACCGGCATGCGGGCCAACGCATGATCATCAGCCGCACCCCCTTCCGCATTTCTTTTTTCGGCGGCGGCACGGATTACCACACCTGGTACCGTGAGCATGGCGGGGCGGTGCTCTCCACCACCATCAACCATTACTGCTATCTCACCTGCCGCCACCTGCCGCCCTTCTTCCCGGAGAAGACGCGCGTGGTGTGGTCGCGCATCGAGGCGGTGATGGACCATGACCAGATCGTGCACCCGGCCGTGCGCGCCGTACTGCAATACATGGGCATGGATACCGGCCTCGAAGTGCACCACACGGGCGACCTGCCCGCCCGCTCGGGCCTCGGCTCCAGCTCGGCCTTCACCGTGGGCCTGTTGCACGCGCTGCACGCGCTGCAGGGGCGCATGTCCAACAAGCGCGAACTGGCCTGCGAGGCCGTGCATATCGAACGCGAAGTAATCCGCGAAAACGTCGGCGTGCAGGACCAGATTGCCACCGCTTACGGCGGCTTCAACAAGATCAGCATTCTTCCCAGCGGGGATTTCCAGGTGGAGCCGGTCATTGTGCCGCCGCACCGGCTGGAAGAGCTGCAAAGCCACCTGCTGCTGTTCTTCACCGGCGTTTCCCGCACGGCCTCCAACATCGCGCGTGATCAGATGCAGGCGCAGGCGCGCGGCGACAAAAAGGCCGAGCTGATGAAAATGCGCGAAATGGTGGACGACGCGCTGAAAATCCTCACCACCAACTCTGATATCGCCGAGTTCGGCAAGCTGCTGCACGAATCCTGGCAGATCAAGCGCTCGCTTTCCGCCAGCGTGGCGCCGGAGTTCATCGACGAGATTTACAACCGCGCCATCGGCGCCGGTGCACTCGGCGGCAAGCTGCTGGGCGCGGGCGGCGGCGGCTTCATGCTGTTCTTCGCCAAGCCCGAGCACCACATGAAAATCATGCAGACGCTTTCAGACCTGCTCTGGGTGCCGTTTGAATTTGAGAACGCCGGCTCCAGCATCGTCTTCTTCGACCACAACGCCTACTCGCGCACCTCGCTGTCACGCCGCGACTACTACCACCTCAAGGAGATGGAAGCGGAAAAGGCGCAAAAAAAAATTTCCGAAGTGATTGATTTCAAAAAAACCGCCGCGATGAAGCGGCTCACAACGGTCTAAAAGAACCGTACCGGTATACAGCTTGGCGCTTATTGATCTGAAAGATGTGGAGGTTCGTGGCGTGGACACGCATGCGCGTGCGTCCAGCCTGCGCCAGTGGATACTGCGCAAGAAATCCATCCGCCCCGTCCGCGTGCCGATCCTCAACGGTGTCAGCTTCAGCGCCAAACCGGGAGACCGCGTGGCTATACTCGGTGCCAACGGCAGCGGCAAATCCTCGCTTCTGAAGGTGATTTCCGGCAACTACCCCATCCACGCCGGCTCGCGCGTTGTGCACGGGGCGGTGGTGCCGCTGATCGAGATGGGCGCGGGGTTTGAAGGCGAGGTCACCGGCCGCGGCAATGTGCGCCTGACCTACGCCTACCGCGGCAAGCTGCATGAATATTCGCGCGAAGTGGAACAGCGCATCATCGATTTTTCCGAGCTGGGCGACAAGATCGACACGCCGTTTAAAAATTACTCCTCCGGCATGATGGCGCGTTTGGCTTTCTCCTCCGCCATTTTCCAGAACCCGGACATCCTGCTGCTGGATGAAATTTTTGCCGCCGGCGACGCCGGTTTCGTGGAAAAATCCCGCCGCATGCTGCTGGAAAAGGTAGACGGCGCCTCCATCACGCTCATGGTCAGCCACGGCCACCACGAGATCATGGACATGTGCAACCGCTTTATCCTTATGCATGGCGGGCTCATCATCAACGAGGGCAGCGCCAGGGACATCATGAACCAGTACCGCAAGGATATTCTCAACCTGCCGGAGCTGGAATATGCTTAGCCCGGTCGCACAGTTCCGCCGCCTGCAGGATCAGTATTACTGGCGCACGGCGCTGCTGATTGCCAAAAACCAGCTTTCCAAGCAATACCGCAATTCCTTCCTCGGCATATTGTGGACGCTGATCCAGCCCATTACCATGATAGTTGTCTATTCCGTGGTCATGCCGCTGATCATGCGCTTTCCGCAGGAAGATTATATCCTCTTCATCGTGTCTTCGCTGCCGCTGTGGACGTTCATCGCCACCTCGCTCGTCGGCTCTTCCGGCTCCATCCTTACGCAGGCGGAAACGCTCAAGCGCTGCATGCTTTCCTCCACCATTTTCCCGGTGGCGGACGTGCTGAAGCACACCTACACCTATCTTGTTTCCTTTACCGTGATGTACACGGTGGTGGCGGCGTTCTTCGTCGGCTTTCACCCGTACGTGCTGCTGATCCCGCTTTACCTTATCCCGGTGCTGGTGATTGTCATGTCCGCGGCCATTGCGATTGCTTTCCTCGCGCCGTATGTGCGCGATATCGGCGAGGCCATCCAGGTGAGCATGAACGTGCTGGTATGGTTCACGCCGGTGCTCTACCCCATCACGGTGCTGCCGGGGGCGATGCAGGCAATCATGCAGTGGAACCCGTTCTACATCATGATCCACCCGGTGCAGATGCTGGCCTATGAGCATGCCCTGCCCAGCATGGGCGATACGCTGAAGCTGCTGGTGCTGGCGGGATTCGCCGTGGCAGCAGGCTATTCCATCTACCGCGCCTGCCGCCGGAACTACGTGTATTACCTCTAAAATCTTCCCCTTCCGGCCGCACTGCCCCTGTGTTCCAGTAACAGGCAGGGGGAAACATGCGCTACTGGTATGCCTTTACGGGCCATCATCTCATCATGGGCCATGGCCGCGCCGTGCGGCGGGCCGGTGCCGATGAACGGGTGCTGCGTGAATTGTTTGAAAGTACAGCTCGCTACGCGCCGACTGCGGGCGCGGAGAGTTTCATCGCCGCAATGATAGCGCCGCTGGCGGCGCAGGAGTTCGGCGACGCACTGCCCGCCACGCCGTTTTCCTCGGCGCGCCAGCTGCTTGATCTTTTCGAGGGGTTGGATATCGCCCGCGCCGCCGCCAACCTGTTCAACGGCAGGAAGGCCAGCGCCTACGCGGCGGAAGAAACCGGGGAAGAGGGGCTGGCGGCGCGCGTTGCGCAGGGCTTTAGGGAGGGCGAATTGCTGCTGCCGCAAGATTCCGCCCGCCTGCATGCGCCGGGAGCACTGGACGAACTGCCGGGTGCGGTGGTATTCCTGCTTGCGCGCGCGGAAGAAGAGCGCAAGGCTTTTGCCGCGTACCTGCGTCGCGGCTCGCCTCCCGCGCTTTCCAAAGCCGCCCATACGGTTCTTTGCAGCCTGCGGCCCTGCCTGCCCACCTTCGGCACCGAGGCACGGCAGGAGAAGGCTATGCGGAAGGCGCGGCATGAATAGATTTGCGCAAAAAACCATCGCTGTAGGTGAGCTGCCGCCGCTTTTTTCCGCCATTGAAGTGGCGATGCAGCAAGCGGGGCACGTCACGGAGGAAGCCGCCGGGGAGCACTGGCGCGCTTTCGCGTGGCAGATGCGCGAGAAGCTGGGCGTGGATGAAATTACACTGGAGGAGCCCTACCTGCCCGGCGTGCTGGCGCGCGCAAGCCTGGAGTATCTGCAAAAGCTGGAGCGGCTCTTTGATCCCCTTGAAGATGAAGCGGAAGAGGAAGGCGCAGAAGACGAATATGAGGAAACGGATGGCTTCAATTTCAGCAGGCCGCTGCTGCCGCAGCTGCAGGCCCGCCTGGCGCTGGAGGAGGTGCAGCACCGGCTGGCGGTAAAGCAGGAGCTGGATTCAATACGCCAGCCTGCCTTCGGCATCCGCAACTATGCGTGGCGCGCCAGTGCTGACGCGTGTGGAGATTGCGCGGCGATGGACGGCGAGGTCCAGAGCTGGGGCGAGGGCGGCGCGCCGGGCGGTGTGCACCCCAACTGTCGCTGCTCTGCCGAGCCGGTACTGGAAGGGGCGGGGGAGCCTGCCGATCCGCCGATTGAACCGGTTTATGTGCTGGAGACGTTGCTGGCCGGTCTTGCTACAGGCGTGGGCCGTGCGGTTGCGCGAACGATTCTGGGGCAATTGGACGGGGTAGAATTACCGCCGGAAGATGAACCATCTACTCCCAAGCCGGAACAAACGCCGAAGCCGGAGGGCGGTAAAGAGCCTCCTCTGGGTGGTCGCACCGATACTGAATGGAAGTTGGGTGAACACAAATCCGATGCGAAATGGCAAAACCAAATGGAAAAACGTGGATGGGGTGAAAGGAAAATCACCGATACAATTAAAAACGGAAAGGAATACCCAGCGCCTAATAAAGTGAATCCTAACAATGGCGCTACTCGTTATGAAAAAGACGGAAAGTTTGTGGTACGAGATAATAAGACTAGAGAAATAATCCAAATTGGCGACGATGGTTTTCAACCGAATCAATTATAAGTATTTATTATGCAGAACGATCAAAAGACCATAACGGTATACGTTGAACTGCTCGACGAAGGATCAACAGCTTGTCGGCCAACTCAAGCGCAGGAGATGGGCGACGGACTATACAAGCTATTGCCAACGTCTAATTATAATCCTGAAGATGAGGTTTGGGCATTTTTGCCGGGAGAGAGCGTAAGGCTAAAAGAAAAGTCTACTCCTGATGGAACCAAGGTGATGTTGGCGATTCATCCGAATCCTGATGTGATACGGATCGATGTCGAACAAGAGGAAGGCGATGCGTTTTGGCTGCGTGCCACTCATGCTCTTAGCTTAGGAGATGGGACATACAGGGTGTTACCAACGCCTCATTATAATCCTGTGGAGCAACACTGGAAATTCCCTCCAGGTTCTATTGTGCGCCTAAAAGAAATTTCATCAGGAGGGTTCACCTTTTTAGTCCCAGCAGAAAAAGTGGGATAAGCGTTCTTTTTGGCGCTTATCCCGCTTTAAAACCCGCTAAAAAACCGCGGAGCCAAAAGCTCACTGCATTGAAAAAAAAGAAAAAACCTCAAAAACCCGCCGGGACCCTGACTAGTCAGTTCACTTGTACTGCACTTCCAGGATCTCGTACGCCTTCTGGCCCTTGGGCGTGTGCACTTCCACCGAGTCGCCCTTCTTGCGGCCGATGAGCGCGCGGGCGATGGGGGCGGTAACCGAGATCTGCCCGGCTTTTAAATCCGCCTCGTATTCGCTCACCAGCTGGTAGGTGGCTTCTTCATCGGTGTCTTCATCCACCAGCTTCACGGTGGCGCCAAACTTCACGGTGTCGCCCGCCACTTTGGAGATATCAATCACGTCGGCGCGGGAGACCTTGTCTTCCAGCTCCTTGATGCGGCCCTCGATGAAGCTCTGCTTTTACTTGGCGGCATGGTATT